>NZ_JAMPMC010000015.1:0-134763 GCF_028477945.1 Providencia sp. PROV261 | reverse complement strand
AAAATCCTTAGTCTCTTACCTCTTATTGTTAAAAATCCAACTGCTTTCATTAAGAAAAGACACCTATTTGATGCACTAGGTGAATTGCGTTCGAATCTGTTTATTCATCAACAAATGCTTTTCTTTTAGTGATGATCGGCAGAGAGTGATGATCATCACACTCTTTGGGATCTTTTTCAGATCTTGCGGTTTTTTCTGCTTGCATTCATTAACTTGTCGCCATAGAATAGCCACCCCCTGACCAATAGGGGCGATCAATAAGTATCCAAATTGTTATAATTTCAGTTGTAATAATAAACAAAAAATCCGATTTTTGCAGTTTCAGTGACTTTTTTGTACCAACCTTGTGTTTTAAGCGCTTTAATTTTGCTGAGAGTAGTAAAAAAGAGGACTTATTTAATTTCCTATCATTAATAAGTTATCCACAACCTATCATCAATGCTGTGGTGCTTTTACGCGTCTGTAATACTTTAATGCACCGAGTTATCCACAGGATAGCATGATAGGTAATCGCACATGTTCCAAAAAGCTATTGCTTCGTGGTGATAGATATCTTACTGAATTTAATAGTAAATATTTTTGTTTAAAATGTGGCTAACCTAGCTTGCAAATTCTTTACCTATTGTCAGCTAAGCAATTTTTTATTTTATTCACACGGAGTTGATTTTTATTCGTTTGCAGTATAGGGGTGTATTATTTTTAAGCATCCCTAGGTAAACCTTTAGATATGGCGCGTACAAGGCGTTTCTGCTGTGAAGTTTGAATAGTTACTTGGTTTTCTTCTCGGCGCTGTAATTGTTGTTGTATTGCCCATTGGATATGCTCATCCAACATCTCCCCCATGCCTAACCGTGAGTGCAATGCGTTGACAATCGTGTCCTGATAGGGGGCATTGCCTAACGCGACACTGATATTTCTGAGCCATTTTAAGTAACCAATGCGGCGAATTGCTGAACCTTCAGTCACTTTTAGGAAAGTCTCTTCATCCCAGCTAAATAGTTCAAGAAGTTCGGGCGTGTGTAATACGCGTCTTGGGCTAAAATCTTCTTCATCGGTTAATTGTGAAAAACGGTTCCAAGGGCAGATCAATTGGCAGTCATCACAGCCGTAGATCCGATTCCCCATCAGTGGGCGAAACTCTTCCGGGATCGGGCCATCAAGCTCAATGGTTAGATAAGAAATGCAGCGGCGAGCATCGACGACATAAGGTTCAACGATCGCGCCGGTAGGGCAAGTGGTCATACAGGCCACACAGCGACCACACTGCTCTTCAACAGGTTGATCGATAGGAAGAGGTAAATTAACTAAAAGTTCACCGAGAAAAAACCACGATCCAGCTTCACGATTAAGGATCAACGAATGCTTGCCTGTCCAGCCTAAGCCTGCCTTGACGGCGAGAGGGCGTTCTAAAATAGGGGCAGAGTCGACAAATGGGCGAAAATTGAGATCGTCAGAGCAGATATGTTCTCGGCAGTATGCCAAGATGCGATCACTGAGCATTTTCAAGCGCTTTTTTAATAGCTTATGGTAATCTCTACCTAGTGCATAGCGGCTAATATAACCTAATTCAGGGTTACTTAATGTGCTGGCAAAAGCTGCTTTTGCAGGCAGGTAGTTCATACGCACGCTGATCACGCGCAATGTGCCGGGATGTAATTCGTGAGGTCTTGCTCGCATCATCCCATGGCGTGCCATCCACGCCATCTCACCGTGGTATTGCTTATCGAGCCATGCCTGTAATTTTGGCTCTTCAAGGGAAAGGTCAGTGTCACAAATACCGACTTGCTGGAAGCCAACTTCACTCCCCCATTGTTTGATATTTTGTGCAAGAAGGTTGAGATCGAGATGTGTTGCCATTAGATTTTATATTGATGCTAAGCTGAGTGAAATTGCAGGGGCACTTTACCATGATCCCGTGATTTCACAAAATCATCACTGATGCCTTGTTGTGTGATGTAACAGGATTAGTCGCTTATCTGATATCCACTATCTAAATATTTCTGTAATGTTATTTAAGAAAAATGGATCGGCTTAGGTTAATATAGTCATTATATCTATATTGATCTATTTTTCCTTACTATAGCTGATTGAACTTTCCATGAAAGAACGTATTTTACAACTTGCCAACGAAGAGCAAACAGTGGCGCTAGGGCGCGCTGTCGCAAATGCCTGTCAACGAGGCGTCGTGATTAACTTGTATGGCGATTTGGGCGCTGGCAAAACGACATTTAGTCGCGGTTTCTTACAGGCACTCGGGCACCAAGGTCACGTAAAAAGCCCGACGTATACGCTTGTGGAGCCTTATGATCTTCCTGATGGGCAGGTTTTTCATTTTGATCTTTATCGTTTAGCTGATCCAGAAGAATTGGAATTTATGGGGATCCGAGACTATTTTTCCCCTGAGTCGATCTGTTTAGTGGAATGGCCTCAACAAGGCAAAGGTTTTCTGCCAGAAGCGGATCTTGAACTCCATTTGACTTATCAGGATGAAGGGCGTCAGGCTCACTTTATTGCTTTTTCTGCAAATGGGGAGTCGTTGTTAGAAGAATTACAAGCACTCTAAGGGATATATTGCTCATGACGAATGCATTGCCGAGAAAAATAACAAAAAGAAGTTTTTTCTCCTTCTTATTGCTGTTGATGATTGTTGCATTATGGTTAGTTGCACGACCTGTACAGGCGGCGACCTTATCGAACATACAGGTTGATAATAGCCCATCAAATGCACAGGTGACACTATCCTTCATGGATGGTAAGCCTGATTACAAATATTTTCCCCTGCATTCGCCAGAGCGGCTAGTTATTGATGTTAAGCAAAATGGCGAAATTATCGGCCTACCAATGAGAGTGCCTGCTGGTGATTTGGTTAAAGTGGTTCGTACCAGCCAGCCACCGGATAGCCGACACAAACGTATCGTATTGGAACTGTCAAAAGCGGCAAAAGTACAAACGTCGCTGAAACAAGTCGCTGGGCAGTATCAAGTGGTATTTACGCTTTCCTCGGGGCAAAGTCGTGCACCAACGTCTTTCAATAATACGACTCAACCGATGCAAGTGCCTAATAATGCGGTGCAAGATAAACCGTTAAAAATGAATTCGCAGGCACAGCGACCAGCTGTTGCACCTGCACCAGTTAAAACCAATAAAACAATGCCCAAGGGGGCAAAACAGGTCGTGATTGCTATTGATGCTGGGCATGGTGGCAAAGACCCCGGAGCGATTGGTAAAAACGGCTATCGAGAAAAAGATGTTACGTTAAGTGTTGCACGTAAACTGTATGCAAAACTTGAGGCTGACCCTATGTTCAAGCCAGCGATGACCCGTGATGGTGATTATTTTATTTCTGTCAGTGGGCGTTCAGATGTTGCACGTAAGAAAGGGGCTAACATGTTAGTTTCTATTCACGCTGACTCTGCACCAAATAGTAGTGCGCGAGGCGCTTCTGTTTGGGTATTGTCAAATCGACGTGCAAATAGTGAATTAGGTAACTGGTTGGAACAACGAGAAAAACAATCCGAGCTATTAGGTGGAGCAGGCGATGCATTAAGTGGTGCGGACCCTTACTTGAGCCAAGCGGTACTCGATTTACAATTCGGTCATTCACAGCGGGTTGGCTATGATGTGGCGGTACAAGTACTCCATCAATTAAGAAAAGTGGGTAATATTCATAAACGTAGCCCAGAGCATGCCAGCCTTGGGGTTTTGCGTTCGCCTGATATTCCTTCAATTCTGGTAGAAACAGGGTTTATTAGTAATAGCGCTGAAGAGCAGTTGCTTAAATCCAATGACTATCAAGAGAAGGTCGCCGAAGCTATCCACCAAGGTTTGCGGCAATACTTCCTTGCAAATCCGTTGCAAGCGGCACCTAATTAAGGGGGATGGTGATGGCAATACAGATCCTCTCTCCCCAACTTGCTAACCAAATCGCTGCCGGCGAGGTTGTCGAACGCCCTGCCTCAGTGGTTAAAGAGTTGGTTGAAAACAGTCTCGATGCAGGTGCAACACGCATCGACATCGATATTGAACGTGGAGGAGAGAAGCTGATCCGTATTCGCGATAATGGTAGTGGGATCAGCAAAGATGAACTGGTCTTAGCGTTAGCGCGCCATGCGACCAGCAAAATTGCCACGTTAGATGACCTAGAAGCCATCATGAGTATGGGGTTCCGTGGTGAAGCACTGGCGAGTATTAGCTCCGTCTCTCGTTTGACGCTCACATCAAAACCGGCTGAGCAATCAGAGGCGTGGCAAGCTTATGCGGAAGGGCGAGATATGGCGGTGACCGTCAAACCCGCCGCTCACCCAAATGGCACCACCGTAGAAGTGCTTGATCTATTCTACAATACGCCAGCGCGTCGCAAATTTATGCGTACCGAAAAAACCGAGTTTGGCCATATTGATGAGGTCGTCCGGCGTATCGCGCTTTCTCGCCCTGATGTGACAATCAATTTGAACCATAATGGGAAGCTGGTGAAACAGTACCGCGCTGCAAAAGGGGAAGCTCAACAAGAGCGGCGGCTGGCAAACATCTGTGGTACAGGTTTTATGCAGGGGGCGCTAGCGATATCTTGGGAGCATGGTGACCTTGGCATTAAAGGCTGGGTGGTTTCACCGTCTTCGACGCCAGTGAGTGATATTCAGTACTGTTATGTAAATGGTCGAATGATGCGCGATAGGTTAATTAACCATGCGATCCGCCAAGCGTATGAAGGGCATCTTGATGATAATCAACAGCCAGCCTATGTCCTTTATTTGACCATTGACCCCCAACAAGTGGATGTTAACGTCCATCCTGCTAAGCATGAAGTGCGTTTTCACCAAGCTCGGCTAGTGCATGATTTTATCTATCAAGGTGTGAGAACGGCCTTATTAAATGCGCATGAGCCAGATGAGTTGCCCGGTATTGAACCTGTTACCCATGAATTAACTAATCGTTCATCCGCGGGAGACAACTACTTTTCGTCATCATCCACGCTCAATGAAAACGATGAAAATGAGACGAGTCGTACGGCGCAACAGCAACATGACAGCACGGGCAGTAGTCGTTCGCATTCAGCCCCTTCCGTAGCGGCTACATCGCCGACATCAACAAATCATTTTAGTCGAGAAAAAAGCGCGTTTACGCCTTCTAATACGCATTATGACCGAAAAGCGGGGCAACTGTACCAAGCATTGATGTCTGTTCCTGTTGCTGAAGAAGATAAAAAGCCACTATTTCCTAGTCGGCAACCATTAGATGTTCCAGCAGTTTCTTCGCAATCAGTGGAAGAAAATACCAATAACTTCACATTTGGCAAAGTATTGACAATTTACGCAAAAAACTTTGCATTAATTGAGTCTTCATTAGGGCTAATCCTGTTATCCTTATCAGAAGCAAATTATTTACTGAAGTTGGCTCAGTTATCACCTGATGGCGAAGCGTTAAAACCTCAACCGTTGTTGATCCCGCTAAAATTATCACTTAATTCTGATGAAATTGCGGTTTTTCAGCGTAACAAGGAACAATTGACATTATTTGGTATTGAAGCCACGATATCTCATGGAAAAGTAACTATTCATGCGGTATCGTTACCGTTAAGAACGCAAAATTTATCTCAGCTTTTTTCGGGTTTACTGAATTTTTTGTCGACAAAAGAGCAGGCATCTCGTCAAGATATTGCTCAATGGCTTGCAAAAACAGTTTCACAAGAAAAAACACAAGAAAGCTGGAGCTTAGCACAAGCAGTTCAGTTACTCGCTGATGTTGAGCGGCTTTGCCCGCAGTATGTTAAAAAGCCGTCACCAACATTATTACAATTAATTAATTTACAATCCGTGGTAGCTACACTAACAAATGAGTGAACTTGTAACTCAGAAAAAACCGAATGCAATATTCCTGATGGGGCCAACGGCCTCAGGCAAGACAGCGTTAGCTATTGCTCTACGCCAACACTTGCCTGTTGAGATAATCAGTGTCGATTCGGCGTTGATCTACCGTGGTATGGACATCGGCACAGCGAAGCCAAATGCAGAGGAGCTTAGTCAAGCGCCTCATCGTCTGATCGATATACTCGATCCCTCTTTACCATACTCCGCTGCTGATTTCCGGCGAGACGCATTAAATGTAATGGAGGAAATAACTTCTCAAGGTAAAATTCCATTACTTGTGGGGGGCACAATGCTTTATTTTAAGGCATTACTAGAGGGGCTTTCGCCTTTGCCTTCTGCAGATCCCGCTACTCGTGCTGAGATTGAAAAAATTGCACAGCAGCAAGGGTGGGGTGAAATCCATCGTCGTTTAGCGGAGGTCGATCCGGTTGCGGCAGCGAGGATTCATCCTAATGATCCACAAAGATTATCCCGAGCTTTAGAGGTATATCTCATTTCAGGGCAAACTTTGACTGAAATGACACAAACAGCAGGTGAAGAATTACCTTATAATGTGTTTCAATTTGCTATTGCGCCCCAAGATCGTAAAATTTTACATCAGCGCATTGAACAACGTTTTCATCAGATGTTAGACGCCGGTTTTGAAGAGGAAGTTCGTGCTCTTTATGAACGGGGTGACCTCCATGTTGATTTACCCTCTATTCGTTGTGTGGGGTATCGGCAAATGTGGTCGTACCTAGAAGGCGAAACAGATTATGATGAAATGGTTTATCGGGGAATTTGTGCAACACGCCAATTGGCAAAACGTCAAATTACCTGGTTGAGAAGCTGGGAAAATGTTCATTGGTTAGATAGTGAACAACCACAGCAAGCGCTTAAGGCTGTTATGCAGGTTGTATGTGCATAGAGCTATGGTTTGTGTACAATTAGAACGCTAAGCGCAATTTTTGAGTAGTTAATTTTTGGAATCGAAAGGTTCTCATTTAAAAACAACAAAATAAGGAAAACATAGAATGGCTAAGGGGCAATCTTTGCAAGATCCGTTCCTGAACGCATTACGTCGTGAAAGGGTTCCGGTCTCAATTTATTTGGTTAACGGCATCAAATTGCAGGGTCAGATTGAATCTTTTGACCAGTTTGTCATTTTACTAAAAAACACGGTTAGTCAGATGGTTTATAAGCATGCTATCTCTACCGTTGTCCCTGCTCGCCCTGTTTCTCACCATAGTGGCAGTGCTACTGGCGGTGCGGGTAATGGTAACTACAACTCTGGTGCTTCAACTCAACAGGATGGCGAAGCTGCTGAGTAATACCAGTTGTGCGTTAAAATTCAAGGAAAACATGGGTAGGGAGACTTTACCTGTGTTTTTCCTTTGTATTTCTAGTGATTAAGCCTAAGAGGTTATAGCCCTTGTTTGATAGGTATGAAGGCGGTGAACTGGCTGTATTGGTGCATGTCTTTTTCTCCCAAGAAAAGGACACTGAAAATCTGGCAGAATTTGAGTCACTCGTGACATCGGCGGGTGTGAAACCTGTACAGATAGTAACAGGCAGTCGTAAGTCTCCCCATCCTAAATATTATGTTGGAGAAGGGAAAGCGGAAGAAATCGCTGAAGCTGTGAAGGAAAGTGGCGCAGATGTGGTGCTATTTAACCATACGCTGAGTCCAGCACAGGAACGTAATCTCGAAAGGTTATGCCAATGTAAGGTCGTTGACCGTACAGGGGTGATTTTAGATATTTTCGCTCAAAGGGCGCGGACACATGAAGGTAAACTTCAAGTTGAATTAGCGCAGTTACGCCATTTATCGACCCGTTTGGTAAGAGGATGGACGCACCTTGAGCGGCAAAAAGGTGGGATTGGTTTACGTGGTCCTGGTGAAACTCAGTTAGAGACAGACCGTCGGTTATTAAGGGGCAAAATTAGCCAAATTTTATCCCGTCTCAGCCGAGTAGAAAAACAACGTGAGCAAGGGCGCCAAGCACGAAATAAAGCGGATATTCCGACAATTTCGCTGGTGGGTTATACCAACGCCGGTAAATCAAGTTTATTTAACCGGATGACGGCTTCCGATGTTTACGCTGCTGACCAACTATTTGCAACACTTGATCCAACATTAAGACGTATTAACGTGGAAGATGTTGGGCCAGTAGTACTTGCGGATACTGTTGGTTTTATTCGTCACTTGCCACATGATTTGGTTGCTGCCTTTAAAGCAACACTGCAGGAAACGCGTGAAGCAACGTTATTGCTCCATGTTATTGATGCAGCAGATAGCCGTTTGGATGAAAATATTCACGCGGTCGAAAGTGTATTGGAAGAAATTGAAGCAGATGAGATCCCAACACTTTTAGTCATGAACAAAGTGGATATGCTGGAAGACTTCATCCCGCGTATCGACAGAGATGAGGATAACAAGCCTGTTCGTGTCTGGGTATCAGCACAAACGGGTGACGGTATCCCCTTGTTGCTACAAGCATTGACGGAACGCCTTTCAGGTGAAATCGCACACGTTGAAATGCGTTTGCCACCGAGTGAAGGCCGCTTACGTAGCCGTTTTTATCAACTCCAAGCCATTGAACGCGAGTGGCAGGAAGAAGATGGTTCAATTGGCCTTGAGGTGCGTATGCCGATGGTTGATTGGCAGCGTTTGTGCAAACAGGAACAACAATTACCTAGCTATGTGATTTAACATATCGCTAGGAAATGGAATTGATATTAAGAGTTATTTGTTGCTCTTAACCCGAAAAATCAATCATAAAGATATGGAGCTAAAACATGGCGTGGAATCAGCCCGGTAATGACGGACAAGACCGCGATCCGTGGGGAAGCGGCAATAAAGGCGGCAACTCTGGCGGGAATAAAGGTGGTCGAAAACGTGGGGCTTCTGATCTCGACGATCTCTTTCGTAAGCTGAGCAACAAGCTTGGCGGTAAAAAAGGCGGCAGCGGTGGTGGTGATGGTGATAATAAACAGCCATTCCAAATCAGCGGTCGCTTTGGTGTATTGGCTCTCGCGGCAGTCGTCGTTGTATGGGCGGGTTCAGGTTTTTATACCATCAAGGAAAGTGACCGAGGTGTGATACTACGCTTTGGTGAATACAGTGGTATTGTCGGACCTGGTTTGAACTGGAAACCAACTTTTATTGATAAAGTGATTCCAGTTAACGTTGAAACCGTTCGTGAACAAGCGACGAATGGTATGATGTTAACCTCAGACGAAAACGTGATCCGCGTTGAGATGAACGTGCAGTATCGTGTGACTAATCCTAAAGAATATCTATTCAGCGTCACTAACCCTGATAACAGCTTACGTCAGGCACTTGATAGTGCAGTCCGTGGCGTAATCGGTCAGTCAGCGATGGAACAAGTGCTTACAACGAATCGAGCATTTATTCGTGATGTAACACAAAGGGATCTGGAAGCGACGATAGAGCCATACAAAATGGGGATTACGGTACTCGATGTTAACTTCCAAGCTGCTCGTCCGCCTGAAGATGTTAAGGCTGCCTTTGATGACGTAATTGCAGCACGGGAAGAAGAGCAAAAAACGATTCGTGAAGCACATGCTTATCGGAACGAAGTGCTACCAATGGCAAAAGGTAATGCGCAAAAACTGATCGAAGAAGCTGAAGCTTATAAGGCGAGTGTGGTCTTTAAAGCAGAGGGTGAGGTTGCAAGTTTTGCAAAAATGTTGCCTGAATATCGTGCAGCACCTGAAATTACCCGTGAACGACTCTACATTGATACCATGGAGCGTGTTTTAAGTAATACACGTAAAGTTATCGCTAATGATAAGAGTAATAGCATGTTAGTACTGCCATTAGAGCAATTAATGCGTGGTAATAACAACAATACAGCAGCACCAAAAACGGGCTTAGAACCAAAAGTGATGAATCCAAATACGACTAACAATTCATCATCTTCGGGTACTCAGCCTGCACAGCAAAGCAGTAATGTGCGCGGTGATACTGTTCGAGTAGGGAGACAATAATCATGCGTAATTCGCTAATTGTTATTATTATTGCTATTTTGGCAGTCGCTTACGCATCCATTTTTATTGTCCCTCAAGCCGATCGCGGTATTGTGCTGCGTTTTGGTAAGGTTGTGCGTGACGCTGACAATAAACCTATCATTTATGAGCCAGGTTTGCATTTTAAAGTGCCTTTCATCGAAACGGTGAAAATGCTTGATGCGCGTATTCAGACATTGGAAATCCAAGCTGACCGCTATTTGACAAGTGAAAACAAAGACTTGATGGTAGACTCCTACCTGAAATGGCGTATTACTGACTTTAGCCGTTATTATGTGGCAACGGGTGGTGGTAGCTCAGATCAAGCTGAAACATTCTTAAAACGTAAGTTTAGTGACCGTTTGCGCTCTGAGTTTGGTCGTCTGAGTGTTAAAGATATTATTACAGACTCACGTGGTCGTTTGACTGTTGATGTACGCGAAGCTCTGAACGTAGGTTCAGCATCTGATGAATCGACTAAGGAAGTCGATGCAGAGATTGCTTCTGCGGCAGCGCGCGTTGAAGAAGAGACTAACTTAACGCCGTTAGTCGCTAACGCAAACAGTATGGCTGCTTTAGGGATTGAAGTTGTTGACGTTCGTATCAAACGTATTGAGTTACCGAACGAAGTTTCTGAGGCTATCTATGCGCGTATGCGTGCAGAGCGTGAAGCGGTTGCACGTCAGCATCGTTCACAAGGCCAAGAAGAAGCCACGAAGATCCGTGCGGTGGCTGATAAAACTGTGACTGAAACGTTAGCAGAAGCTGAACGTACAGCATTGACTCTACGCGGTGAAGGGGATGCGATGGCAACAAAACTGTTTGCTGACGCATTCAACCAAGACCCAGAGTTTTATGCCTTTATCCGTAGCTTACGTGCCTATGAGCACAGCTTTAATAGCGGTGAGGACGTGATGGTATTAAGCCCAGACACAGACTTCTTCCGCTTTATGAAAGCACCAACCAAGTTGCGTGCAACGGATTAAAATAACTGTTAAGCTAATAAAGAAAAGCCCGCTTCGCGGGCTTTTTTTACGTCTGTCTCTTTAAGTATTAGATTTTTCAGGGAAAACTAATACTGTCTAATCTGGTCGCTATCAGTTGGATTGATGACAGAAATAAAAAAGGCCATTTTTTCTTGCTTTCCAGAAAAAAATTTTTTGCTGTGCAAAAAATCACTGGAACAGATTATTTTAGATGGTAGAATTCATTTTTAAGCAACCGAGTGTATTTTGAAATGGGTAAGAACGTTGTCGTACTGGGCACCCAATGGGGTGACGAAGGAAAGGGCAAGATCGTCGACTTGCTGACAGAGCGTGCTAAATATGTAGTTCGCTATCAGGGCGGCCATAATGCTGGCCATACTCTTGTTGTAAACGGTGAAAAAACCGTTCTCCACTTAATTCCATCCGGTATTCTTCGTGAAAATGTCATCAGCATTATTGCTAATGGTGTCGTACTCGCGCCTGACGCATTGATGAAAGAGATGAAGCAATTAGAAGATCGCGGTGTTCCTGTTCGCGAACGCTTACGTATTTCTGAAGCATGCCCACTGATCCTGCCTTATCATATCGCATTAGACAATGCGCGCGAAAAAGCGCGTGGCGCGAAAGCGATTGGTACTACGGGTCGTGGTATTGGTCCTGCTTATGAAGACAAAGTTGCTCGCCGTGGCCTGCGCGTTGGCGATCTGTTTGACAAAGCAACCTTTGCTGAAAAACTAAAAGAAATTGTTGAATACCACAACTTCCAGTTGGTGAATTACTATAAAGAACCCGCTGTTGATTATCAGAAAACCCTTGATGATATCATGGCAGTCGCTGATATTCTGACTGGCATGGTAGTTGATGTTTCTGATCTGCTCTATAAAGCACATCAGAAGAATGAATTAGTCATGTTCGAAGGTGCACAAGGCACTTTATTGGATATTGACCACGGTACTTATCCGTACGTGACCTCTTCCAACACAACCGCGGGTGGTGTTGCGACAGGTTCAGGCTTAGGCCCACGTTATGTAAGCTATGTTTTGGGTATCATTAAAGCTTACTCTACTCGTGTAGGGGCTGGTCCATTCCCAACTGAGTTATTTGACGAAACGGGTGATTTCCTACGTGAAAAAGGCCAAGAGTTCGGTGCAACAACAGGTCGTAAGCGCCGCACGGGTTGGTTAGATATCGTGGCGATTAACCGTGCTGTTCAGATCAACTCACTGTCTGGCTTCTGTATGACGAAACTAGACGTTTTAGATGGCCTGAAAGAAGTAAAAATTTGTGTAGGCTATCGTCGTCCAGATGGTACTGTTCTTGAAACAACACCATTAGCTGCTGATGAGTGGGAAGGTTTAGAGCCTGTCTATGAAGTATTACCAGGCTGGAGCGAAACAACGTTCGGTGTGAAAGACAGAGCGCTGTTACCACAAGCTGCGTTAGACTATATCAAGCGTGTTGAAGAGTTGACTGGTGTTCCGGTTGATATCATCTCAACAGGTCCTGATCGTTCTGAAACGATGATCTTACGCGACCCGTTTGACGCTGAATAATATCGAGCCTAATCTTTAGGTTTAGAGAAAAAACACCGAATATTTCGGTGTTTTTTTTATCAATTAATCACGTTTTAAATGGGCTAAATCGCTACCGGATGGGTGTTGATAGATCCGTAATTTGAAATATTTAGCGGATGCGTTGACGTACTCGAATATTTCCGACTGCACTTCTTCATAGTCCACCCAAGTTGTGGAACGAGTAAAACAGTATATTTCGACAGGAAGACCATTAGGTGTTGGTGGCATGGTTCTGATCACTAAATACATATCAGCTCTGACATCCCCGCGCATTTTTATCCAATTTAAAATATATTTTCTAAACAATTGGAGATTGGTCACGCCATTGTCAATCATCCATTCATTGATATTACCGAGTTCGCCTTTCTCTTCGAGCATCGTTTCTAGGCTTTTACGCAGTGGTGCCGTATTCTTTAATTCATTCAATAACGCTTCGGTTGCAAATTCAATTGATGATTGGTCGATATAAAAACTACGCTTAATCCTACGGCCACCCGAAGAGAACATGGGTTGCCAGTTTGTGTATTTCTCCGTGAGAAAATCTTTAGTCGGAATACGTGAAATCGTGTTATCCCAATTACGAATGGTGATGGTGTGCAGTGCGATATCGATGACTTCACCGCTAATATTACTACTTGGTAGCTCTATCCAATCATAAAGTTTTAAGACTTTCCCATTAGAAACTAAAATATTTGCTACAAACGACAGTAAGGTATGTTGGAATACAAACATTAATACCGCTGCGATTGCACCAAAACTGGAAATAATAATGACAGGTGACTGGTCCGTCATTAATGCGATAATAAGGATAAATGAAATAATCCAAACAATAATTTTGGCGATTTCAATATACCCTTTGATGGAGTTATTTCGATGCAAAGTTCTGGTCGTTTGCCGTAAAATAAAGACATCAAGGCCATCATTGACTAGCCCTGCACCATTGATCACAATGAGCGACCAACAAATGGTTTTGAAGGTTATATTGACTTCATCGGAGAATGAGGGCAGCAACTGATTAAGGTAAAGTACCAAGGTTACAGCGACAATCGAGGCTATTTTCTTCGCAACACCATCAATCAAGTCATCATCGGTTAAGTTAGTCAGTAACGGTAGCAACCGTCGGGCAAACCGCAAAAAAATCACTTTTCCCACAAACCAAGTGAGCAGCAGGATCACGACTAAAAGCGAGGTCATTAATAGGGTGTTGTTCGAGATAACATTATAAATTTCAGCAAGTTGTTCCATAGTATCCTACATCATATCCTCAATGTGCTGATGACTTATTATAAAATGAGCAAACTAAAAAGAATTGATGATAAAAGTGATATATAGGTTTTCGGTTCACTCTAATATCTTTTTAGATAGTGCAAATCCACGGGTGGCCTTAGCAATCTATGTTATTATAGGTATGATTAGCGTTATGGCATTACTCGCTATTGACATATTATTAGTCAAATTATGTCAATAAAACACCGCATAATGGCAAATAATCATAGATATGTATTGTTATTGAGGGGATATTACCTCTTTGTGGTAAGCTAAACTAGAATGAAAAGGTCGCTTATGGTTGCAAATTAAAGCGTTATTCGTCGTAGTTATTGGGTATAAAACAGTAACGGGGTGTGATGTCGCTACAATTTGAAATTAATAAGTCGGTAAGGTCAGATAACCATTGGCAAAGCCGAAATTTTGAGGTGATTGTGCAACTAACGAGTTTTACAGATTATGGGTTACGTGCTCTGATTTACTTGGCATCCCTTCCTGAAGGGAAAATGACCAGTATCACAGAAGTTACTGAAGTTTATGGAGTCTCCCGCAATCATATGGTTAAGATTATTAATCAGCTCAGTCATCTTGGTTATGTTAAAGCAACGCGAGGTAAAAATGGCGGGATCACCCTAGGCCAACCCGCGGAAACGATCCGTGTTGGGGATGTAGTAAGAGCTCTGGAACCTCTGACACTGGTGAACTGTAGTGGTGAATTTTGTCATATTACGCCAGCCTGCCGTTTGAAGGGTGTGCTTCATCAGGCAATACAACAATTTTTAAAAGAACTCGATAAACATACGCTGGCTGATATGGTGAAAGACAACAGCCCGCTTTATCAATTACTGCTTGATTAAATGATGCGGTAATTACAAATTCTGATGACAACGGAGGTAACGATGTCACGCGATCCTTTTCAGGAAAGAGAAGCAGAAAAATACGACTCCCCAATTCCTAGCAGAGAATTCATTCTCGAACTCCTCACTAAGCGCTCGGCTCCAGCAAAACGTGAAGAAATTGCACAATTATTAAACCTCTCTTCTGAAGAAGAGTTAGAAGCATTACGCCGTCGCCTGCGTGCAATGGAGCGTGATGGGCAATTGGTGTTTACCCGCCGCCAATGTTACGCACTACCTGAGCGTTTAGACCTCCTCAAAGGAAAAGTAATAGGTCACCGTGATGGTTATGGCTTCTTGCGAGTTGAAGGTAAAAAAGAAGATTACTATTTGTCACAAGACGAAATGAAACGTGCATTGCACGGTGATGTTATTTTAGCACAAGCTTATGGTCAGGACCGTAAAGGGCGTACAGAAGTACGTGTGGTCCGTGTCCTTGAGCCTCGTAATAACCAAATTGTTGGTCGCTATTTTATTGAGTCAGGTATGGGGTTTGTTGTGCCTGATGATAGCCGCTTAAGCTTCGATATTTTGATCCCTAAAGACCAAATTAATGGCGCGCGAATGGGGAACGTGGTGGTGGTTGAATTAATCACGAGACCACAGCGTCGCTCTCAGGCGGTAGGTCATATTATTGAAGTATTAGGGGAAAGTATGGGAACGGGAATGGCAGTCGAAATTGCCTTGCGTACCCATGAAATCCCACATACATGGCCCCCTCAAGTGGAAAAGCAGGTCGCTGACTTAAATGAACAAGTACCAGAGTCTGCTAAAAAAGGCCGCGTCGATTTACGTGATTTGCCACTCGTGACTATCGATGGTGAAGATGCTCGTGACTTTGATGATGCAGTACACTGTGCGCCGAAAAAAGGCGGTGGCTGGCGCTTGTGGGTTGCAATAGCTGATGTTAGCTATTATGTTCGTCAACAAACCGCCCTTGATGATGAGGCGCGCAGCCGCGGTAACTCGGTCTATTTCCCATCACAAGTTGTTCCGATGTTACCGGAAGTGTTATCAAACGGCCTGTGTTCACTGAATCCAGGTGTCGATCGCTTGTGTATGGTATGCGAAATGACCGTGTCGGCATCTGGTCGCTTATCATCATATAAATTCTATGAAGCGGTGATGAACTCTCACGCAAGATTAACCTACACTAAAGTATGGAAAATCTTGCAAGGTGATGAAGAGTTACGCGAACACTACAAAGCATTAGTGCCTCATATTGAACAGCTTCATGCTCTGTATAAAACGTTAGATAATGCACGTATTGACCGCGGGGCCATCTCTTTTGAATCTGAAGAAGCGAAGTTTATCTTTAATGCTGAACGTCGTATTGAGCGTATTGAGCCTGTAGAGCGTAATGATGCTCATAAACTGATTGAAGAGTGTATGATCTTAGCCAACATTGCGGCGGCTCGTTTTGTTGAAAAACATGAAGAGCCTGCATTGTATCGTGTGCATGATCGCCCGAAAGAAGAGAGCGTGATGAATTTACGTTCTGTATTTAGTGAGTTAGGGTTAACCTTGCCGGGGGGAATGAAACCGGAGCCGAAAGATTATGCACAGGTCATGAATGAAGTGGCTGACCGTCCTGATCATGAGTTGCTGCAAACCATGATCTTGCGGTCAATGAAGCAAGCCATTTATGATCCAGAAAACCGAGGTCACTTTGGGCTTGCTTTAAAATCCTACGCTCACTTTACATCGCCAATTCGTCGTTATCCCGATCTAACGTTGCATAGAGGTATCAAGTACTTACTGGCTAAAGAGCAGGGGCATACCGATCATCGTTGGACGCCAACAGGTGGCTGGCACTACGATATGGATAGTATGTTGCAGTTAGGTGAACATTGCTCAATGACTGAGCGCCGTGCCGATGAGGCGACTCGCGATGTGGCGGATTGGTTAAAATGTGACTTTATGCAAGACCAAGTTGGTCAAGTGTTTACTGGGTTGATTACCAGTGTGACAGGCTTTGGCTTCTTTGTACGCCTTAATGATTTGTTCATTGATGGCTTAGTGCATGTTTCGACGCTGGATAACGATTACTATCGCTATGATGCGGTGGGTCAACGTTTGATTGGTGAATCATCGGGAACCACATATCGACTTGGTGATGAAGTTGAAATTCGTGTTGAAGCCGTGCATATGGATGAGCGTACGATTGATTTCGCGTTGATTTCAACGACACGTAAAGCTAAAAATCCGGGTAAAACAGCCCGTGATAAAATGAAAAAAGAAGTCAAAAATGCCACTAAATCCGCGCGTGGTAAACGCGATGTAAGCCGAGATAAAAACTTCGAGCCTGATTCAGCATTCCGTCGCTCAGACAAAAATGGCAAGAAAACGGATAAAAAAGCGGGTAAGAAGGCAGAGACAAAGGCGAAAGGTAAAAAAGCCTCTGACAAAACAAAGAAAATCAGTGCAAAATTAAAAGCAAAACGTGCAGCGAAAAAAGCCCAGAAGCAAGAAGGGTAATTGACCCTGCTGAATCAAATAAGGTGGCGTAATGCCACCTTGAATTCTATCAACAAAAAAGATATTTATGAGCGAAATTATTTACGGCATTCATGCGGTGAAAGCCTTGCTTGATCGTGACGCATCACGGTTCAAAGAAGTCTATATTTTAAAAGGGCGTGAAGATCGCCGTCTAATGCCGATTATCCAGGAAATCGAGTCACTGGGTATTGTTGTACAAGTGGCGAATCGTCAATGGATGGATGCACAAACAGAAGGCGCGGTTCATCAAGGGATCATTGCGAAAGTGTTGCCGGGTAAACAGTACCAAGAGGGTGATTTACCTGATTTTCTTGAAAGTACAGACACGCCTTTTTTATTAGTTTTAGATGGTGTTACTGATCCTCATAACTTAGGGGCATGCTTGCGTAGTGCTGATGCCGCCGGTGTTCATGCGGTGATTGTGCCAAAAGATAAGTCTGCACAGTTAAATGCGACAGCAAAAAAAGTGGCATGCGGTGCGGCTGAAAGTGTTCCGCTATTCCGTGTGACAAACTTAGCCAGAACATTGCGTCTGTTAAAAGAGTACAATGTGTGGATTGTTGGTACTGCTGGTGAAGCCGATCATACGCTTTATCAAAGTAAGCTCACAGGGCCAATGGCATTGGTGATGGGAGCGGAAGGTGAAGGTATGCGCCGTTTGACTCGTGAACATTGTGATGAGTTGATCAGCATTCCTATGGCGGGTACGGTTTCGTCACTGAATGTCTCTGTTGCAACAGGGATTTGTTTGTTTGAAGCGGTTCGTCAACGTGCCGAGAAGTCAGCCGTAGAATAAATATTCTCTGATATTTGTCTCCATCCCTTGAGTTTTTTCTCAGGGATGGGTATAGTTACGCGTCAATTTTTTAGCCGCACTCAACAAGTTCCTTGCCTCCGCGGGCCGCGGTTAACCCTGACAGGAGGCTGAATAATCCGTAAGGAGCAACTACTAATGCGTCATTACGAAATCGTTTTTATGGTCCATCCTGACCAAAGCGAACAGGTTCCGGGCATGATCGAGCGTTACAGTGCGACAATCACTAACGCACAAGGTCAGATCCACCGTCTGGAAGACTGGGGCCGTCGTCAACTGGCTTACCCAATCAATAAACTGCACAAAGCTCACTATGTTCTGATGAACGTAGAAGCTCCACAGGAAGCGATTGATGAGCTGGAAACTAACTTCCGCTTCAACGATGCCGTTATCCGCAGCATGGTTATGCGCGTTAAACACGCGGTGACAGAAGCTTCTCCAATGGTTAAAGCTAAAGACGAACGTCGTAGCCGTGACCTGGCTGATGAATATCAGGATGAAGAAGCTGAAGAAGCTGGGGATTCTGAAGAGTAATTGCGCAGGTGTTCACTAATCGTTTGGTGCTCACAGGCACGGTCTGTAAAGCATTAATTCGAAAAGTGAGTCCGTCGGGTATTCCTCACTGCCAGTTTGTTTTAGAACATCGTTCACAACAACAGGAAGCGGGATTGACTCGGCAAGCATGGTGCAGAATGCCCATCATTGTTAGCGGACAAGCCTTACAAGCCCATACTCACAGTATAACGGTCGGCAGTCGAATTACAGTGACAGGTTTTATTAGTACCCATCAAGGGCGCAATGGACTGAGTAAACTGGTTCTTCATGCCGAGCAGATTGATTTGATAGATTCTGGAGACTAGCCATATGGCACGTTATTTCCGTCGTCGCAAGTTCTGCCGTTTCACAGCGGAAGGCGTTCAAGAGATCGACTATAAAGATATCGCAACGCTGAAAAACTATATCACTGAAAGTGGTAAAATTGTACCAAGCCGTATCACCGGTACTCGTGCAAAATATCAGCGTCAGCTCGCTCGTGCTATCAAGCGCGCTCGCTACCTGTCTCTGTTGCCATATACTGATCGTCATCAGTAATTGGTACA
The DNA here is from genome assembly GCF_028477945.1 of Providencia sp. PROV261. NCBI lineage: Bacteria > Pseudomonadati > Pseudomonadota > Gammaproteobacteria > Enterobacterales > Morganellaceae > Providencia > Providencia sp. PROV261. The sequence goes on along the minus strand of NZ_JAMPMC010000015.1, from coordinate 115,750 downwards.
GTCCATTAACGACTTTAAGAGGATAAGGTAATGCAAGTTATTCTGCTTGATAAAGTAGCTAACCTAGGTAGCCTGGGTGATCAGGTTAACGTTAAATCGGGCTATGCTCGTAACTACTTAGTTCCACAGGGCAAAGCTGTTCCTGCAACTAAGAAAAACATCGAATTCTTCGAAGCTCGCCGTGCTGAACTAGAAGCTAAATTGGCTGAAGTTCTGGCAGCAGCTCAAGCTCGTGCAGAAGCTGTTAATGCACTGGGCTCTGTGACTATTGCTTCTAAAGCAGGTGACGAAGGTAAACTGTTTGGTTCTATCGGTACTCGTGATATCGCTGATGCAGTCACTGCAGCAGGCGTTGCAATCGCGAAAAGCGAAGTTCGCCTACCAAACGGCGTTCTGCGTACTACTGGTGACCACGAAGTTCACTTCCAGTTACACAGCGATGTTTTTGCTGAGCTGAACGTTATTATCGTTGCTGAGTAATCAAAAATGATGGTAGTACTATCGGACTTATTCGATGGTACAAAAAAACACCGGCTTGTCCGGTGTTTTTTATTGCCTAAAAACCGTTATTTTTACTTAAAAGTCGTGAGCGTTTTACCTATCCTGCTGCTTTCCACGAAATAACCTTATTCACACCACTCCATCCTATATCGAGTACAGTGATACCACTGATTTGCGACTTTGATAGAAAATGGCAATAGCCTAATTTTTTCAAGTGTGAGTTAGAGTCGGAGCAATCGAGCTAAATGCGATTGCGTAATAGCAAATTTACCGCGTAAGGTTGATTGACAGTATGTGGCATAAAGCGAAATGGGATTTTTTGTATAAACATTAATGCCCCAGCTATTGCCTGATAGTGGAGCGTTAATGTTTTAACGAATAACTAAGGTGTACGGTAGTAACTACCATCACTTAAACGGGCAAAACTAACCGTTTTACCTTCCGCAGTTGTCACTTCTAAAAGCTGTACTTCACCTTTGGCATTCGCTTTCAAACGAATTTTCTGCCCTTGGCGCAAGTTACTCAATGGTTTTTCTGGGCCTTCAACGCGTGCCATGATAAATGCATCGTTGGCTTGCAGATGATTATCACGAAATAACTGAGCCAGTGTTTTTCCTTTTTGGACTTGATAATTTTGCCAATTATTAGTGGAAGGACGCGTAGCTGGACGCTTCTCTTGCTCTGTTGGTGTGGTCTGTTTTGGCTCTGATGGTGTGACCGGTTGCTTAGGTTGCTCGACAGTGGTAGGTGGAACGGTTTCAACGGGAGGCTCTTGAATAATTTCAGGCTCATTAGGTAAACGCGTTTGTGTGTCGTCTGTTCCACTACTGATGGTTGGCTCCTCCGAAGGGGCTTGGGTCACAATTTCCGGTGCTGTGGGTGGTGGAACTACAATAGGTTGTGGCTGATTTTGTGCTATTTGCTGATCGCTGTTTTTGTCATCGACAGGTATAAAAAACGCCGCGATGATAATGATCGTTAAAACAGCAATACCAATACGATGAAATATTGAAAGTTTAAACATGACTCCTCCTTGATTGAGGAAACCCTAACAACAGGCAAAATAACTTGTGATAACAAGAATACTAGCACTGATTTGTAGTAATTTGATTACCCTAAGTTATTTTTCAGAGAACACTGAGCGGGATCAGGCTGTCCGAAAGGCTTTTATTCTTGATAGGCATTGTTTAGGTTTACCCATAAGAGAGGGGCTGTTATCCTTGGTTTTTTATCAAAAACCATACAGGTATTTTCATGGCAAACCAAAATTTTGATTCAGTAGAAGCTCAAGCAAGCTACGGTATTGGCCTGCAAGTTGGTCAACAACTATTAGAGTCTGGCTTAGAAGGCCTAGAGCCGGCAGCTATCTTAGCGGGTCTTACTGACGCATTAGAAGGTAATATGCCTTCAGTTCCCGTCGAAGCGCTACATAAAGCGTTACGTGAAATCCATGAGCGTGCAGATGCTGTTCGTGTAGCTCGCCAAGAAGCGATGGCCGCAGAAGGCCGTGCATTCCTTGAAGAAAACCAAAAACGTGAAGGTGTCTCAACCACTGAGTCTGGTTTGCAATTTTCTGTCATTAACCAAGGCGAAGGCGCAATTCCTACACGTACAGACCGTGTTCGCGTACATTATACCGGTCGCTTGATTGATGGTACTGTATTTGACAGCTCAGTGCAGCGCGGTCAACCCGCAGAGTTCCCTGTTAGCGGCGTTATTCAAGGTTGGATTGAAGCATTAACACTGATGCCTGTCGGTTCTAAATGGGAACTTTATATCCCTTCCGAGCTTGCTTATGGTGAACGTGGTGCAGGCGCATCTATTCCGCCATTCAGCACGCTAGTCTTTGAAGTTGAGTTACTCGAAATTCTGTAATCTTGGCGGTCAGTATAACTGACTAAGCTACTATCAGGGCTTTGCAGGTCAGCCTTTTTATTATGAAGGCGAGGCCGCAAAGCCCTTTTTATGTTTTAAGCGGTAGGCGTAATTGTGGGTGAATCTTTTTTCGTTCTAAACACCCGTTTATTTATAAGACGTGCAATGATAATAAAAATCACAATACCAACGATGACGAAGAACTTATCTAAAGTGGCGATTTGTTGATTGGCCTTTATTGATAAATAGAGTAAGAATGCTAACAGGCTCATTATCGCCAGTAGTATAATGGTATTAATGAACGAAAGAAGCATTAAACGTTTTACCTTGAGTTGACTTCCTTGGAAAGGAATTGTTCTATATATACTTAAAAGGAAGATAACGATAGCAGCTGCTGTTGCAGGAAATAACATGTCAGACGCTTGGTAACTCAGAAGCAAGAAACCTTTTAATATCAGTTGATTCTCCTTGAATAATGCAATGCTATATACTGTGATAAAGGTGATAACAAGCGTAAAACATAACATGGTTATGGTATAGAGTGCATTGTAAATTAACCCATGATTTTTTTCTGTTAATACGAAATCATGACGCGCTTTTTTACAAAAAAATATTCTTGGTATAAATAGCAAAATAAGTATCAAGACGTTGATAATGCTAACTATAATGGAAAACCTGTAGGCATACACTAAGCTGGGGCGATGATATAATCCTATCCCTCCAAATGTCTTGTTCATGACTATGCCACTTAAGTGTTGCGTAAATTTGAGAATAAAAAAGTAGACAATGGCAATACCCGCAACAATAAGGATATTCTTAAGGTTAGCTTGGTTCAATTTGGTGTAGTAAAAGATAAGACAAGTGGAAAGTAGGAAGATAAAAATCTTAATGAACCACTCTACCCTTAGGCCATATATAATCGAATTTAAATAATGCGGTGGCGCGTATAATAATGGTTGGATTGTCACGCTATAAAACCACAAATATTCAGTGAGGATCCAAACACTCACAAATATGGCGGGTAATCTAAAAAAAGAGAGTTTGGCTGCATTTGATTGACTCATTTTTATTCCTAAATTTTAGAGAATCACATAATTGATAGCGGTGATATATAAATAGAAAATTACATTCCCGTTCAAAAATGCTATCAAGCTTACTGTCATTTTTACTTATTGTTCTGTATGGCATTAAATCATAATGCGTTGTTGCTACTCGAGAATGGATCATAACGTTTGCTATCTTAATGTTGCCATCGGGCATAAATATAGGAATTTTTCTTAGTAGCGTGAGAGCTAAAAACCTAAACTAACTTCGGATATATATTCACAATCTATAATTGCTTTTATTTAAAAGAAGCTCACGGCTCTCGCTTATTTGTTTCTTACGCATACAAAACAATGGATTAAGCAATATCACTATTGCAAATGTCGAGTAATAAATCAAACTTAAAGCAAAATATAAAGCACTATTCTGATATAACGCAACATTTCCCCAAGAACACTATTCTTTTCATTAATTGAAACTACTTAGAAAGAAAATAATGTAGATTGATAAGGTAAGTGTGAACGGTTTCTGTGGCTTCAATTAGCGTGCACTTACTATCTATGGCTGTTAATCTTAAGGTAAAGAGTGATGGAAAAGAGGTGAATCATGCTAAAACAAATTTGTGAACTGGCTATCGATGCAGGCTCTGCCATTATGGAGATCTATCATGCTCAAGAACCGCTACAAGTTGAGCAAAAAAGCGATAAATCTCCGGTGACGGCTGCGGATATTGCCGCTCATCAAATTATTACAGCGGGTTTGACTCGCATTGCACCGGATATTCCTCAGTTATCTGAAGAAGACCCCCCTTCATGGAATGAACGCAAAGGTTGGCAACGGTATTGGTTGGTTGATCCACTTGATGGCACAAAAGAATTTATTCATCGTAATGGGGATTTTACCGTTAACATTGCCTTGATTGAAAAGGGGATGCCCGTTATGGGGGTTATTTATGCGCCCGCCAAAGGCTTGCTCTATTATGCGGAGGGTAATCAAGCGTGGAAAGAAGAGGGTGGGCATAAACAGTCAATCCATGTTAAAGATATAACACCTCCAATCATAGCGATTAGCCGCTCTCATCAAGACGCTGAATTACGTGATTACCTTGCACAATTGGGGAACCATGACACGGTAGAAATTGGCTCATCATTAAAATTTTGCTTGGTAGCGGAAGGGAAAGCGCAGCTCTATCCTCGCTTTGGGCCAACTAACATTTGGGATACAGCAGCAGGGCATGCAATCGCAATGGCAGCTGGGGCTAAGGTGCTTGATTGGAATGGCAAAACATTAGATTACACACCACGTGAATCCTTTTTAAACCCAGGTTTTCGCGTAACGTTATTTTAAACTATGGTGAAATAATGTCGGGTAAATAACTTTATTTACCCGACAGCGCTGAATTAATTATCCAGTTTGAGCACTTTTGCCGTTGCCGCACGGATATCAGAGCAAGCTTTTGCATCGACTTTTAAGTCAATACCATAAGTTGGAATGATCTCTTTTAAGCGTGCTTCCCAGCCATCTGCACTAAGCTGCTCGGCAAAACAAGTTTTCAAAACGTTTAGCGCGATAAAGGCCGCAGTAGAAGCGCCCGGTGATGCTCCCATTAATACGGTGAAGGACTTATCTGCACTGGTAATTAGCTCCGTGCCGAATTCCAAGACCCCTTTCTTATCATGATCTGGCTTAATGATTTGTACACGTTGACCCGCGACAACTTCTTTCCAGTCTTCATGTTGTGCTTCAGGGTAGAACTCTTGTAGCATCGCAAACTGATGTGCTGATGTTTGTAATACTTGTCCAACTAAGTATTCCGCCAGCGACCAGTTATCTTTAGCAACTGCCAGCATCGGTTCGATGTTATTTAAGCGCACAGATTCAAACAAGTCTAAATAAGAGCCATGTTTAAGGAACTTACTGGAAAAACCCGCGTAAGGTCCGAATAGAAGTGAACGTTTGCCGCCAATGATACGTGTATCTAAGTGAGGCACTGACATCGGAGGGGAGCCTTTGCTTGCTTTACCATAAACTTTTGCATGATGGCGATTAGCAATCTCTTCGTTGTCGCAACGTAGCCAGATACCACTTACAGGGAAGCCACCGAAGCCTTTACCTTCTGGGATGCCTGATTTTTGTAGTAGCTCTATTGCACGTCCACCCGCGCCCACAAACACAAATTTCGCTGATGTGATGGTTTTTTCGTGAGTGAGTAGGTTTTTAACCTCAATATTCCATCGACCCTCTGCGGTTTTCTTAACATCAACCACTTCATGTTTGTAATGAACAGTGAAACCCGATTGCTGTGTTAATTGCTCCATCAATAAATGGGTCAATGCACCATAATCTACGTCAGCCCCCGTTACCACGCGTGTGACTGCAATGGCTTCTTTTGGATCACGGCCTTCCATGATCAACGGTGCCCACTCATTGATCTGCTTAGGATCATCACTGTATTCCATGTTTTGGTAGCAGTGGTGAGCAGACATTTGGCGATAGCGTTGCTGGAGGAATTTTACGTTATCATCACCCCAAACAAAGCTCATATGTGGGCAAGGGTGAATGAAGTCACGGGGATCTTTGATTTTACCTTTGGTGACAAGATAGGACCAAAGTTGACGTGATAGGTCAAATTCAGTATTAACTTCAAGCGCTTTGCTGATATCCACTGTACCATCTGGGTTCGGTGGCGTGTAGTTCATTTCACAGTTTGCTGCGTGACCTGTTCCCGCATTATTCCATGGGTGGGAACTTTCTTGAGCACAGTCATTGAGTCTTTCAAATATCGCAATATTTAGCGATGGCTCAAGCTCTTTTAAAAAAGTTGCGAGTGTGGTGCTCATGATACCTGCGCCAATGAGCGCAATATCAACTTGTTCTGAAATAGGCTTACTCATTCAAAAAACTCCTAAGACTTAGAGGGTTTAAAACACAGTTCAGTGCCTTCTTGATAAACAACATAAGCACGGCGCCATGGTTCATCACCAATTAAACGCCATTTATGGCCAGTACCTGTGTTGTCTTGTGCGAGTAAAATATCACCAGGCTTGATAATAAAAGTTGAGCCGTCTTTGGTTTCGAATTCTAAAGTGCCTGAAAGTGTGATGACATAACGTGGTACAGGATCTTTATGCCAATCCCAAGACCCACCAGAGGTTGTTTCACGAAATGAAAGTTCACTGACGGCAATAGCAGGCGTTTCTTTATCGCCTCTAGCTTCACCACTTAATTCAATCGTACCTTCTTCAAAAAGAGAATTGCCATCTTCACCGGTCCACATACGAACACAACGTATCATATTATTAACCTCTTACATTTTATATGGCTGAACAAACAACTTAATTGGTAAAAGAGTGAGACTTTCAATAAAGGACTTTCTAAAAAAGACTAAACTGAAAATTAATAATTAACCTACTCGTTATTGTTGTAAATATAAAATATCACATTATTTGATTGTATCGTGTTTTATTTAAAATAAACACTGTAGTTATTAGATTAATAGTTCCTGATAGTATATTTGTGAATAAAAAATTATCGTAACCTATTGATTGTAATTTGGTATTTTTATTTATTTTTTGAGCTGGGATAAGAAATGTCAATATTTCTAGTATAGAGGAAATAAAACGTATTAATGTAAAAATATAAGAAGAAATAAACCCTATTTAATTTTCCTTCTTGGTTCTTATCAAGAAGGAAAATAGAATAATATAAATAGTACTTTTAATGACTCTTTAAAATATTATTTAGGGCAATGTGTTGTATAAGCATAATCGTTTTTCCATCAACAATCTCACCACTTTTTATCGCGGCTAATGCTTTTGGGAATTCCCACTCTAATACTTCAATATCTTCACCTTCCTCGGTAAGCCCACCTCCCGAATTGATGCGGTCGCCATCGTGATATTCGGCAATATAAAAATAGAGTTTTTCGGTGACGGAGCCTGGGCTCATATAGGCTTCATAGACTTTTTCTATTTTTTCGATACGAAAACCTGTTTCTTCTTCTGTTTCGGCAATAATGCGTTCTTCGGGCGATGTATTATCAAGCAACCCAGCCGCAGCTTCGATAAGAAAATGAGGATAGCCGTTGATATACAAAGGAAGGCGGAATTGGCGGATCAGTATAATGGTATTTTTCGCTTGGTTGTAAAGTAGGATAACAGCCCCGTCTCCTCTGTCATATGACTCACGGGTTTGCTGCTGCCAACGACCATCGCGGCGTTGAATTTCGTAAGTGTATTTTTTTAAGGTATACCAATTATCAGAGAGTAAAGTTTCACGAATATGACGGATTTGGGGCGTTTTAGCAGACATGATGTTACCTTCGTAATAGGGGTAACGGTTAATTTAGCACTGTGGTCACCATCCTTAAATAAGAGTTTATGCCAGTTTTATCACATCAATCTCTATCAATATAAATAAGGCAGCCGTAGCGGCTACCTTAATTTTTACCAAAAGATTATTTTATAATTTGGATCTGTTTGACTTCCACTTCGCGTGTATTCCAGTCTTTGTCGATTTTACCGCGGATCTCTACTTTATCTTTTGGCGTGACATTAATGCCATTCCAGCGTTTTGGGCTAATTTCGAGATTGATGGTGCCTGTCCCATCGGTAAACTCATAATGTTTTTGATCTAACTGCTTAACAATATTACCACGCAAGATCACCCAGCTATCATCGGATAAATCGAGAGCTTTAGCGACCGTAGTTTCGCCGCTATTTGGGCCAGAAAAGCCACCAGCTTGGTTTGTTTGATTGGTGGTCGTCTGAGCCGCGCCTGGTCCATCAAAGCCACCATTTGCAGCGAGTACAGGTGCAGAAGCTAATGCAGCAATTAACGCGATTAAGGGTAATTTTTTCATAGTGGTCCTCTCCATTTGTTACCAAAATTTGTTTACGGGAGCTATTAAAACAAGAAATTCTTAACAGGATCTTAAGAACCCACAGAAAAAAAATATATTTTAAATTTAGTTCATAACAACTGGTCATATCCAAATTAATCGGATAAATATAACAATATTCTAATAAAGGAGAAAATCATGCGTATTTTGCTGATCGAAGATGACCGGTTAATTGGCGATGGTTTAAAAGTAGGATTAAGCCAACTTGGCTTTACCATTGATTGGTTTGCCGATGGTAAGCAAGGGCAAGTCGCCTTATTCGATGCGCCTTATGATGCCGTGATACTCGACCTTTCTCTGCCGAGTGTAGATGGTATGGAGATTTTGAAGTTTTGGCGCAAAGAAGGGCGTGATGAGCCTGTTTTAATATTAACCGCAAGAGATGCCTTGGATCAGCGAGTTCAAGGGCTACAACAAGGTGCCGATGACTATCTTTGTAAGCCCTTTGCGCTTGCAGAAGTTGCCGCGCGTTTGCAGGCATTAATCCGTCGGCGTAGCGGGCAATTGTCGCCAATATTAAAGCATGGTCATATTGAAATGGATCCTGTTGCAATGACTGTCACCTGTCACGGTGAACGTATCGAATTAAAAAGTAAGGAGTTATCTCTATTATCCTTGTTTTTACATAATCCAAACAAGGTGCTGTCTCGTGCCTTCATTGAGGAAAAATTGTATAACTGGGATGAAGAGGTATCCAGCAATGCCGTCGAGGTGCATATTCACCATTTACGGCGTAAGTTAGGTACACGTTTTATTCGAACAGTTCATGGTGTCGGCTACCGTTTAGGTGAGGAAGCATGAAAACCTTTAGCTTACGCTTAAAATTGACACTCATGCTGTTGCTACTCGCGCTAATGACGTGGGGAGTGGCGAGTTTACTTGCGTGGCATCAAACATATAAAACGATCAATGAACTGTTTGATACTCAGCAAATGGTATTTGCTAAACGTTTGTCTGTATTACCTTCTGATCTCGATTTTAATGATGTTTCATTAGCAAAAACGAAGAAAATCTTACGTAAAAACCGTGGTAATCAAGATGATGATGCGCTGGCATTCGCCATTTTCACACCTCAAGGGGAGATGGTACTGAATGACGGTGATAATGGTCGCAAAATCCCGTTTAACTTTAGCCGAGAAGGGTTTACCGAAGGCAAAATTAAAGGAAGTGATGATGAATGGCGCTTTGTTTGGCTAAGATCATCGGAAGGGCAATATATTATTGTCGTGGGGCAAGAGTGGGAATATCGGCAAGATATGGCGATGGAGATTATGGTTGCGCAGTTTTTACCTTGGCTAATTGCGCTGCCTATCATGCTAATCCTGTTTTTATGGTTATTAACGCGTGCATTGAGGCCATTACATCAAGTCACAACCCAACTCTATCAACGGCGGCCCGATGAGCTGAGTTCAGTGCATGTTGAGCGGCTCCCCTCAGAAGTCAAGCCAATGTTAGATGCACTCAATAGCTTATTTACGCGTATTCAAGCGATGTTTGCTCGTGAACGCCAATTTACCTCGGATGCGGCCCATGAGCTACGTAGTCCGTTGGCAGCACTGAAAGTGCAGGCCGAAGTTGTGCAGATAGCAGGGCATGATCCTACCATTCGAGAACATGCGGTTGCTAACTTATCCGAAGGGATCGATAGAGCCACACGTCTTGTCGATCAGCTATTAACGCTTTCTCGTTTAGAGTCATTGTCACAGCTTGATGATGTGGAGCAACTTTCATGGTTAGCCTTAATTGAGTCTGCACTGCAAGATATCTCATTAGAGGCGAAAGCTGCACAGACGACAATGGATGTTGTAGTGGTTAATGAGCCACCATTATTGACTGGGCAGCGTCTGTTATTAGCTATCCTTTTAAGGAATTTGCTACATAATGCCATTCGCTATGGTAAGGCTGGTGGAAAAGTAGATATTGTACTGAATAAGGATCACCTCACGATCCATGATGATGGGCAAGGGGTAACTCAGGATGTTCTTAAACGGTTAGGTGAACGCTTTTATCGTCCACCGGGGCAAGAGAAAACAGGTAGTGGTTTAGGGTTATCTATTGCGAAACAGATTGCTGAGCTACACCATTTCAGATTGACTTTTGCAAATGGCGAAAATGGCGGTTTTTGCGTCAAAATCGCTTGGTAATAATGCTTGGTTATTAATAAATTCCAAATAATTATTCACCATATAAATTTAGTGGCTAATAAGTCTTTTTAGAATAACTCACTAGTGATAGATAAACTCACACCTCTCTTTTAATATGTGCACGACAGCGATGTTTCCGTGCACGAGAGGTGATGAGCGCTATTGAGCAAGTTCAGATTTAATTAATGTGATCACTTTATCCACTTCAGGGGCAGTGAGCGCACCGTCTTTGAAATAAAGCACTTTTCCTTGTTTATTCAAGATGATAATCGCTGAACTTTCTGGTGCGAGATGCCATGCTTTTTTAACGACACCATCGCTATCAACGATAAATTGCGAATAAGGAAACTCTTTTTTGCTGTCTTCAACACTGTTACTGACGAAAACACCTGTGCCAAAAATGGCATCATCCGCATTGATAATTGAGGTTGTTTGATAAGCATCATGGGGAAAATTCGCTTTTTTGATCGCTTCAATCAATGGTGCATTCAGCTCTTTAGCGGAAGAGCGCCCCGCAATGTGTTGAACTGTACGGACTTTTCCTGGTAATTGTTGGCTTTTCCACTCTTGATAGGAAAATTTCCCCTCTTGACTTAATAGCATCTCTCCTTTGTCTGTAACAGAAACTGCCGGTACAGGTTGATTTAGTTGGATTTGGCTTGCGAAAGCTGTGGATGATAAAGTGAGTAGGCAAGCAAGTAAAAAATTCTTTTTAATCATTATATTACCTCATTATTACTCGGTTTGAGAGTGTCATGCAATGACTGAAACATGGCAGTCATGTTTTGCGCTTACAGTTATAGCATAGCTCATCCGATGAGTTGTGAAACTGAAATTAACATTTTTGCAAAATTTAGCATAACTACAAAGTTTTTGAGGTTATTGACAGAATGTTCGTAGTGTCATTTTCTGTAAATGAATTGAATAAAACTGCAATAATAGAACCAAAGTAAATATTACTGGTCTATTATTAACGAGCGGTATGAGTGAACGAGTATCGTATGACAAAAGGAAAGGAAAAGTTCTAATGAAAATATTTAACCGTTATAACCCATCCAAAATTGCACTCTACGTTAAAACGCTATTCCGTGGTCGTATTTACATCAAAGGCTTTGGTGCATTTGAATTCAATTACGGCAAAATCTTACCACCTAAAGTGGGTGATAAGCGCCACTACAATGTAATGAGTGAGGTGAATAAACAAGTTCTGGTTCTACAATCTGAGTTGGGGTAAATGCTGTTGATTTAATTAAATAGTTGTTCGCTATTTAATTAAAAGCAGCGCCACACAAGGTGGCGCATCAAATGAAACGGCTTCGCTGTAAAGTATTACTCTTTGACTTTTTGTGTTGGTTGTTCTGCGTTAGCCGTTTCTGTGTTGTTTTTACCCGCTTGAACCACGACAGGTGCGGGTGGCGTTGTAATTCGGGTGACAAGCAACTGATCAATCTTATAGTTATCGATATCGACAACTTCAAATTTATAGCCTGCATATTTCACATAATCAGTACGTTTCGGCATTTTCCTTAAACGGTACATCATAAAGCCTGCGATGGTCTCGTAATTACTCACATCAGGGAATTCATCGATATCTAAAATACGCTGTACATCTTCAATCGGAGTACCGCCTTCAACCAGCCATGAGTTTTCATCCCGCGTAATAATCTGCTCTTCTTGGCCCGGCCCAATCAGATCACCCATTAATGTTGTCATAACGTCGTTGATCGTAATAAGCCCCATCACAAGAGCGTACTCGTTGAGAATGACGGCAAAATCGACCCCATTTGTTTTAAAAGCTTCGAGTGTATCGGAAAGCGAGAGGGTATCGGGGATCATCAGCGCATTTTGAATATGAACGCCATCTTGCAAGTTAAGGCTTTGACCATTCAAAACACGATTTAGCAAGACTTTTGAATCAACAAAGCCAATGACATGGTCAATATCACCACTGCAAACTAAAAACTTAGAATGCGGCTCGGTTGAAATTTTATGTTTAATACTCTCCTCTGACTCTTCTTTATCAAAGAAGATAATACTTTCACGTGGCGTCATTGCAGAGGGAACGGTGCGTGATTCAAGTTCAAATACGTTTTCGATCAGTTCGTGCTCTTGCTTACGCAGCACACCTGCAACAGCTCCCGCTTCGACCACAGCAAAAATATCATCGGAGGTAATATCTTCATTACGTGCCGTTGGTAACTTGAAAATTTTGAAGATCAGGTTTGCAAGACCATTAAAAAACCAAACTAGAGGGCTTAATACGGTCAAACAAAAACGCATTGGATTGACAATTCGCACTGCGATGGCTTCAGGTTTCACCATTCCAATACGCTTAGGCGTTAGATCCGCCACTAAAATAAATAGGCTGGTGACAATCGTAAATGAAAGAATGGATGCGGTTTGCTGTGCCCAAGTTGGTGATAAGAAATGAATAAATACCTCTTGTAGTGATGGCGCAAAAGCAGATTCGCCGACAATACCTGCTAAGATGGCGACGGCGTTAAGGCCAATTTGCACTACGGTAAAAAACATACCCGGCATTTCTTGTAATTTTAGAACACGAGCGGCATTAACATTGCCCTCATCAGCCATGAGTTTCAATTTAATGCGGCGAGATGCTGCCAATGATATTTCTGACAGCGAAAAAAATGCGCTGATAGCACATAATAAAAGTACGATTAGTAAACTGTTAAGCATAAATTATCCAGACATTACCTTCAGGTATAACGGATCTTGATTTGAGATCACCTGAAGGTAACTCGTTCTACTACATAGGTAAAAATAACGCGGAGTGCGCAAAAATTCGGTTAGTGGCGTTATTATAGCATTAGGTTAAATTTTCTGCCTAGTTTATGTTCTGTGGTGGTAAACAAATGCCGATTCCACCTAAACCACAATAGCCTGCTGGGTTTTTGTGAAGATACTGTTGATGGTAATCTTCCGCAAAATAAAACACTTCAAATGGCATGATTTCTGTGGTGATTTGGCGTGGATCACCCTGTGCTGCCATCGCTTGTTGATAAGCGTCCCGCGTCTTTGTGGCTTGCTGTAATTGCGAATCAGAGACGGTGTAGATAGCCGAACGGTATTGGGTGCCAATGTCACCCCCTTGGCGCATACCTTGTGCTGGATCGTGGTTTTCCCAAAACAGGGTCAGTAAGTCTGCATAACTAATAGTTTGTGGGTCAAAGACGACTCTCACGATTTCAGTATGGCCGGTGAGACCCGTACACACTTCTTCGTAAGTTGGATTTGGCGTAATCCCGCCACTATAGCCAGCGGATGTTGAGTAAACGCCCGGTTGCTGCCAAAATAAACGCTCAACTCCCCAAAAACAGCCCATCGCAAAATAGGCAATTTCAGCGTTCTTCGGAATATTGTCAATCGAATGATGGTTAACCGCATGGTATGGTGAATGGGGAATAGCACTTTGCCTACCGGGTAGCGCTTGGGAAATATTTATGGGTTGTGACTGATTAGATGACATAACTATTCCTATGAGTAATGTTGTGCACGTTAGGTAAAAATTAGGATAAAAACTTGTATCTAAAATTTATTTTACTCAAAATAAATTGATATGGAGTCTTTAGTCAAACTATCAATGAACTTAGGAGCGGGCGTGTCAAAATACCCTATCATTTGTTTTCTCAGCTTAACGGCGGCGGTTTCTACGGCATATGCTGCAAATCTTCGCCTTAATATTGAAGGGCTTGAGGGGCAACCGAATCAGAACGTCCGAGTTCAATTATCTACGATTTCTCAAGATGAAGTTGTGCCTAATGGTCGCTTCCGCGCTCGGGTAACAAAAGCGATTGAGGATGGTTTAAAGCCGTTAGGCTACTACCAACCAAAAATTGAATTCAGCTATCAAGAAAATAAGCCACCAGCGCGTTCTGTGCTGACAGCGAAAGTGACTTTGGGTGAACCCATTCGAGTACAGGGTGTAAATATTGAATTAGAAGGGGGAGCCAAAAACGACCCTGACTATGCCAAAATGATTAAAAGTAATACACCCAAAATTGGTACGATCCAAAATGATGGTGAATATGAAAGCTTTAAAGGGAAGTTTAGTAGCCTAGCGATCCGTAAAGGTTATTTCGATGCGATAATGGAAAAAAGTCAGTTAGGGATATCGCTAGACCACCACGCGTCTTATTGGGATTTTAATTTTAATAGTGGTGAGCGTTATCGATTTGGTGCTATTTCCTATGAAGGTTCTCAAATTCGCACGGATTACCTAAATAACCTTGCTCCCTTTAAAGAGGGGGAATATTACACGTCAGAGCAATTAGCTGAATTTAACCGCCGATTAGTCGAAACTGGCTGGTTTACTTCGGCTATTGTCACTCCAAACATCGCTAAAGCGCGAGAAGATGATACTGACATATTGCCGATGGAAGGGGTGATGGTGCCTCGGGCAAAAAACTTTGTTGAATTGGGGGGCGGTTATGCGACAGACGTGGGGCCGCGTGTCAAAGCAACATGGAATAAGCCATGGGTCAACTCTCGTGGGCAAAGTATTACATCCAATATTAGCCTATCACAGCCAGAACAAATTATTGATGCAAGCTATAAGATCCCCCTTAAAGCCAATCCACTTGAACAATATTATGCCGTTCAAGGGGGGTATAAACGTACTGATTTAAACGATACGGAGTCTGATACCACAACGTTAAATCTGTCTCGTAACTGGGATTACTCCAGCGGTTGGCAGTATGGCGTCAATATGCGTTGGATGCTCAGTCACTTTACTCAGGCAGATGTCACAAATACCACGATGCTGCTCTATCCAGGGGCAAATGCGAGTCGCATTCGTCAACGCGGAGGGGTGATGCCAAGTTGGGGTGATAGCCAACGTTATTCTGTTGATTACTCAAATGAAATTTGGGGATCAGATATTGATTTTCTCGTGTTACAAACAAAACAGGTCTGGATCCGTTCTCCTTGGGAAGGGCACCGTTTTGTGTTTAGAGGCAACTTAGGTTGGATTGAAACTAATAACTTTGACAAAGTACCGCCAGACTTGCGTTTCTTCGCAGGAGGTGATGGCAGTGTACGTGGTTACGGTTACCAAAAAATCTCTCCAGAGGATAGTAAAGGCAAGCTAACCGGGGCATCTAAACTGGTTGTCGGCTCTATCGAGTATGATTACAACTTCACGGGTAATTGGTGGGGCGCCGCGTTCGTTGATACCGGTGAAGCAGTTAACGATATTAAGAAAAGCGATTTTAAAACAGGGGCCGGTGTTGGCGTCCGTTGGGTTTCTCCTGTAGGGCCAATTAAATTCGATTTGGCCACCCCAATTGGAGATTCGGATAACAATAAAATTCAATTTTACATCGGCTTGGGGACAGAACTATGAAATGGATGAAGTGGTTAAAATGGACTAGTCTCACCATTTTATTAGTCTTGATCTTGGTTTTTGCCGCGCTAGGCTGGGTACTTGGCACACAATCGGGCCTGCATTTTGCCTTGAACAGCGCCACCCGTTTTGTATCGGGGTTAGAAATCCGTTCGATTGAAGGGGATATTAATAATCTCACCTTGACCGACGTAAAATACCAAATGCCAGGTGTTGATGTGAATGCTGGAAAATTACATCTGGCGTTACGTTTAGGCTGTTTGACTAATCGGGAATTATGTATTGATGATCTTTCGACCGAAAATGTGGTCGTTAATGTTGATACATCCAAAATGCCACCTTCAGAAGAGACACCACCTTCTGAGCCATTAACAGAGTTGAATGCGCCACTGACCATCAACCTAAATCAACTACAACTGACTTCAACGCAAGTCAATGTGGATGGAATGGCGATTGATTTAGGGAAGTTTAAAACGGGTATTTACTGGCAGAAAAAAGCGTTAACGGTAACGCCAACCGATATTATTGATTTGGCGATTAATTTACCTGAAAACAAAGAGGCACCACCAGAAGAGCCCGTCAAAGAAGTCGCGACTGGCGAAGAAAAATCTATTGGTGAAACGCTAAAAACATTATTCGCCAAACCGTTATTAGCGGAATTGCCGGAAGTGATTTTGCCTGTTGATCTAAATGTTGAAGGTATTAATGGTTCAAACTTGCAACTGACGGGAGTAACCGAAGCGGTTATTAATAGTTTGAATTTAACGCTTTCAAACGATGGGCAAAACGTTTTACTTAAGAAATTTACGATTGATTCACCGCAAGGTAATGTCGCCTTATCAGGCACCGCAACATTACAGGATAAGTGGCCGGTTTCTTTGTCGATAACAGGGGAAAGCCGCCTTGAAGATCTTAATGGACAAAAGATTGATTTATCCCTTAAAGGTGGATTGCTCGAAGAGTTAAAACTGGCACTGAATCTCAGTGGGCCAGTGAATGCGACGTTGAATGCTCAGACCGATCTTGGTCAGGCAGACTTACCTATTCAATTAACGCTAGAGAGCCAAAAATTGAGCTGGCCGCTGGTGGGAGAGGCTCAATATCAGCTTGATGGCACTCGTTTACGCTTAAATGGGCGTCCTTCGGCTTATGATTTATCCTTTCGCTCAGCGATTACCGGACAAGATATTCCACCTTCAACGCTAATGTTGGATGCGAAAGGTAATGAAGAGCAAATTAACCTTACGCGCCTACGTTTAGCGGCGTTGCAAGGTAATGCGGATATTACGGGGGTGGCTGACTGGAGCAAAGCGATCAGTTGGAATGCAGTACTGACGTTATCAGGTATCAATACCGCAAAACAGTGGCCTGAATGGCCAGCAAAAGTCGATGGTAAGATTGCCACTCGCGGTAGTCTTTATGGCGGTAGCTGGCAGTTACAAGTCCCTGAGATTAGCTTAGACGGTAACGTCAAGAATAATCCGCTAAAAGCACGCGGTCAGGCTTCAGGTAATGCGGCAGGGCAATGGAATATACCTGATCTGAAACTGTCATTGGGTAAAAACCACCTTGATGTTAAAGGAAGCCTTGCGGACAAATGGAACCTAGATACTAAAATCAATGCACCGGGCCTTGATGGCATATTGCCGGGGCTAGGTGGTGTGATCATCGGTGATGTAAAACTACGCGGTGATCTCGACGCACCAGAGGTGCAGGCTGATCTTACCGCTCGTGGGGTGAGATGGCAAAAAGACCTATCCATTGATAATGCAGTTATTAAAGGAAAAGTCACATCGGGTGAGCAAATCAAAGGGGATTTATCCGTCGTTGTTCGCCAACTCAAACAGGCTGACTTGGTGATCAGCCAGCTAACATTAGATGCGAATGGGAGCGAGAAAAAACATACCGTAAAATTGGATGTGAAAGGTGAGCCAGTTTCGGGGCGCTTAACGTTAGCAGGTGGTTTCGATCGCCAAACTGAAACATGGAAAGGTAATCTCAGCAATACCTTATTTGAAACGCCAGTGGGTGAATGGCAATTAAGTAAGGTCATGGCGCTGGACTATGCAAACCAAACGCAAGAAGTGACTATTGGTACTCACTGTTGGGTGAATACCAATGCACGCCTTTGTGTTCCCAAACCGATTAAAGCAGGGAAAAGCGGTAGCGCCGATGTTGTGTTAGAACGCTTTGACCTTGCGATGTTAAAACCGTTCCTGACAGATGAGACACGCGTCAAAGGCGTATTTAGCGGTAAAGCCAATGTGGTATGGAAGGATGATGGCAGCTTGCCACAAGCTAAAGTCGATCTTAAAGGTGATGGTGTTAAAGCTGTTCAATTGGTTCAAGGTACACTATTACCGTTAGAGTTTGAGACTCTGACCTTGAATGCCGCATTGAAAAATGGCAAAGCAGACCTGAATTGGTTGTTTAAAATTGCCAACAATGGGCAGTTAAAAGGCAATGTTCATATTGCTGATTTGGAAAAGAGACGGCAGCTTTCAGGTAATGTCGAAATCAATGCGATTACCTTAGCGTTAATTAAGCCGTTATTAGGCGAGAAAGAAGTTGCCAATGGTAACCTAAATGCCAATTTACGTCTTGGCGGAACGGCGAATAACCCATTGCTAAATGGTAATTTATCCCTTTCAGGCTTAGAGCTTAAATCGTCATTGATCCCATTTGATATCAAAAGTGGTCAATTAGGTATTGCCTTTAATGGCGCCAGCTCAGTCATGACGGGGCAAATTAATACGCCAGAAGGTTATCTGAATATTAATGGTGATGCGGATTGGCGTAAGGCAGAGGCATGGCACGCTAAAGTCATGGCCGTGGGTAACAATTTACGTGTATCCATGCCGCCAATGATCAAAGTGGATGTGCAGCCTGATATTGTGTTTGAAGCTTCACCGACCTTACTGACGTTAAACGGAAGTGTGAATATTCCGTGGGCAAGAATTACGGTTCAAGAAATTCCTGAATCAGCGGTAGGGGCTTCTTCCGATGTGGTGATGTTAGACAGTGACCTGAAACCTATTGAGAAGACAAGCACACCAATTCCAATTCAAACCAATCTGGATATTAAGATCGGCAACGATGTGATGTTGGATGCGTTTGGTCTGAAAGCTCGCTTAACAGGCATGTTGAAGGTACTGCAAAATAAACAAGGCCTGAGCTTGAATGGGCAAATCGATATTCCATCAGGGCGTTTCCGTGCTTATGGGCAAGATTTGATCGTGCGTAAAGGGCAAATCCAGTTCTCAGGTCCTCCGGAACAGCCTTTCTTGAACTTAGAAGCGATTCGTAATCCTGAAAACACAGCTGATAATGTGATTGCTGGTGTTAAGGTGACAGGGCTTGCAGACAAACCGAAAGTCGAGATATTCTCTGAGCCAGCCAAAACGCAACAAGAAGCTTTATCCTATTTGCTACGCGGAGAAGGATTAGAAAGCGGAGATGCTAATGGTTCACAAATGACATCAATGCTAATTGGACTCGGGGTGGCTCAAAGTGGGCAACTCGTAGGTAAGATTGGTGAAACATTTGGAGTATCTGATTTAGCCCTCGATACGCAAGGGGTTGGTGATAAATCACAAGTCGTGGTGAGCGGTAAAATTACCAATGACCTTCAAATTAAGTACGGTGTTGGTATATTTGACTCACTGGCAACGCTAACATTGCGTTATCGATTAATGCCTAAATTATATTTGGAAGCGGTGTCTGGTGTGAATCAGGCGCTGGATCTTCTTTATCAATTTGAGTTTTAATATATGCGTGTAATTGTTTATGGCAGTTTAAGGCGCAAGCAAGGAAATCATCACTGGATGACTTACGCTCAGTTGTTAGGCGAACATAGCTTAGAAGGCTATGAGCTTTATGACTTGGGGTATTATCCAGCGGTTATCAAAGGTGAAGGTGTGATTGAGTGCGAAGTGTATCGCATCAATCCCTCTATCTTGACTGAGTTAGATGAGTTAAAGAAAAATTCACAGGACTATGTTCGTGAATTAATCCCTACGCCATATGGCAATGCTTGGATTTATCTTTATCGGCATTCCGTTGAAGGCTTGCGTCGTATCAAATCAGGTGACTGGTTAAAACGTCACGAAGAAGAGTAATAAAGCGCCGGTAGCCAATGGGTTATCGGCGCTTTTTCTATAAAAAAGGCTCTCGTGTTACCACCAGAGCCTTCCCTTCCCGAGTTAGGGGAAATTATTTTTTAGCAGCGCGTTCGAAAGAAGAGATAATTTCAGCTTTAGCCGCTTCAACGTTATCCCAACCGTCTACTTTCACCCACTTACCTTTTTCTAAATCTTTGTAGTGTTCAAAGAAGTGTGTGATTTGTGCGCGTAGCAGCTCTGGCAGGTCGTTCACATCTTTAATGTGATCGTATTCTTTGCTCAGTTTAGTGTGTGGTACTGCAACTAATTTGGCATCTTCACCTGATTCATCAGTCATTTTTAATACGCCGACTGGACGGCAACGAATAACTGAGCCTGGTTGTAATGGGTAAGGTGTTGGTACCAGTACATCAACAGGGTCACCATCTAAAGATAGTGTGTTGTTGATGTAACCATAGTTACATGGATAGAACATCGCTGTAGACATAAAACGGTCTACAAATAGAGCGCCAGAGTCTTTATCAACTTCATATTTGATAGGATCTGCATTAGCAGGGATTTCGATGATAACGTAGATATCTTCTGGCAGATCTTTACCTGCCGGTACATTGTTCAGGCCCATGAAAAAGTATCCTTTATGTTAAAAACTAATATGCCCATCAATAAGTTAAGCCCTATCTAAGCAACTTAAAACGATTTTGGGTACATAACGTGAAAGGTATTATAGCCGTAAAGAGGGGTAAAACTCACTAGTTGGTAGGGCATTCATAAAAAAAAGCTGAGAAAAGGCCACAAAAAAGGCGGGATTAGCCCGCCTTAGCGCGATGAATAACATTATTCAGCGTCAGGGAACTCACGCATAAAGGATTCTGCTTTTTCAACCATAGAAGCTGTACCAACAAAGAAAGGAACGCGTTGGTGAAGTTCAGTTGGGTTGATATCTAAAATACGGTCACGTCCGTTACTCGCTTTACCGCCTGCTTGTTCTGCAAGGAACGCAATTGGGTTGCATTCGTACAGTAAGCGGAGCTTACCATTTGGATGGCTTGCCGTGCTTGGGTAGATATAGATGCCGCCTTTAAGCAAGTTACGGTGGAAATCCGCAACCAGTGAGCCAATGTAGCGAGTCGTATAAGGGCGACCTGTCGCTTCATCTTGTTCTTGGCAGTATTTAATGTATTTTTTCACGCCCATAGGGAACTTGATGTAGTTACCTTCGTTGATTGAATACATTTTTCCTTCTGTTGGGAACATCACTTTTTCGTGAGAGAGGCAGAAGACACCAAGTGATGGATCATAGGTAAAGGCATGTACGCCACATCCTGTGGTATACACCAACATGGTGGATGAACCGTAAACGACGTAACCTGCCGCGACTTGACGATGACCTGGTTGCAAGAAGTCAGCTTCAGTCACCGGTTGGCCAATTGGGGTAATACGATGGTAGATAGAGAAGATTGTTCCGACGGAAACGTTTACATCGATATTCGAAGAACCATCCAGTGGATCCATTAATACGACATATTTCGCGTTTTCTGCACGATCGCCTTCGAAAATGACGATTTCATCTTCTTCTTCGGAGGCAATACCAGCTACTTCCCCGCGAGCTTTCAAAGCGGCTTTTAATTTTTCGTTTGCATACAGGTCAAGCTTCATCTGGACTTCACCTTGGACATTCGACACACCGCTTGTGCCAAGAATGTCTACAAGTCCAGCTTTGTTAATATCACGATGGATAATTTTAGCGCCCAGTTTGATTGCTGACAGTAATGCGGTCAGTTCTCCTGTTGCATGAGGAAAATCTTGTTGCTTATCGACGATGAATTCGCCTAATGTTTTCATGACGAAGGTCCTGAATATAATTGACAGAGGTTTGCAGGGGGGAATTGTACCCTTGCGCGTGGAGTTAATCTATACCCTTGATACGTTGTACCGCCGCGATGTGGGTCGTATTTTGTTACCTAAGTCACATACTTGAGCATGTACTCTTGGGATAACAGTAACTGGCTCTTGTTGCCGCGTTTGGATCATTTTGGGAATACTCTGCCTATTTTTCCCTGTATTTAATTCGAATTTTTTGTCTATATAAACCTAACGTTGATGGGTAGAATAGTGACAAACCTCATGCTATTGGATGGAAAATAATGCACATACATATTTTGGGTATCTGCGGTACGTTTATGGGGAGCTTGGCAATACTGGCTCGCTCCCTCGGGCATAAAGTAACAGGCTCCGATACAAACGTGTACCCTCCGATGAGTACCTTACTAGAAAAGCAAGGTATTGAACTCATTCAGGGCTATGACCCTAGTCAGCTAGAACCAGCACCTGATATGGTCGTTATTGGTAATGCGATGACGCGTGGTAACCCTTGTGTTGAAGCGGTATTGGAAAAAGGCCTCACTTATACATCTGGTCCACAATGGCTACATGATCATGTACTTCCTGAACGCTGGGTACTCGCTGTCGCGGGCACCCATGGTAAAACAACCACGGCGGGGATGCTTGCTTGGATCTTAGAAGATTGCGGTTATAAACCAGGGTTTTTAATTGGAGGCGTGCCAGGGAACTTTGAAGTATCAGCCCAATTAGGGGAAAGTCCCTTTTTTGTGATTGAAGCTGATGAGTATGATTGCGCGTTTTTCGATAAGCGTTCGAAATTTGTACACTACAGTCCAAGAACGCTGGTGCTCAATAACCTTGAGTTCGACCATGCCGATATTTTTGAAAATTTAGAAGCCATCCAAAAACAGTTCCACCATCTTGTTCGTATTGTGCCTGCTAGCGGTAAAATTTTCATGCCAGATAGCGATAATAACCTTAAACAGGTTATGACGATGGGCTGCTGGAGTGAGCAAGAGTTCGTCGGTGAACATGGTGAATGGCAAGCGAAAAAGCTGAACCACGATGGCAGCCAGTTCGAAGTCTATTATCAACAACAACGTGTGGGTGAAGTGAATTGGTCACAAGTGGGTAATCACAATATCCAAAATGCGTTGATGGCAATTGCCGCAGCACATCACGTAGGCGTGCCCGCCAAAGAAGCGTGCTTTGCTTTAGGTAAATTTATTAATGCTCGTCGCCGCCTTGAATTACGGGGGGTTGAGTATGGTGTCAGTGTTTATGATGATTTTGCTCATCATCCAACGGCGATCCTCGCAACACTGGAAGCGCTGCGCAGTAAAGTTGGGGGTACTTCCCGCATACTGGCGGTATTAGAGCCACGCTCTAATACTATGAAGTTAGGGGTTAATAAAAGTGATATTGCTCCGGCGTTAGGTCGTGCTGATGAAGTTTTCTTATTCCAGCCAAGCAATATTCCGTGGATGGTCACTGAAATTGCGGAAAAATGTGTTCAACCTGCCCGTTGGAGTGGTGATATTGATGCGTTGGCACAAATGGTCATTGAAACCGCTCAGCCAGGCGATCATATTCTTGTTATGAGTAATGGGGGTTTTGGTGATATCCACGGTAAGTTACTCGCCGGCTTAAAAAATAAAGCAGAAACAGAGTTAGACGACTAAATATAATGGCTGACGCAAAATGCCACTTCCCTTAACAGGACAGTGGCATTTTTTGTTTTTGGATAGTAGAAAACGTCTCGTATGTTATACGACTAAACTCAGTGGATGATATTGGTGAAATGCATTGGGTTAGCGCTGTAAAATCGCGCTTTTGGCGAGGTGTGCCGAGGCTAAATGTTAACTCGCCTCAATAAATTGGCGACTATAACAATAACTATACTGTAGCTCTTGTTTTAGGCTGCCCATGTAGCAATCTAAAGAATCTGTGCAGAGATGGAAAAGACAACCAACAGCGATAGCCTTTAATTTCCACGATGGCATCAAAAAGAGGATACAATAAGCGATTGCCGCCCAGAGAGTATGTAATGGGTGAAAACCAATGCCACAGCGATTAGGATCAAAAATTGGATCCGCAAGAAGATGGTCTAAATCAATCGCCATCGTGGCTATCATAAGCAGTGACGCTAATTTCCAATTTTTGCGCCAAAATAGATAACCGAAGAGAATGGGAACTAAAAAGTGAAATCCATAGTGCACAACGTTTCTGAATATCTCAAATATCACTTTGATAGCCCATCGTTTTTATATTCAATCGCGCACGAATGCGCGAATGGAATAGAAATTAAAAAATAAAAATGGATTTAAAGCTCTTGATCAAAGAGTGAAAGGATCGCTTCGTAAAGCTCTTTAGTTGTAAAATTATTCGCTGGTGTAGAGAAAATGGTATCGTCCCCTGCGATACTGCCTAAGATCCCTTCCGCTTTCCCTAAAGAATCTAGCAAGCGTGCAATCAATTGTGCGGCGCCGGGGCTTGTTCTGATCACCACAACAGAATGGTTGTAATCGATATCCAGTACTAGGTTTTTTAATGGGCTAGTCGCCGTGGGAACGCCAGGCTCTGTGGGTAAGCAGTAGACCATTTCCATTTTTGCGTTGCGAGTGCGCACAGCACCGAACTTAGTCAGCATTCTGGAAATTTTTGATTGGTTGATATTTTCAAAGCCTTGCTCTTGCAGTGCGATAACAATTTCAGCCTGAGAGCTAAATTTTTCTTCTTTAAGCAGCGCTTTGAACGCTTTAACCAAGTCTTCTTGTTTAGACGGTGTACGCATAATTAACCCATCCTATGACAATAAATTGGTCTGTATTATCTGTAAATGTGAATTTTTATGCAACAAAATTGCGTTATGATGGTTTTGTATACGATGAAAAATGAAGGTTATTGTCTTTTTTATGCATAAAAAGAGAACATTGATGAAAGTTTAGTTTAGCAAAAGTTGATAAATAAAAATAATCAATAATCTTAATGATTTATGCCTATATAAGAAGAAAATAGACCCAGTAGCATAGAGAGGTAATGCAATTTGTTGCCAAAAGGTGTAAATTTTTTGTTAATCACTTTGTGAATAACGGGATTATCAGCAGTAAAAACAATTTATTATGCAAAAATCAATAGTGATAAAAACTATTTGTTAAAAAAGTGCCCCTTATCTCATTAACAGATAAGGATTTTGTTTAGAATAGATGAAATCAGTGCGTAAGCCTATACACATTAATATGCTTCAACATCTGTTAATGAATTGTTTTTTATCAGTAATGTGTTTACTACATAACAAGATGAATCAATATACTTTTTTAAGTACAAATAAAGGAGTTTCAGAATGAAAGTTGCAGTCCTAGGCGCAGCAGGTGGTATTGGTCAGGCTCTGGCCCTTCTTCTTAAAAACCAGCTTCCAGCAGGTTCAGAACTCTCACTATATGACATCGCACCAGTAACTCCGGGTGTTGCTGCGGACCTTAGCCATATCCCAACTGACGTTAAAGTAGTTGGTTTCTCAGGTGAAGATGCGACTCCTGCACTGAAAGGCGCTGATGTTGTCCTGATCTCAGCAGGTGTTGCTCGTAAACCAGGTATGGATCGTTCAGACCTATTTAATGTTAACGCGGGTATTATTCGCAATTTGACTCAACAAATCGCTGATACTTGTCCAAAAGCATTAATCGGTATCATTACTAACCCAGTTAACACAACAGTGGCTATTGCGGCTGAAGTGCTGAAAAAAGCAGGCGTTTACGACAAAAACCGTCTATTCGGTGTAACGACTCTGGATATCATCCGTTCTAATACTTTCGTTGCTGAACTGAAAGGTAAGAAACCACACGAAATCGAAGTGCCTGTCATCGGTGGTCACTCAGGTGTTACTATCCTGCCTCTATTGTCTCAGATCCCAGGTGTTAGCTTCACCGATGAAGAAGTTGTTGCTCTGACTAAACGTATCCAAAACGCAGGTACTGAAGTTGTTGAAGCAAAAGCAGGTGGCGGATCTGCAACACTGTCAATGGGCCAAGCAGCAGCACGTCTAGGCCTGTCTCTGATCCGTGGCCTACAAGGTGAGCCAAATGTTATCGAATGTGTTTACACCGAAGGTGAAGGTGAACACGCTCGCTTCTTTGCTCAGCCAGTCCGTTTAGGTAAAAATGGTATCGAAGAGCATATCTCTTACGGCAAACTGAGTGAGTTTGAACAAAAAGCACTGAAAGACATGCTTGATGTACTGAGAAAAGATATCGAACTAGGTGAAAAATTCATTAATGGCTAATTGCTATTAATTTTCACTTATTTCTTAAGAAAACCGCTGTCCTGATATTGTTGGGGCAGCGGTTTTTTTTATATTCTTTCAGCTTGAGGTTGGGGTTTTTTCTCTTACTTTTCTTTCTAATAATTCACCTGTAATTGGATTGAAATAGCGGCTTGGCCATATCTCTGAAGGATGAATTCCGAGATAATTCGCAATAATCCATTCACCTTTAGGCCAAGGACGAGATAAGGCATTCGCCAGTGTGGAGGAGCTTAAACCTGCTTGTCGAGATATTGCTGCTAAAGTCGTTCCGCGTTTACGTAAAGCGGCAATTATATCTGCTGGATGCCAATCCGATTTCCGTAAGATCATTTTTTAGTCCTTTTTTTACTCAGAATCATGTAGAGTTAGTAGTACATCTAACAGGAGATTGTGATACATTCACTGCAATAGCCCTGTTATTGGAAATAAAATAACAGAAATTTTCCAAAATTATTTCTAATTTTTTCTAAAAATTCAGTTTTATGAAAGGAGTTTTATTTTTATGAAATATAAGAAAGATTTGGCATATATATTTGTGATTTTATCTAACATATTGAAAGTAAAAACTAACTAGTTTGGGTTATCTGTAAAAATCACATATTAATGATAGATGTTATAAGTACAGCTAATATATAAAGACGATCGCATGAAAAAAGATAACTGTGACCTCGTGTATATCCAATCTATTGTTATTAAAAGAAATTAAAATATACTTTACATGTATAACTCATAAATTAATTAATAATAAATATTAATAAAACAAAAAAGAAAAAGGTTATTGAGAAAATAAACACGTTTTTCAGCAATTATTATTAAATTGTAAATCGTGACTAGGAGGGTCAGGCATGCAAAAAGAATGGTTAACGGCGAAAGAGTTAGTTGGCTTAAAAGGACTCCCAATGACTACTCAAGGTATCAATGCGATGGCTCGTCGTGAAAACTGGTTATGCCGCAAGCGGCGGGGGATTCAAGGAAAGGCGTTGGAATATCATATTAATAGTTTGCCTGAAGGTTTATTTGAGCCCCTTTCTGTTTATGAAGCCCCTGCATTATATCAAGCAAAACATCATGATAATGCATTTATTTGGCAGGAAGTTTATCACCAGCTTTCTCCGGAAGAGCGTAACCTTATATTGGCATTTATTATGCGTGAAGGTGTAATAGCATTGGTAGATTTAATAAATAAAAAATAATTTACCTAAAAAATCGGTTTGGGTAATTCAATAATGAAGAATAGGCATATTGGTACTCAACATATTCTTTATTAACAATATTTAGATAGAGCCTCAACGGCAGATTTCATAATATAAGTTCGAAAGAGATAATATGAAAAAAATGTGGTTCACTGCGAAAGAATTAGCAGGTTTAGAAGGCTTACCAACTTCTCCTCAAGGTATTAATTTGATGGCTAGAAGAGAAGGATGGAAAAATCGTCGTAAGCGTGGCGTTCAAGGTAAAGCCGTCGAGTATCATCTAGAGAGCTTACCTGGAGAAATACAGAGTCAATTGAGTCTTTCTGAGCCTTCAGTGGGCTATCAAAGCCAAAGAATGGATGCTTCACAAATTTGGATGGAAGCCTATTACCAACTCACTGAAGCGGAGCGTGATAAAGTGGTGAAATATATTTTGCGTTATGGCCTTTCATCATTGCTCGCTAGGATCGAAAAAGAAGAAAAAGGGGAAGAGTAGTCTCTTTCCCCCTCATCGCATTCAAAACAATACGTTTAACGCTATGAGTGACGTGAAATAGCCACCTCTGCGAGGCTGATTAACGCGTCTTTATAAACTGAATCATCAAGAGTACTCAAAGCATCAATGGCTTTTTGCGATTCCTCTTTTGCGCGAGCGTAGGTGTACTCCAGTGAGCCGCAACGTTTCATAGTTGCCAGCACAGTGTCCAGTAGGTGACGGCCATTGCCCTGCTCGATCGCTTGACGGATCAAGGCGGCTTCTTCCTCAGTTCCATGGTTCATTGCATGAAGTAGGGGCAGCGTAGGCTTCCCTTCATCAAGGTCATCCCCGGTATTTTTGCCTAATTGCTTATTATCTGCGTCATAATCCAACAAATCATCAATCAATTGAAAGGCAGTGCCGAGATAGCGACCGTAATCTTGCAAGGCTTTCTCTTGCTCGGGGGTTGCTGATGCTAAAATTGCCGATGCATGCGCGGCAGCTTCAAACAAACGAGCGGTTTTACTGTAGATCACTTGCATGTAGTTTTCTTCAGTAATGTTAGGATCGTTACAGTTCATCAACTGTAAGACTTCACCTTCAGCGATAACGTTCGTCGCTTCCGACATGAGTTTAAGGACACGCATCGAGTCAAGATCCGTCATCATTTGGAAGGATCGTGTATAAATAAAGTCCCCAACGAGGACACTCGCAGCATTACCAAATACGGCGTTCGCTGTTTGTTTACCGCGGCGCATGTCGGATTCGTCGACAACATCATCATGCAATAAAGTTGCAGTATGGATAAACTCGATCAGCGCAGCAACTTGAATATGTTTTTGCCCTGAATAACCAAGGGATCGTCCTGCCAATACCGCGATCATTGGACGGATCCTTTTCCCACCACCGCTAACAATGTAATAACCAAGTTGGTTAATTAGCGCAACGTCTGAATTCAATTGACTGAGGATTGCTTCGTTTACTGCTGACATATCCTCGCTAGTCAGTTCAACAATAGATTCTAAATTCATCGTAATTTATTCATATTATAGGATTTTAGCCGCCACCCTTTAGTCAAAAAGGTGTCGCCAATAGAACAGTTATAGCCTAAGCATAACATTAATATTTCTAAGATAATTAGTTGTAATGCAAAAAATGTTTAAATAAGTAACAATTCGAGTTATTCATCATAAATCAAAGGCTGACCGGAGTATGGAATAAAAAAGTCGGTTTTTTTGTGATCTAAATGCATTATTGGCTTGTGTTCTGACGCTTTTTTGCGTAGAATTCGCGCCCTATTGTGAATATTTTATAGCGTGCTCAGGAATTAAATTTTTTAGCGGGTACGCGGAAAGCGGAGTTAATATGTACGCGGTTTTCCAAAGTGGTGGTAAACAACACCGAGTTAGCGAAGGTCAAACTGTCCGCCTAGAAAAGCTGGACATCGCAACAGGTGAAACTGTTGAATTTGATCACGTTCTGATGGTTGCTAATGGCGACGATATCAAAATTGGCGCTCCTGTCGTTGAAGGCGTTAAAGTGAAAGCGGAAGTGGTTGCACACGGTCGTGGCGATAAAGTTAAGATTGTCAAATTCCGTCGTCGTAAACACAGCCGTAAACAACAGGGTCACCGTCAGTGGTTCACTGATGTTAAGATCACTGGCATCGCTTAAGATTTAGGAGAGCAGATTAATGGCACACAAAAAGGCTGGCGGCTCGACTCGTAACGGTCGCGATTCAGAAGCAAAACGTCTGGGTGTAAAACGTTTCGGTGGCGAAGCTGTATTAGCAGGTAGCATCATCGTTCGTCAACGTGGTACTAAGTTCCACGCAGGTAACAACGTAGGTTGTGGCCGTGACCACACTCTGTACGCTTTAGCGGACGGAAAAGTTAAATTTGAAGTTAAAGGTCCACAAAACCGTAAATTTATCAGCATCGAAGCTGAATAAGTTTTCTGACTTTTAATTCGAATTAAAGCCCTGCAAAAACTTTTTGCGGGGCTTTTTATATTTAGAATACGCCATCTCTGGGTAACACGGCCATCCAGCACTATAATGGCTATCATACGGAGAAAGAATTATGAAATTTGTAGATGAAGCCAAAATATTGGTTGTGGCGGGGGATGGTGGCAATGGTTGTGTCAGCTTCCGCCGCGAAAAATACATTCCAAAAGGCGGTCCTGACGGTGGTGACGGCGGCGATGGTGGTGATGTCTATCTGCAAGCCGACGAAAACCTGAATACACTCATCGACTACCGTTTTGAAAAATCTTTCCGCGCAGAGCGTGGGCAAAATGGTCAAAGTCGTGACTGTACAGGGAAACGTGGTCAAGATATCACGATCAAGGTGCCTGTCGGAACGCGTATACGCGATCTCGGTACTGGAGAAATACTGGGTGATATGACTCGCCATGAGCAGCGCCAAATGGTCGCGAAGGGCGGTTTCCATGGTTTGGGTAATACACGCTTTAAATCTTCAGTTAACCGCGCTCCACGTCAACGTACGATGGGGACGCCTGGTGAAACTCGTGAGCTGATGTTAGAGCTGATGCTGCTCGCTGATGTGGGTATGCTAGGGATGCCGAATGCGGGTAAATCGACCTTTATTCGTTCGGTATCGGCAGCGAAACCAAAAGTCGCTGATTATCCATTTACTACGCTAGTACCGAGCTTAGGTGTCGTGCGTATGGATAACGAAAAAAGCTTTGTGGTTGCGGATATTCCAGGGTTAATCGAAGGTGCTGCGGAAGGCGCAGGTTTAGGGATCCGTTTCCTTAAACACTTAGAACGCTGTCGCGTGCTATTGCATCTGATCGACATCTGCCCGATCGATGAATCGGATCCTGTGGAAAATGCCAAGATCATTATTAGCGAACTCGAAAAATACAGCGAAAAACTGGCAGAAAAACCACGTTGGTTAGTGTTTAACAAAGTGGATATTTTAGGCCCTGAAGAGTCCGCAAAACGTGCTGCTGAAATCGCTAAAGCGATGGGCTGGGAAGATAAATACTATATGATCTCCGCGGTGAATCACGAAGGTGTGAAGGCACTGTGTTGGGATATTATGGAGTTTATGGAAACTCAGCCGCGTGATATGGCAGCATCGGAAGATGAAAAACAGCCTGAAAAAGTTGAATTTATGTGGGATGACTACCATAAAGAGCAACTCGAAGGTGCTGAAGATCTGGATGACTGGGATGATGATTGGGACGAAGATGACGACGAAGGTGTCGAAATCATCTATCAGAAATAATCAATCTCAGAAAAACCCCCAATGATTGGGGGTTTTTTCAAATATAAAGATTGTTTTATTTACGGGGAATTGATCGAAGGATCAATTTTTCTGGTAAAGATCTTTATACAACCGACTCTCAAAACGCACGAGAGGAACGCGTCGGCTCCGTTGTTGGTTTTGTGGTACCGCATAGGCAGAGATAAACTGTACGAAAGCAACGCGTTGCCCACTAGCCGTCGTGATAAAGCCTGCTAAGTTATAGACGCCTTGTAAAGCCCCTGTTTTAGCTGAAACTTTGCCATTCACACCGGCTTCATCTAAGCCGCCACGGTAACGTAATGTACCGTCATGTCCTGCAAGAGGCAGCATAGAGATAAAATCAAGTTGCTGATCGTTTTTAGCGATAAATTGTAGAATTTCCATCATTGTCGTCGGCGTGATCAGGTTATGGCGGGATAAACCAGAGCCGTCGACCATAACGGTATTACCTAAATCGATGCCCGCTTTTTGTTTTAAAACCTGCCTAACAGCATCCGACCCCGAGCGCCACGTACCGGGAACACCGTAATAGTCTCGACCAATAGTACGAAAGACAGTATCAGCAATCATATTGTCTGATTTTTTCAACATCACCTTCAATAGGTCATGCAGCGGCTGAGATTCGGTTTTGACGAGGACCTGCGATTGTGCCGTTGGTTGGGTACGCTTTTTGACATGCCCTGTTAGCGCTATGCCCGCATTTTGCAGTTCATTTTTAACAATAGCGCCGGAATAGCTTGCGCCATTTTGTACCGCAAAGGCAAGGGGGAGAGGTTCACTACGTTGTGATAGACAGCCTGTTAACGTGTAGCGATTTAGCTCGCCAGGAACCACATCCAGTTCACAATAACGCCCTTCAGGGTCTCCCTTGGCTAATGTTTTAACCTCACTGAACATATTGACGGGGTAGAAACTGGCTGCCTTGATATAAGCCATATCCCCTATTTTTTGAGCGGGATAGAGTGAAACAGAAAAACAGTTTCTATCGATAATGGCTGCGGCAGGCGGCGCACTAAAGCATTGCGTCATATCGTTCCATACCCAGCCCGGCGCTTTATCATGGCTAGTAAATGCCGAAATATCGACAATTAAATCACCTTCAACTTTGTGGATACCAATCTGTTTCAGCGCATTGACCATATTGCGGATTTGCTGGCGTGTGAGTGTTGGGTCGCCACTAAAGCGGATAACGAGGTCGCCCGTTAGCGTATTGTTGTTTAATTTTGCATTGGTTTCGAAATTCGTCACAAAACGGTAATCAGGACCAAGCTGTAGCAAAGCCGCGAGGGCAGTGACGACTTTTTGGGTACTTGCAGGCAGTGCCATTTGCTGCGCATTGTAATCAATAATGGGGGTGTCACTACCGACTTTTTGCGCAACCAGAGCGAGGTTAGTACCATCGGGTAAATATTGCTTATAATCATCAATTGGAATGGCAAATGCTTGTCCTGTGGTGAAGACAAGTCCTAAAGTGATGATCCATTTTCTGGTAAGTGTTAATAACGGCATAAATTTCACGCATTAGGGTAGACATACTGTACATACTAAAGTGTAATGCCTGAAAAAGTAAACGATGACCCGCTATTAACTCTACGTTAGAATGGTTAGCATTGTGATAAGATAAGTGTGTGAATGGGTTTTAAAGACACATTCACAGCCTGTGTATTGTTTGAGCCTCCCCATTAACCATGGGGCGGTTCAGTGTACTGTTGTTACAAAAATCAGGAAGATACTTATTTTTAGATAGGATTGAAACAGAGGTATTTATCAATGAAACAGATTCCAATGACGGTATTGGGTGCAGATAAGTTACGAGAAGAGCTCGATTATCTTAAATCTGTCCGCCGCCCGGAAATTATTGCAGCGATTGCGGAAGCCCGCGAACACGGTGACTTGAAAGAGAACGCAGAATATCATGCCGCTCGCGAACAACAGGGCTTTTGTGAAGGCCGAATTCAAGAAATTGAATCCAAGCTTTCCCATGCTCAGGTTATTGACGTCACGAAAATGACAAACAATGGTCGTGTGATTTTTGGTGCGACAGTTACTGTGTTGAATGTTGATACGGATGAAGAGCTGACTTATCGCATTGTGGGTGATGATGAAGCAGATATTAAAATCAATCTGATTTCCGTTAACTCACCGATTGCACGCGGCTTGATCGGTAAAGAACAGGATGATGTTGTCACTATCAAAACGCCCGGTGGCGACGTTGAGTTCGAAATTCTTAAAGTTGAGTATATCTGATTCCTATTTGCCTGAATTGGTTATATTATTTTACTGTATTAGCGAAAAAGGCCGCTGGCGGCCTTTTTCTTCATATAAAAGCTGCCTTCAATGGCATTTTTATATAAATTAAGGGTGATTATTTAGGTAAAATAATTTTGCGCTCATCCGATGGACGGTAGAGAACAAGTATCTTGCCTATAATTTGTACATTAACAGCACCTGTTTCGCGAACGATCGCTGCGGCGATCAAATTTTTAGTTTCGCGATCTTCGCCTGCGATTTTGACTTTGATAAGCTCATGATGTGCTAATGAAAGTTCAATCTCAGCTAAAACACCCTCAGTTAACCCATTGTTACCAATCATAACAACTGGGTTGAGGTGATGAGCGAGGCTTTTCAGGTGTTGGATTTGTTTTTTATTAAGATTCATCGATTTTTTGCTTCGTTAGTATTGAAAATGGCTTATTCTACCGCCATCTGATATCTATCACCATCAATTATATTTATCGGATGGTAAAGAAGTAACAATGAACACCCAAAATAATTCGAATTACATGCAGTGGTATCATCAACGTTCATGTAGGCCGAAAAATGATGGGGATAGATGTGCTCTATTTAGTATAGTTGGAAAATGCAATGGCCAATAAAAAACGTTCGGCAAGCTCTAGTCGCTGGTTGCAAGAACATTTTAGTGATAAATATGTTCAACAAGCACAAAAAAAAGGGCTTCGCTCACGTGCATGGTTTAAACTGGATGAAATCCAGCAAAGTGATAAAATTTTTAAACCAGGTATGACCGTTGTTGATTTGGGGGCAGCACCCGGAGGCTGGTCACAGTATGTGGTTAGTCAAATAGGCCATAATGGCCGGGTGATTGCTTGTGATATTTTACCGATGGACCCGATTGTTGGCGTTGATTTCCTTCAAGGAGATTTTCGTGAAGAAGCAGTGCTAGCTGCACTGTTAGAGCGGGTTGGAGATAAAAAAGTCCAGGTGGTCATGTCTGACATGGCTCCCAATATGAGTGGGACTCCCGCGGTCGATATACCTCGGTCGATGTATTTGGTTGAGTTAGCATTGGATATGTGCCGTGCTGTGCTGGCTCCTGGGGGCAGTTTTATTGTTAAAGTGTTTCAGGGGGAAGGCTTTGACGAGTACCTCAGGGATATCCGTTCCCTATTTACGAAAGTAAAAGTTCGTAAACCCGAATCTTCGCGGGCACGATCGCGTGAAGTATACATTGTAGCGACAGGGCTAAAACTGTAGTACCCTGAACGTTATTTGTTAACACAGTTGTAATATGAGGTTAATCCCTTGAGTGACATGGCGAAAAACCTGATTCTCTGGTTAGTCATCGCAGTTGTTCTGATGTCCTTGTTCCAGAGTTTTGGCCCAAGCGATTCGAATAATCGCAGAGTTGATTATTCTACGTTTATCAATGAGTTAGCCCAGGATCAGGTACGTGAAGTTCGTATCACAGGTCGTGAATTAAACGTCAGAAAGGCTGATAATAGCCGTTATACAACTTATCTTCCTATGCAGGATGAGAAGCTGTTAGACACGTTGCTAAATAAGCACGTAACTGTCGTTGGTGAGCCACCAGAAGAACCTAGCTTTCTGCAAACTATCTTTATTTCCTGGTTCCCAATGCTTCTGCTGATCGGTGTCTGGATCTTCTTTATGCGCCAAATGCAAGGCGGTGGCGGTAAAGGAGCAATGTCATTCGGTAAAAGCAAAGCTCGAATGCTAACGGAAGATCAAATCAAAACGACTTTTGCCGATGTTGCTGGCTGTGATGAAGCAAAAGAAGAAGTTGGTGAAATTGTTGATTTTCTACGTGAACCAGCTCGTTTCCAGAAGTTGGGAGGTAAAATACCAAAAGGCGTCCTGATGGTAGGTCCTCCAGGTACAGGTAAAACTTTGCTTGCTAAAGCAATTGCCGGTGAAGCCAAAGTACCATTTTTTACGATTTCAGGTTCTGACTTTGTTGAAATGTTTGTCGGTGTTGGTGCATCGCGTGTTCGTGATATGTTCGAACAAGCGAAAAAAGCAGCACCTTGTATTATCTTTATCGATGAAATCGATGCGGTTGGTCGTCAACGTGGCGCTGGTTTAGGTGGTGGTCACGATGAGCGTGAACAGACTCTGAACCAAATGCTGGTTGAGATGGACGGTTTTGAAGGCAATGAGGGTATTATTGTTATTGCGGCAACAAACCGTGCTGATGTTTTGGACCCTGCATTATTACGTCCAGGCCGTTTTGACCGTCAGGTTATGGTAGGCTTACCAGATGTACGCGGTCGAGAACAAATATTAAAAGTTCACATGCGTCGTGTTCCTATTGATCCTGCTGTTGATACAGCCATCCTTGCTAGAGCAACCCCTGGGTTCTCCGGTGCTGAATTGGCAAACCTAGTGAATGAAGCAGCCCTGTTTGCGGCTCGTGCCAACAAACGCGTTGTTTCAATGGTTGAGTTTGAAAAAGCTAGGGATAAAGTATGGCTGGGGGCTGAACATCGTTCTTTGATGATGACAGAAGAACAAAAAGAAGCTACCGCGTATCACGAAGCAGGCCATGCAATTGTTGGTTATCTGATGCCTGAGCATGACCCTGTGCATAAAGTGACGATTATCCCTCGTGGGGGTGCATTGGGCGTTACTTTCTATCTACCTGAAGGCGACCAAGTCAGTGCAAGCCGTCAGAAATTAGAAGGGAATATCGCTAGCACATACGGTGGTCGTATTGCAGAAGAGTTAATTTATGGTCATGACAAAGTCTCTACAGGGGCGTCAGGCGATATTCAGCAAGCAACCAACACCGCAAGAAAAATGGTGACTCAGTGGGGCTTCTCTGAGAAGTTAGGGCCAGTACTGTATGCTGACGAGGAAGGGCCTGCATTTTTAGGTCGCTCGGGGCACAGCTCGACTTATTCGGATGAAACTGCTCGCATTATTGATGAAGAGATTAAAGCAATTATTGAGCGCGCTTACCAAGTCGCCTATAAAACGCTGACAGACAATATGGATATTCTGCATGCTATGAAAGATGCATTATTGAAATATGAAACCATTGATATGCCAATGATTGATGATTTGATGAATCGTCGTCCTGTACGCGAACCGGCGGGCTGGGATGAAGACAAAAAAGTCAACAATGTAACGGGTTCTTTTGGTGCTGCGGTTAATACATCAAAACCTGAAACAACGACTGAAAAACCTCAATCTGAAGAGCCAAAAAACAGTAATGATGAATCTCATTCATCAGACAATACAAACGATAACAAACCACAATAAGCTATCGTTAAGTGATATGGAAAAACCCCAGTTCTCTGGGGTTTTTTACGTTAAGGTGAAATAACGATGAAAATTAGAGCAAGGGCTTGTGAACTCGATCTATCCACACCAAAAGTGATGGGGATTTTGAATGTTACTCCTGATTCATTTTCAGATGGTGGCACTCATAATCGTTATCATGACGCATTGGAACATGCCGCTAAGATGGTGAATGAAGGGGCATCGATTATTGATATTGGCGGTGAATCGACGCGTCCGGGAGCGGCAGAGGTTTCTGTCAATGAAGAACTCGATAGAGTTATTCCAATTGTGGAAGCCATTGCACAGCGTTTTGATGTGTGGATTTCTGTTGATACCTCAAAAGCGGAAGTGATGTCAGAAGCCGCAAAAGCAGGTATGCACCTAATCAATGATATTCGCTCATTACATGAGCCAGGAGCCATTGAAGTTGCGGCACAAAGTGGCTTACCCGTTTGTATTATGCATATGCAAGGTCAGCCAAGAACCATGCAAGATGCGCCTAATTATGAAAATGTTGTAGCAGATATTAAAGCTTATTTTGATGCTGAAATTGCGCGTTGTGTCGCGGCAGGTATCGATAAACAGCAGATAATA
This sequence comes from Providencia sp. PROV261, assembly GCF_028477945.1. Lineage (NCBI taxonomy): Bacteria > Pseudomonadati > Pseudomonadota > Gammaproteobacteria > Enterobacterales > Morganellaceae > Providencia > Providencia sp. PROV261. The sequence continues at coordinate 78,574 of NZ_JAMPMC010000015.1, read as the reverse complement.
CTCGATCCCGGTTTTGGTTTTGGTAAAAACCTGTCACATAATTATCAACTGCTGGCAAATTTGGATCAGTTTCATGATTTCGGACTACCGCTATTGGCAGGAATGTCCCGTAAATCTATGATTGGAAACTTATTGAATGTTCCACCACAAGAAAGGCTTGTGGGAAGTATTGCTTGCGCAACTATTGCAGCGATGCAAGGCGCACAGGTTATTCGTGTACATGATGTCAAAGAGACCGTACAAGCAATGCAGATCGTTCAGATGACTCTGTCAGAAAAGGAAAAGTTAGCGTATGAGTAACCGTAAATATTTTGGTACTGATGGTATTCGTGGCAAAGTGGGTGACAGCCCAATCACGCCTGATTTCGTATTAAAATTAGGCTGGGCAGCAGGGAAAGTTCTTGCTCGCCATGGCTCACGAAAAATTATTATTGGTAAAGATACGCGTATCTCCGGTTATATGTTGGAGTCATCTTTAGAAGCGGGTCTAGCGGCTGCGGGTTTATCTGCGTCATTTACTGGCCCAATGCCAACACCTGCCGTAGCTTATCTGACACGTACTTTCCGCGCTGAGGCGGGGATTGTAATTTCTGCGTCTCATAACCCTTATGATGATAATGGGATTAAATTCTTCTCGATTGATGGGACTAAATTGCCTGATGAAGTCGAAGAAGCGATAGAAGCGGAGATGGAAAAACCAATCACATGTGTTGAATCCGCAGAGCTAGGTCGCGCAAACCGTATTGTTGATGCTGCGGGTCGTTATATTGAATTTTGTAAGGGCACTTTCCCTAGTGAACAAAGCCTCTCTAGCCTAAAAGTCGTTATCGACTGTGCTAATGGCGCAACTTACCATATTGCACCGAATGTATTTCGTGAGTTAGGGGCTGAAGTCATCGCGATTGGCTGTGAACCTAATGGGATCAACATTAATGAGAAGTGTGGCGCTACGGATGTTCGCATGCTACAAGAGCGTGTGCTTGCAGAAAAAGCGGATGTGGGGCTAGCCTTTGATGGTGATGGTGACCGTTTGATTATGGTTGACCATGAAGGTAATAAAGTCGATGGTGACCAAATTCTCTATATCATTGCGCGTGAAGCATTACGTCAAGGCCAATTAAAAGGTGGTGTTATCGGCACGCTGATGAGCAATATGGGGTTAGAAATCGCTCTGAAACAACTTGGCATTCCTTTTGAGCGCGCAAAAGTGGGTGACCGCTATGTACTTGAGAAGCTCCAAGAAAAAGGTTGGAGAATGGGGGCTGAAAACTCAGGTCATATTATCTTATTAGATAAAACGACGACGGGTGACGGTATTGTGGCTGGTCTGCAAGTACTCAGTGCGATGGTTCGTAACCAAATGAGTTTGCATGATTTATGCAGTGGCATGAAACTGTTACCGCAAGTACTGGTTAACGTACGCTTTTCTGGCTCACATGACCCATTACAAAGTGAAGCTGTATTGGCCGCGAGTGAGCAAGTCGAGAAAGAGTTGGCAGGCAAAGGTCGTGTTCTGCTGAGAAAATCAGGTACAGAACCTTTGATTCGAGTCATGGTCGAAGGTGAAAATGAAGCTGACGTTTTGGCGATGGCTAACCGCATTGCTGATGCAGTAAAAGCGGCAGGTTAATCATTTTAACGATAGGATCGTTTAAAAATAAGGCACTAACTGAGAGCCTGACAAAATTGCCCATCCCGAGTTCATTTGCTGTTTTTTTCCGCAAATGAACTCAGGAAATGAAATTTGGCTTGCTTGTCGGCTCAGCTTTGGTTAGTATTCGCACCTGCTTAATCCCGTAAAGGTCATACTTAAGCGGCAAATAAGCGGGTGTGCAGTATTATAGGTCATAGTGGTTACACTATGTTCCGCAAACTGAATAGGTAACTCAAATGTACATAGCTCTTTTAATTGTTTTCTTGTTGGTAGCTATCGGCCTGATTGGTCTGATCATGTTACAACAAGGTAAAGGTGCTGACATGGGTGCGTCATTCGGTGCGGGTGCCTCTGCAACACTGTTTGGTTCATCGGGTTCTGGTAACTTCATGACTCGTATGACTGGAATCTTGGCTGCTGTATTTTTCATTATCAGTTTGATCCTTGGCAATATGACTGCCAATAAATATGGAACTGGTAGCAAATGGGAAAATATTAGTGAACCGGCAAAAGTCGAGCAACCAACAGACGTTCCGGCAGCACCAGCAACACCAACGAGCGATATCCCTCGTTAAGTGTTAAAGATTCCGGATGAAGGCATTTAAGCCATCATCAATAAAGTAAAAAAGAATTTGAGGTTATTGTTAAGTTATTCATCAATAACCTCGCCTCAGTGCCGAGGTGGTGAAATTGGTATACACGCTACCTTGAGGTGGTAGTGCCTACAAAACGGGCGTACGGGTTCAAGTCCCGTCCTCGGCACCATTATTTAAGATAACTTGTGCTCTACAGGTTATTTGTGTAGAATATGTCACGTTTTCGAACGCGGGATGGAGCAGCTTGGTAGCTCGTCGGGCTCATAACCCGAAGGTCGTCGGTTCAAATCCGGCTCCCGCAACCAATTCTTAGTCAGCATATCTTATCAGATGTATTTATCGGAAATTCTCATCGATTTATCACGGTTTTAAAGATATACTAAGAACATGGTGAACCCGTTGGCACTACAGGGTCCAGTTTCATAAAGCCCCGAAATTTCGGGGTTTTTTGTTATTTGACAATCGAATTAACTGGGCTTTTATAGCCCTTTTTTTATGTCTGGGGGTGGGCTTGTCCACATTAGAACAAAAATTGACAGAGATGATTTCAGCACCGGTGGAAGCACTTGGCTTTGAATTTGTAGGCTTAGAGTTTGTCCGTGCTCGTACATCGACATTGCGTGTTTTCATTGATAGTGAAGAAGGCATCACTGTTGATGATTGTGCTGATGTCAGCCATCAGGTGAGTGCAGTATTGGATGTCGAAGATCCAATCTCTGTGGTCTATAACCTAGAAATATCGTCACCAGGGCTAGAACGCCCACTGTTCACTGTCGCACATTATGAGCGTTTTGTCGGTGAAGAGGTGGCACTGACTTTACGCATTGCGATGCAGAACCGCCGTAGATGGCAAGGCATTATAAAAGCTGTCGAAGGTGAAATGATAACGGTTACTGTGGATGGTAAGGATGAAGTGTTCGCCCTTGGCAACATCCAGAAAGCTAACTTGGTACCCCACTTTTAATTAAGTTCAATGAGGCAACTAGGATGAACAAAGAAATTCTGGCTGTTGTAGAAGCGGTTTCTAACGAAAAATCCCTCCCTCGTGAAAAAATCTTCGAGGCACTGGAAACGGCACTAGCGACAGCAACCAAAAAGAAATATGAGCAAGAAATTGACGTTCGTGTCGAAATCGATCGCAAATCCGGTGATTTTGATACCTTCCGTCGTTGGCTGATCGTTGAAGATGTAACGATGCCAACACGTGAAATTACGTTAGAAGCAGCACAATTTGAAAACCCAGAGCTAAAACTGGGCGAATACGTTGAAGACCAAATCGAGTCCGTTGCTTTCGACCGTATTACAACCCAAACTGCAAAACAAGTGATCGTACAGAAAGTACGTGAAGCGGAACGTGCGATGGTGGTTGATCAATTCCGTGAGCAACAAGGTGAGATCATCACCGCTCAAGTTAAGAAAGTAAACCGTGAAAATATCACGTTAGATCTTGGTAACAATGCTGAAGCGGTGATCTTACGAGAAGATATGTTACCGCGTGAAAACTTCCGTCCAGGTGACCGCATCCGTGGAGTCCTGTATGATGTTCGTCCGGAAGCACGTGGCGCACAACTTTTTGTTACCCGTTCTCGCCCAGAAATGTTGGTTGAATTATTCCGCATTGAAGTGCCAGAAATTGGTGAAGAAATTATTGAAATCAAAGCCGCTGCTCGTGATCCGGGTTCTCGCGCTAAGATCGCAGTAAAAACTAACGATAAGCGTATTGACCCGGTCGGTGCGTGCGTTGGTATGCGTGGCGCGCGAGTTCAAGCTGTTTCTAGTGAGCTAGGCGGCGAGCGAATTGATATTGTGTTATGGGATGATAACCCAGCTCAATTCGTGATTAATGCAATGGCTCCGGCTGATGTGGCATCTATTGTGGTTGATGAAGACAAATGTACAATGGATGTTGCCGTAGAAAGCAGTAACTTAGCTCAGGCGATTGGTCGTAACGGCCAAAATGTGCGCTTAGCAGCACAGTTACTGAAAAAACACCGTGGTGATGACAAATGGGAATTGAATGTCATGACTGCAGAAGAGCTGAATGCAAAACATCAGGCAGAAGCGCATGCTTCTATTGACACATTCACTAAGCATCTTGACATTGATGAAGAGTTCGCCACTGCACTTGTTGAAGAAGGCTTCTCGACGTTAGAAGAACTGGCCTACGTGCCTATCAAAGAGCTTCTGGAAATTGACGGTTTAGATGAAGAAACTGTTGAAGTTCTACGTGAAAGAGCGAAAGCGGCCCTCACTACGATTGAATTGGCTCAAAAAGAGAGTCTAGGTGATAACCAGCCGGCAGAAGATTTATTGAATCTGGATGGTATGGATAATACTCTGGCCTATAATTTGGCTATTCGCGGTATCTGTACACTGGAAGATCTTGCTGAGCAGGGCATCGACGACCTGATTGATATCGAGGGTCTGGATGGTGAGAAGGCAGGTGCACTCATCATGGCCGCACGTAATATTTGCTGGTTCGGTAACGATGCGTAAACACTGTAGCAGGAAGGAACGGCATGACAGAAACTGTAAAATCATTGGCAGCAGAAATTCAAACCACAGTTGAACGCCTGGTACAGCAATTTGCTGAAGCAGGGATCAAAAAAGGTGAGAATGACTCTGTTAGTCAGGCAGAAAAAGAAACATTGCTGGGGCACTTGAATCGTGAGCAAGGCGGTTCAGCGAGCCAGCCAAGTAAGTTAACATTGCAACGTAAAACGCGTAGTACGTTGAGTGTTCCAGTCACCGGTGGTAAGAGCAAATCGGTAAATGTAGAAGTCCGCAAAAAACGCACTTATGTGAACCGCGACGCTGAGCAAGCGCAAGCGGAAGAGCAGGCGAAGCGTGAAGCGGAAGAGCAAGCACGGCGCGAAGCTGAAGAACTGGCTAAACGTGAAGCAGAAGCAAAACGTATCGCAGAAGAAAATGCGAAGCGTGAAGCGGAAGCAAAGCGTGCAGCCGAAGAGAAAGCAAAACGTGAAGCAGCTGAGAAAGCTACGCGCGAAGTAGCGGAAAGAGAAAAAGTGAAATCAAGCGAAAATCATCAAAAAGCTGGCAAAGCCGGTGAGACCAACTCTGAAAAACAGCGCCGTGAAGCTGAAGCAGCAGCTCTGAAGCGTAAAGTTGAAGAAGAAACTCAACGTAAAGTTGAAGCAGAAGCGAGACGTGTCGCAGAAGAGGCTCGCAAAATGGCAGAAGAAAACAACGAAAAATGGAACAATGATTCCAGAATCGACGACGATAGTGACTATCACACGACGACTTCTCGCCATGCTCGTGCAGCGGAAGATGAAAGCGACGAAAAAGAAGAAGGTCGTCGTTCTCGTAACCGTAGTGCGAAAGCGCCTCGCCAAAAGAAAGGCAATAAGCTTTCTGAAAAAGCCGATCGTGAAGAAGAACGCGCTGCTGGCCGCTCTAATCGCGTCAAAGGTAAACAACGTAAAGGTAGTTCACTGCAACAGAGCTTTAACAAGCCTGCGGCAGCAGTAAACCGTGACGTGGTTATCGGTGAAACGATCACTGTTGGTGAACTCGCTAACAAAATGGCGGTGAAAGGTTCACAAGTGATTAAAACAATGATGAAGATGGGCGCGATGGCGACTATCAACCAAGTCATTGACCAAGAAACTGCGCAGCTTGTTGCAGAAGAGATGGGTCACAAAGTTATCCTTCGTCGCGAAAATGAGCTAGAAGAAGCGGTAATGAATGACCGTGATACGGGTTCAGCAGTTGAAGAGCCACGTGCACCGGTTGTTACCATCATGGGTCACGTTGACCATGGTAAAACATCACTGCTTGACTATATTCGTTCAACGAAAGTCGCTTCAGGCGAAGCAGGTGGTATCACTCAGCACATCGGTGCTTACCATGTGAAAACTGATAAAGGGATGATCACCTTCTTAGATACTCCGGGTCACGCCGCGTTTACGTCAATGCGTGCTCGTGGTGCTCAGGCGACGGATATCGTTGTTCTGGTTGTTGCAGCAGACGATGGTGTGATGCCACAAACTATCGAAGCCATCCAACACGCAAAAGCGGCGGGTGTGCCTATCGTTGTTGCTGTGAACAAAATTGATAAACCAGAAGCGGATCCAGATCGTGTAAGAAATGAGCTGTCACAATACGGTGTTATTTCTGAAGATTGGGGTGGTGATACTCAGTTTATTAGCGTATCGGCGAAAAAAGGTACCGGTATCGATGAGCTGCTTGATGCTATCTTGCTACAAGCAGAAGTCCTCGAGCTGAAAGCAGTTTACGCAGGTATGGCAAGCGGTGTTGTTGTTGAATCTTACCTTGATAAAGGTCGTGGTCCAGTTGCAACGATTCTTGTTCAAGAAGGTACGCTCAACAAAGGCGATATTGTTCTTTGTGGTTTTGAATACGGCCGTATTCGTGCAATGCGTAACGAACTCGGTAAAGAAGTTCAATCTGCTGGCCCATCAATGCCTGTTGAGATTTTAGGTCTATCCAATGTTCCATCCGCAGGTGATGAAGCAACCGTTGTTCGTGACGAGAAAAAAGCACGTGAAGTTGCATTGTATCGCCAAGGTAAATTCCGCGATGTGAAATTGGCTCGCCAACAGAAATCTAAACTGGAAAACATGTTTGCTAACATGGAAGAAGGTAAAGTTTCTGAACTGAACATTGTTCTAAAAACCGACGTTCAAGGTACTTGTGAAGCGATTACTGACTCACTGTTAAAACTATCGACTGATGAAGTTAAAATCAAAATCATCGGTTCTGGTGTGGGTGGTATTACCGAAACTGACGCAACTCTGGCTGCGGCATCGAATGCGATCATTCTTGGCTTTAACGTTCGTGCTGACGCATCTGCTCGCCGCGTTATTGAGAGTGAAAGTGTTGACTTACGTTACTACTCCGTCATCTATAGCTTGATTGATGAAATCAAACAAGCGATGAGCGGTATGTTAGCACCTGAATACAAACAGCAAATCATGGGTCTTGCAGAAGTCCGTGACGTCTTTAAATCACCGAAGTTTGGTGCTATCGCTGGTTGTATGGTGACAGAAGGTACTATCAAGCGTAATAACCCAATCCGTGTTCTGCGTGATAACGTGGTTATTTACGAAGGTGAGCTGGAGTCACTACGTCGCTTTAAAGATGACGTCAACGAAGTCCGTAATGGTATGGAGTGTGGTATCGGTGTTAAGAACTACAACGATGTCCGTGTTGGCGATATGATTGAAGTCTTTGAAGTGATTGAAGTTAAACGTTCGATTGACGGTTAATTTCTTTTATACCCGCGAAGGGAGCATATCGCTTATCGCGGGTATCCATAGCTTTGTATTTATTGGGGGGCAATAGCCCCCCAAAATGTCAGGAGATATAACGATGGCAAGAGAATTTAGTCGTTCTCAGCGCGTAGCCCAAGAAATGCAAAAAGAAATTGCGATTATCTTGCAGCGTGAAGTTAAAGATCCCCGCATTGGCATGGCAACTGTTTCAGGTGTCGAGCTATCAAGAGACTTGGCTTATGGTAAAGTTTTCGTGACTTTCCTTAACATTTCTCATGAAGAACATGAGTCTCAAATGGTTCAAGATGGCATTAAAGCGCTCAATGAAGCTTCTGGCTTTATTCGTTCTTTGCTAGGAAAAGCGATGCGTTTACGCGTTATTCCAGAGTTAACGTTCTCTTACGATAGCTCATTGGTTGACGGTATGCGTATGTCTAACTTAGTTTCCAATGTTATTCGTAATGATGAAATGCGTCGTGCGAACGCGGATGATAAAGAGGAAAAATAATGGGGCGTCGTCGTAGCGGCCGTGACATACATGGCGTTTTGCTGCTGGATAAACCCACTGATATTTCTTCAAACGATGCGCTGCAAAAAGTGCGGCGCTTCTTCAATGCAAATAAAGCGGGTCACACGGGAGCGTTAGATCCACTTGCAACAGGGATGCTCCCTGTTTGTCTCGGTGAAGCAACCAAGTTTTCTCAATTTTTACTCGACTCAGACAAGCGTTATCGTGTGATTGCCCGTCTAGGACAACGTACTGACACTTCGGATTCCCATGGTCAAATCATCAGTGAGCGTAACGTTGAGTTTACACAAGCTCAGCTTGATGAGGCATTAGCGCATTTTCGTGGTGATACATTGCAAGTGCCATCAATGTATTCGGCACTAAAATATCAAGGGAAACCTTTGTATGAGTATGCGCGTAAAGGGATCACCGTTGAGCGGGAAGCACGGCCTATCACAGTGTATGAGTTACAGTTTATTCGTTTAGAAAATAATGAACTGGAACTGGAAATTCACTGCTCTAAAGGTACTTATATTCGTACCATTATTGACGATTTAGGTGAGATGTTAGGTTGTGGTGCACATGTCATTTACCTACGACGCTTGCAGGTAGCAAACTACCCTTATGCGCGGATGGTGACATTAGAGCAGCTCGCCGCATTAAGAGCGCAAGTTGATGAAGGCAATGGCACTTTTGAATCGCTGCTCGACCCTTTATTGTTGCCGATGGATACTGCGGTGGTGCATTTTCCTGCCGTTAATTTGACAGAAGAAACGGCGGCATACTTTAAGCAGGGCCAGCCTGTTAGGGCGAATATTGGTCAATTAGCGGAAAGCACCATGGTTCGCGTGACTTGTGGTATTGCTGAACGTTTTATTGGCATTGCGTTGATCAGTGAAGATATGCGGGTTGCTCCTCGGCGTTTAGTTGTTGAAAATGAATAATCCGCATGGCGGCACTTATTGCTTTGCGACTATAAGCAGCGTAGAATAGCGGCGCTTAATCTGTGAGATGCTAAATTAGAGATTGGCTCTCATTACATACATTTATACATTTGGAGTTTAATATGTCTCTAAGTACTGAAGCTAAAGCAAAAATCGTTGCTGAATTCGGCCGCGATGCTAACGACACTGGTTCAAGCGAAGTGCAAATCGCTTTGTTGACCGCTCAAATCAACCATCTGCAAAGCCACTTTGCAGAGCACAAAAAAGATCACCACAGCCGTCGTGGTCTGCTGCGTATGGTTGCTCAGCGTCGTAGATTGCAAGCTTATCTGAAAAGCAAAGATATCGCGCGTTACACCGCTCTTATCGAGCGTCTGGGTCTGCGTCGTTAATCGAGTCAGTTTCAGTGGAAAGGGGCCTAATGGCCCCTTTTCTTCTAAAAGTTATATTTAAAGTTGAAGTAAGACTCGAATTATACTTAACTTAAATGCTAAGCTATGATTCGTAATTAATTGTTTTATTAACGCCTCTTCAGCTACACCGATTCGCGCGGCTAATGAGAAAATTGATCATTTGAATATCTGTCTTCTCATTAGTCGCGAGGCTGTAGTTAGGAAGAGAAAGCCAATGCCACGAGAGAGAGTCGAGTGGCCTAAAATAAAGGGTACTATTTTGTTAAATCCTATCGTACGCAAATTTCAATACGGTCAACATACCGTATCCATTGAAACCGGCATGATAGCGCGTCAAGCGACTGCCGCTGTTATGGTAAACATGGATGATACAGCCGTTTTCGTGACCGCGGTTGCTCAGAAAAAAGTTAAAGAAGGCCAAGACTTCTTCCCTCTGACCGTTAACTACCAAGAGCGCTCTTATGCTGCTGGTCGTATTCCAGGCAGTTTCTTCCGTCGTGAAGGCCGCCCTGGTGAAGGTGAAACGCTGATCGCGCGTCTTATTGACCGCCCATTACGCCCTCTGTTCCCAGAAGGTTTCCTGAACGAAATCCAAATCATCGCAACCGTTGTTTCTGTTAACCCACAAGTTAACCCGGATATTGTTGCTATGATCGGTGCATCGGCTGCATTGGCGTTGTCTGGTGTTCCTTTTAATGGCCCAATTGGTGCGGCACGTGTTGGTTTTATCAATGACCAATATGTTCTGAATCCAACAGCAGATGAGCTAAAATTAAGCCGCCTTGATTTAGTGGTAGCAGGAACAGAAAGTGCAGTTCTGATGGTTGAGTCAGAAGCGGATCTGTTAAGCGAAGAGCAAATGCTGGGTGCCGTTGTTTTTGGTCATGATCAACAACAAATCGTGATTCAAGAAATCAATGAGTTAGTTAAAGAAGCAGGTAAAGAAAAATGGGATTGGCAACCAGAGCCAGTTAACCAAGCTTTACGTGATAAAGTTGCAGCGCTGGCTGAAAGCCGTATGGGTGATGCTTATCGTATCACTGAAAAACAAGAGCGTTATGAGCAAGTTGACCTGATCAAAGAAGAAGTCACAGCAGCAATCGTGGCTGAAGATGAAAATGTCGACGTAGCTGAAGTTGCTGACATTCTAGCGAACCTAGAAAAACAAGTTGTTCGTAGCCGTGTCATTCGTGGTGAGCCACGTATTGATGGTCGTGAAAAAGACATGGTTCGTGCGCTGGATGTACGCACTAGCGTTCTGCCACGTACTCACGGTTCTGCGCTATTTACCCGTGGTGAAACTCAGGCATTAGTCACTGCAACACTGGGTACTGAACGTGATGCACAGGTTATTGACCAGTTAATGGGCGAATATACTGATCGCTTCTTGTTCCACTATAACTTCCCTCCATACTCTGTTGGTGAAACAGGTATGGTTGGTTCGCCTAAGCGTCGTGAAATTGGTCATGGTCGTTTAGCGAAACGCGGTGTGATGGCGGTCATGCCTGATCATGCTGATTTCCCATACACTGTTCGTGTTGTATCTGAAATCACTGAATCAAACGGTTCATCATCAATGGCGTCGGTTTGTGGTGCTTCTTTAGCACTGATGGATGCAGGTGTACCAATTAAAGCAGCGGTTGCTGGTATTGCTATGGGTCTGGTTAAAGAAGGCGATGATTTCGTCGTACTTTCTGACATCCTTGGTGATGAAGACCATTTAGGCGATATGGACTTTAAAGTCGCAGGTAGCCGTGATGGTATCAGCGCACTGCAAATGGATATTAAAATCGAAGGTATTACTCGCGAAATCATGCAAGTTGCATTGAACCAAGCAAAAGGTGCTCGTCTGCACATCCTAGGTACAATGGAACAAGCGATTAACAGCCCTCGTGATGATATTTCTGAATTTGCACCACGTATTCACACTATCCGCATTAATCCAGATAAGATTAAAGATGTTATCGGTAAAGGTGGTTCGGTTATCCGTGCGCTGACAGAAGAAACTGGCACTACAATCGAAATTGAAGATGATGGTACAGTGAAAATTGCTGCAACTGATGGCTTGAAAGCAAAAGAAGCTATCCGTCGTATCGAAGAAATTACTGCTGAAGTCGAAGTCGGCCGTGTTTACCAAGGTAAAGTTACTCGTATCGTTGACTTTGGTGCGTTCGTTGCTATCGGTGGTGGTAAAGAAGGCTTAGTGCATATTTCTCAAATCGCCGATAAGCGTGTTGAGAAAGTGACTGACTATCTGCAAATGGGTCAAGAAGTTCCTGTTAAGGTGTTGGAAATCGACCGTCAAGGCCGCATCCGCCTGAGCATGAAAGAAGCTGTTGCGACTGAAGAAACTCCAGCACAGCAGCAGGACTCAGCAGAATAGGCTGAATCTAAGCAGCGCCCTATAAGTTAGGGCGCATAGCCGTAATTTGCTGAAATAGTGGTAATGTAAGGGCGGAGTATGCTGAATAGTATCTGTCTTCGGTTTAGGGGCTTAAGCACGTTTACTCGTGTGGTCTCTGCGCTTATCTTTTTTGTGCTCATTGGATGCAGCAGTAAAGATTGGCGTAAAAACGAGGTATTTGCTGTTCCTCTGCAACCTTCATTACAACAAGAAGTAATATTGGCTCGTATGGAACAAATCCTTGCGAGCCGATCTTTAACCGATGACGAATACGCTCAGCTTTTATATGAGCGCGGAGTGTTGTATGATAGTCTCGGTTTGAGGGCGTTAGCGCGCAATGATTTTTCAACGGCGTTAGCGATTCGCCCTGATATTCCTGAAATTTTTAACTTTTTAGGAATATATTTTACGCAGGCTGGCAACTATGATGCCGCCTATGAAGCGTTTGATTCTGTATTAGAGCTTGATCCAACTTACACTTTCGCGCGTATGAACCGCGGCATCGCATTATATTACGGTGGTCGGTACAAACTAGCGCAAGATGATCTGCTGGCGTATTATCAGATAGATCCAAATGATCCTTTTCGCACGCTATGGCTTTATCTCGTTGAGAAAGACATAGACCCGCGAGTGGCGCAAGATAATCTTGCAGCTCGTTATGACCGTGCGGAGAAAGGGCTATGGGGCTGGAATATCGTAGAGTTTTACCTTGGCAAAATCAGTGAAAACACATTGATGGAGCGCTTGAAAGAAACTTCTACGGATAACACTTCGCTCGCTGAGCATCTCAGTGAAACTAACTTCTATTTAGGTAAGCATTACCTAAGTCTGGGGGATAAGGATAGCGCAACTGCGTTATTCAAACTGACGGTGGCTAACAACGCTCATAGCTTTGTTGAACACCGCTATGCATTGTTGGAATTGGCGCTGTTAGGCCAAGAACAAGACGACCTTTTAGAATCGGGCCAGCAATAGCTGACGAACATTTCATCACTATTTTTTGAGTCATCATCCTTCGGGGTGACGGCCTATTTGTTCGTTTAATAACACAATTTGAGCCAGTTCACATTTTAAATGAAAATGACCGAAATGATTTTCGCACGGTTATGTAAACTGGCCGCCATTAAGTATGAGGCACCTTTACATGACCACCGAGACTGATATCTCTTTCGCTGATTTAGGTTTATCAGCGTCTATTTTGACTGCACTAAACGACCTGGGATATGAAAAACCTTCTCCGATCCAAAAACAATGTATTCCATTGTTAATGGACGGTAATGATGTGTTGGGTATGGCACAGACGGGGAGCGGTAAAACCGCAGCCTTTAGTTTGCCGCTACTGCACAACATTGATCCAGATTTAAAAGCTCCGCAAATTCTAGTCCTAGCCCCAACACGTGAGTTGGCGGTTCAGGTTGCTGAAGCGATGGGCGATTTTTCTAAACACATGAGCCGTGTTAACGTGGTGGCCCTATATGGTGGCCAGCGTTACGACGTGCAATTGCGTGCTTTGCGCCAAGGGCCACAAGTTGTTGTGGGAACGCCTGGGCGTCTGCTTGATCATCTGAAACGCGGTACATTAGACCTGTCTAAATTGAAAGGCTTAGTACTGGATGAAGCTGATGAAATGCTGCGTATGGGCTTTATTGAAGATGTTGAAAACATCATGAGCCAAATTCCAGCAGAGCATCAAACAGCGCTGTTTTCAGCGACGATGCCAGAACCAATTCGTCGTATAACACGCCGTTTCATGAAAGAGCCTAAAGAAATTCGTATTCAGGCTAGCATTACAACACGTCCAGATATTGCTCAAAGCTATTGGACTGTTTACGGCATGCGCAAAAATGAGGCTCTGGTTCGTTTCTTAGAAGCCGAAGATTTTGACGCAGCAATTATTTTTGTTCGTACAAAGAATGCAACGCTGGAAGTGGCAGAAGCGCTTGAGCGCAACGGTTATAACAGTGCTGCATTGAACGGTGATATGAACCAAGCGTTACGTGAACAAACGCTAGAACGTTTAAAAGACGGTCGTTTGGATATTTTGATCGCCACTGACGTTGCTGCTCGTGGTCTTGATGTTGACCGTATTAGCTTAGTCGTTAACTATGACATCCCAATGGATGCAGAGTCTTATGTTCACCGTATCGGTCGTACTGGCCGTGCAGGGCGTGCTGGCCGTGCACTCTTGTTCGTAGAGAACCGTGAGCGTCGTTTGCTGCGTAACGTTGAACGCACCATGAAGCTAACGATCCCTGAAGTTGAACTGCCAGATTCACAATTGCTAAGTGAACGTCGTCAGGCGAAATTTGCTGAAAAAATCCAACAGCAATTTGAAAGCAGTGACTTAGACCAATACCGCGCGCTGTTAAAGAAACTGTCACCGTCAGAAGATGTTGATATGGAAACATTGGCCGCCGCGTTGCTAAAAATGGCTCAAGGTGAGCGTGCACTTATTCTGCCACCAGATGCACCGCGTCGCCCACGTCGTGAATTCAATGACCGTGATGATCGCCGTCGTGATCGTAATGGCAATGGCTTTGACCGTGCAGAGCGTGGTGATCGTAGTGGTCGTCGTGAGCGCCGTGATGTTGGCGATATGGAAATGTATCGCATCGAAGTCGGCCGTGATGATGGCGTAGAAGTGCGCCACATTGTAGGGGCGATTGCCAATGAAGCGGATATTAGCAGCCGTTATATTGGTAATATCAAGCTGTTTGGCTCTCACTCAACGATTGAGCTACCAAAAGGCATGCCAACCGAAGTGTTAACTCACTTAAGCCGTGCACGCATTTTGAATAAACCAATGCAAATGCAATTAATTGGTGATGCACAGCCGTTTGAACGTCGTGAGCGTCGTGGTGGTTCACGCCGTGACGGTGGCTTTAATGGTGAGCGTCGCAACGACCGTGAGGGTGGCAATCGTCGTGGTGGCCATCGTGGTAACGGACGTGGTCGTAATGAAGATCACAACTCGGCAGCTCCGCGCCGCCGTAGCACCAGCCATAATGCTTAATTACACACATTTACCGAGTGTTTCTATTTAGGAAGCACGACTTAAATTGTGAAAAAACCGCTTCAAATTAATGGAGCGGTTTTTTATGTTGTTCTAACACGACAGGTAATAACACTATTTATTATCTAATAATTCTTCCGCTTGCCTTTGTGGCATGGGTAATTCGTCATGGCTGACAATCACCTTTTTCAGTTTATGATTAAACGCCGTAACGGTAATTTCTTCTAATAACCTGACTTCAACGGGGCTTAGTCCACCTTCATTTTTTTCTAAGGCTTGGATAACAATGCGGTGATGAGGGGTTAAAGGAAGGCGAATACTGAGTTTCATTGCATCAATAAGCTGTATTAGGAGGCTTTGGGCGACGTAGAAATCTCCGACAATTAACCGAGAAGATGAGAACTCCCCTTCGGCGGTGTACTCCTCATGGGTCTTTAGGTTTTTTAAAGTCATTGAGTTAGTGCGAAGTTGTAAATAGAAGTCCGCCATGTGTGATCTCCTTATAAACTCGTTATCCGCCAAGTTGCAGTATGTTGACTTGTCGCCTAGCGACAACGCAAATTATTTAGAGTCAGTATGGCACATTAAATGATCCCCAGCGCTTCTTTTAGTGGTTTTAAGTAACGACGGCTGACAGGAATATGTTCGCCCGACCTTAAAACGAGCTCTGCTTGCCCATTGTCACCAAACAAAATCTCACTTAATTCTGTCATGTTCACCAAATACTGGCGATGGCAACGGACCAAAGGTGTGCGTAACTCTAGCGTTCTCAGTGTCAGTTCGGTGAAGCCCTCTTGACCTTGCGTGCTCATCACATAAACACCACTCATCCGCGAGGTCACATACTGCACTTCGTCCAACTTCATCAGCCAAATACGACTGTGACCAGTACAAGGAATAAATTTGAGCGGTTCATGGTCACTTAGGATCTCGAGATCTTGTTTTTGCTTGCCTTGGCGTAGACGGGTTAGTGTTTTATTTAGCCTTTCACTCTCTA
Organism: Providencia sp. PROV261; assembly: GCF_028477945.1. Lineage (NCBI taxonomy): Bacteria > Pseudomonadati > Pseudomonadota > Gammaproteobacteria > Enterobacterales > Morganellaceae > Providencia > Providencia sp. PROV261. Next base: position 62,787 of record NZ_JAMPMC010000015.1, on the reverse strand, counting down.
ATGGTTTTAATAAGTAATCAAAAGCATGTTCTTCAAAGGCTTGTATGGCAAATTCATTAAATGCAGTTAGAAAGACAATATAAGGCCTATCTTCAGGGTCGAGCATGCGTACCATTTCAAGGCCCGTAATACGTGGCATCTGAATATCAAGAAACACGACATCGGGCTTCTTTTTATGGATAACACTGATCGCCTCAATGGCATTGGCACACTCATCCATAATTTCAATATCATCATGCTCTTCCAACAAACAGCGTACATTTTCCCGCGCAAGTGGTTCATCATCAACAATCAATACATTCATAGAAATTTAATCATTTTATTCTGTTAGCCTATAAGGCAGACGTAATTGCACTCGCGTAAACTGTTCAGGTTCATATTCCACGCTAACGCCATATTGTTCGCCATATTTTAGGCGTAGACGCTTATCAACTAGGCTCATGCCTAATCCATCGTTCTGAGCTGTGGGTTGATAAAGACCTGCATTATCTTCTATCTCAATATAAACCTGTTCACAGCGTATATAACTTCTAATTGTAATATATCCAGTGTCTAATAACTGTGAGGTGCCGTGTTTAATTGCATTTTCAACGATCGGTTGTAGGGAAAAGGCAGGTAACTCTACTTGTCTTAATGCTTCAGGGATATCCAGCTCTATCTGTAATTTCTCACAAAAGCGTGCTTTCTCAATTTGTAAGTAAGCATTTACATGCTCTAACTCTTCGCCAAGCGTTGCATTTTGTTCCGGACGCTTAAGGTTATTACGAAAGAAGGTGGAAATATATTGCACTAGCTGACCCGCTTGTTGGCTGTCTCTGCGAATAACGGCTTGTAGCGTATTGAGGACATTAAATAAGAAGTGAGGGTTTACTTGCGCGTGAAGTAGCTTCACTTCGGATTGTAGTAATGATTGTTTATTGCGTTCATATTGCCCAGCAAGGATTTGTGCCGAAAATAGACTCGCAATGCCTTCACCCAATGTACGGTTGATAGAGCTAAATAAACGGTTTTTGGCCTCATACAGTTTAATTGTACCAATAACGCGTTCGTTCTCTCCCCTAAGTGGGATCACCAGTGCAGAGCCGAGCTTACATGTTGGGCTTAACGAACATTTATAGGGGGTTTCATTACCATCGGCATACACCACCTCGTTATTATCAATTGCTCGGCGCGATTGTTCTGAAGCTATGGGGGTTCCGGGGCAATGGTGATCGGCTCCTATCCCAATAAAAGCTAATATTTTTTCTCTATCGGTGATGGCGACCGCACCAATTTCTAGCTCTTGATAGATAATTTTAGCCACTTTCATACTGTTATCGGTATTGAACCCTTTACGTAAAATACCATCTGTGCAGAGGGCTATTTTTAGGGCCTGTGCGGAGAATGCGGTTGTGTATTTTTCTACGATAGCGCGGCGATCGAGTAAAATCCGAATAAACATCGCGGCACCAATCGTGTTGGCAATGACCATCGGGGCGGCAATACTTTTGACCAGTTCCAGCGCTTCGCCGAAAGGGCGGGCAAGTAATAGGATGATCAGCATCTGAATAATTTCGGCCACAAAGGTAACGCAACTGGCGGTGAGAGGATTAAATATTTTATTGATCTGACCGCGTTTCATATAGTAGCGGTGGACTAAGCCACCAATTAGCCCTTCCACGATGGTGGAGACCATACAACTGAAGGCGGTCATGCCGCCGAGTGAGTAACGGTGCAATCCTCCCGTGAAGCCAACAGCAAACCCAACCGCGGGGCCACCAAGTAATCCACCAAGGACAGAGCCAATGGCGCGTGTATTTGCTATTGAGTCGTTAATGTGTAACCCAAAATAGGTTCCCATGATGCAGAAAACCGAGAAAATGAGATAGCACATCACTTTATGGGGTAAGCGAATGGTCACTTTTAATAATGGAATAACAAGGGGGGTTTTACTGAGCGCCCATGCAATGACCAAATAAACGCACATCTGCTGTAGTAGTAGCAGAATGAGATCAAACTCGTACATAAAGGTTTCCAGTTGGTGGCGTCTTAACAGGGCAATTGTAACGTAAGCGGCTGATTTGATAATAGCGATTTGGTCAAAGTTAACTTTTCTTTATTTGACATAAGGGGCAAGTCACTTCAATATTATATATCCCCCTTCTATTTGTGACCTTGCGCACAAATTTATTAACGCTGTATCGGCAATTACTGCGATAATTTTATAGCCATAGTTTCCTCCGTGATTATTTAGGGTTTTACTAATAATGAAAAAAAGAACAATAGCACTGATTTTGTTGATGCTGATTTTGATAGCGGCGGCGGCACTTTTCCATTCTCACAATCAATTTTTGCTATTACAAGGTGAAGTTGATGCACCCGAAGTCATGGTCACATCTAAGGCTAAAGGTCGTGTTATTGAGCGTCATGTTGAGCGTGGGGATGATGTTAAAAAGGGGCAGTTATTATTGACCTTAGAAAGCCCTGAGCTAACAGCGCAATACGCTGCCTTGAAAGCCGCAAGAGATCAAGCAAAGGCACAGTTAGCACAATCGCTCCATGGCACTCGCGAAGAGACGATCCGTCACCTGCAAGCCTCATTGGCACAAGCCAATTCACAATACCAAAATGCGTCTCGTGAATACCAACGCTTAAGTAATTTATCGGCTAAAGGCTATGTTTCAGCCAATGAGCTTGATAATGCGCGTAAAGCGAAAGAAGTTGCTTTTCAGCAAGTTCAAGGGGCAAAAGCGCAGCTTGAAGAAGCTAAGAATGGTGATCGCATTGAACTGCGTCAAAAATATGAGGCGGCGCTGAATGAAGCTGAACAAAAACTCGCGGAGCTTCAAGTCCAATTAGATGATTTACAAGTGAAAGCGCCAGTGGATGGGGAAATCGGTCCTATTCCCGCAGAAGTAGGGGAAATTTTCAATGCGGGCAGCCCGCTTTTGACCATGGTGCGTATACCGCAGTCTTACTTTATCTATAACTTACGTGAAGACATTCTTGTCGATGTGAAAAAAGGCGATAGAGTTCAGCTTGATGTGCCTGCATTAGGCGATAAAAAAATCGAAGCTGAGGTGCGTTATATTGCGCCAAAAGGGGATTACGCAACAAAAAGGGCAACACGTGCAACAGGGGATTTTGACTTGAAAACCTTTGAGGTTCGTTTGTATCCAGTAGAGCCTGTTGACGGCTTAAGGCCTGGAATGAGCGTGCTATGGCGCTGGGATAAATAAAAGGCGCGAGTATGAGATTAAAATTCGCTTGGCATGGTTTTGAGCATGCATTCAGTCGAGAAACACAAGCCGCTATTCGTAGTCCGGTTTTTCACTGGTTAAGCTGGTTGTTTCCATTAATGTTATTCACGTTAGTTAGTGCTAACTTCTCAGAAGGAACGTTGATGGATTTGCCTGTTTCGGTGGTGGATAATGACAGAAGCCCCGTTTCCCGACAAATTATCCGGGATCTCAATGCTGGACCCCATGCTGACGTTAAAGCGATTGATAATAATCTTAATACATCGTTAAAACGATTAGCCAGTGCACAGGATTATGCGCTGCTGTACGTGCCGACTAATTTTGAGGCCGATGCATTACGGGGGCGTCAACCTGAGCTACGCATGTACTATAACGCGCTGTTTTATGCGTCAGGGAGCTATGCAATCCAAGACTTTAGTGGGCTGGTGGCTGAGCTAAATGCCAAATATCGAACGCAGTTGGCAGGTTCGATGGGGAAAGCATTACCACCGCTCGCTCAAGTGACCCTCTCTTATGACAGTTTATTTAACCCTAGTGGTAGTTATATTTATTATCAGCAATTTGCGGCTACCATTCATATGCTACAACTGTTTGTGGTGACCTGTACGATTTACACATTATCACGTAGTTCTATCTTACAAAGCGTGAAGCCTTTCGGTATGGCGGTCTTAGGGAAAATGGCTCCTTATACGCTATTTTTTACGACACTGTTAGTGGTTGAACTTGCGGCTTTGGTCAGTATTTTTGATGCTAAGGTTGTGGGGAATCCCCTCTATATGATAATGGTGGGCTTTTTCTATGTAATAGCGGCGCAAAGTATTGGGCTACTGCTATTTAGCTTTACTTCAAGTGCGATTATGGCTTACAGCTTGATAGGGATGCTAGTGAGTATTGCACTCGCTTTCTCCGGTATGGCTGTACCGGAATTATCCATGATTTTACCTGCGCAGATTATTTCCAATATCGAGCCATTAACTCATACACTCAATGCGATGTTTGATATTTTCCTACGTGAGATCTCATTTAAACGTATTGTGGAAGTGTGTCTATTTTTGCTGATTTATCCAATAGTGACGGCATTTTTGATCCGTAAGCGCTTGCCGAAACGTATTGCGGCACAAGGAGGGGAGCTGTAATGCAAATGTATTTTGCGACTTTCCGTAAGGTGCTGATTGGCATGTTAGATAAGCCAATGTGGTTATTATTGATCGTTTCACTGTGTGTGATGAGTTTGGTGTATGCGAAACCCGTCTTGTGGGATCTGCCTGTTGCAGTCATCGATCAGGATCATAGTGTGGCAAGTCGGGCACTTATCCGCGATTTGGATGCGGCGCCTAAAGTTAAATTACACAGCTATGACAATTTGGAACAAGCTCGTAAGGATATGATTAATCGGCAGCTTTTTGCCATTATTATTATCCCGACAGACTTTGAAAAATTCCTGCTAAATGGGAAAAATATCACTATCCCCGTTTATGGTGATGCGACAAACCGTTTAGCAAGTGGTCAGATCCAGCAAGAGCTAATGAGTGCGTATCAAACGTTATTAAATAGCTATAACACCCAATTACTCATCAACTCAGGATTTAGTCAAGAGCAAGCGAACGTCATTATTACGCCAATACGTAGTTTAACAGAGCCGTTATATAACCCGGGTGTAAGCTTTGCCGCGATTGTGTTTCCTGGGTTGTTAGTGATGTTGTTACAACACTCCTTGCTGATTGCTTGTGTTCGCGTGAGTATTGCTATCCGCGGTACACCGAAAGGTAAACCACCATTAGCGGTGTATTTGGGGGCGCTATCGGCCTTGATACCGATCTGGCTATTTTTATCGACCGTCTTTTTTGCATTATGGCCGTGGATATTAGGCTATCGTCAAGAGGCGCCATTGTATCAATTGTGGATGCTCACTTTTCCCTTCTTGCTTGCCGTAATTGGGTTAGGGAAGTTGGTCACTGAGTGTTTGCGTAGTGTCGAGATGATTTATCTGACATTAGCGTTTATTACAACACCTGTCTTTTACATGTCCGGTACGATATGGCCCTTACAAGCCATGCCTGAATGGGTACGAATGATTGCTTCGGCTTTACCATCAACATGGGCAACGAGTGCCATGGCGGGTATCAATCAAATGGGGCTACCTTTTAGTGGCGTCTTGATGGATATTGTGATGATGTTAGTGCTCGGTGTGATTTATACCGTAATTGGTGTCTTAATTGGCATGTTGCGTGATGGTGAATTACGTCAGATTTCTCATATTATTCATCGTTGGCGTAAACAACATCATAATTAATATTATTCTTCTGGCGTGTTTGATTGTCAGAAAATAAAAAAAGATTGCAGTTGGTGGTAGCCAGCTGCAACACCACTAATCATTTTGCTCTCAATATTATTATCTTTATCTGTTTGGTATTCTTACTTAAATATAAGTGTTTTTAACATTAGATAAGAAAAATCCATTATTGGTTTATTCGTGACAGGATTGTCATCATCAATTAATCGTTTAGACCTCATGCAGTTATTCTATTATTAATAAAGCGACTTATTTGATACTACTACTCTATCATGCTCAGTAAAAAATGAATCATTAGATCATAGTCTCTAGATAAAAGTAAAATGCACTGAATTATTTATAATCTCTTTATTTTTGAAAAAGGTTAAGCTACATTTATTCCTTTTTCACGGAAATATAATTTCATGGATTTTACAGCTATACTTTCTGCTCTACTCTCCTTTATTAGTTATTTTGCAATTGGTGCTGTTATGGTACTTGCATTCCTCTTTATTTATACACGTATATCGCGTCATAATGAATGGGTATTAATTAAACAGAATAATACCGCCGCTGGCCTTGCGTTTATTGGTGCGATGCTAGGTTATATCACTCCGTTGTCGAGTGCGATTTCTCATTCTATTAGTATTCTTGACTGTATAATATGGGGTGTTATTGCATTATTAGTTCAATTGCTTGTTCTTGGTGCAACAAAAATCTATATGCCAAAAATCAGTGAAAAAATAGAGCAAAATAATATATCCGCAGGCCTCTTTTTAGGTGGAACATCACTTGGATTTGGTATTTTGAATGCAGTAAGCATGAGCTATTAATGAATAATGATGTTCTATGAAAAATAAAAATAAAATCAAAAGAAAACAGCGTAAGTATAATAAGGCTCAAGAGGGGCCTGAATTAAAGCGTATTGGCCTTGATGTAAAAGATGAACCACGCAAAGGCGCTAATATACTTACGTTGGCAATTATGGGAGGAGCCGTTTTTTTGGGGTTACGCAGTTGCAGTGACGAATCACCAACACCCAAAATAACGATTTTCAAGGGGCTTAATGATTGTGAGCTTGCAGGTTATACCAACTCTTTTTGTAAACAAAAACAAGAAGAAGCACAACAAGAATTGAATAGAAGCATGGCGATTTACAATCGATTAGTTGATTGTGAATATCATTATGGGAAAGATAACTGTGTTTTAGTTCATCGTGCCCTTAATATAAGAGAATATCAGCAATGCTTATTACAATCAAAGCCAGAATATTGCGATAGCATACAGCGTGATGTTTATGGCCCCAAATTGGCTGGTTTTGCGCTTAATGAATTTCCGCAGCCAGCAAGTAGTAGTCATACAACCAGCTCTTACTCAGGCTCTCATTACTATTTTTCACGAGTTCGTCCATTTTATCGCGCTAAAAATGAACCGAATATTTATCATGAGCTAGGTTCATCCGATAAATGGGTTGCTGATGGTTCGAATAGGCTAAAGCCTGCGAAATATAGTAATAATTCGACTAAAACAACATCAAGAGGGGGCTTTGGGCATAAATCGGGGAGTAGAGGTGGTTAATTATGTTACGAATACCTGTAAAGCCACGCGAAGATTTAGTGCGAATTACGCAAGATTATGGTTTTGACTTCCATATTATCGACAATGAAATTTATTGGGATGAATCGCATGCTTATTGTTTTACATTAGCGCAAATTGAATCTGGCATCGAAGACCCAACCGAAGAGTTGCACCAAATGTGCTTAGAAGTAGTCAATTCTGCTATCAATGATGAACGTATTTTAGAAGCATTAGCCATACCTGAATTATATTGGGATGCGATTGCAAATAGTTGGCGAAATAATAAATCATCACTGTATGGGCGAATGGATTTTTCATGGAATGGATATCAGCCTGCAAAGTTGCTGGAATATAATGCAGATACCCCGACATCACTTTATGAATCGGCATTTTTTCAATGGCAATGGTTATCTGACATGACAGATAGAGGTATGCTTCCTGCAAATGCCGATCAATTTAATTCGATACAGGAAAAGCTTATCCAGCGTTTTTTATTGTGGCGCAATGAGCACCCTTTTTATTTTTGTTGCTGCGAAGGCTCCATTGAAGATAGAGGAACTGTTTTATATTTGGAAGATTGTGCGCGTCAAGCAGGGCTACAGACACAATTTGTTTATGTGGAAGATATCGGATTAGGCTTAGGTGGTGTTTTTACGGATTTACAAGATCAAATTATTCACCAAGGCTTTAAATTATATCCATATGAATGGATGTTCCAAGATGATTACGGTCCAGTACTACGTAGTGAACGAACAGAATGGGTAGAACCTTTATGGAAATCCATTTTAAGTAATAAAGGACTATTACCGTTATTATGGCGTTTTTTTCCTAATCACCCTAACTTACTTCCTGCCTATTTTGCGGATGAGCAGAGCGATATTGTGGGAAAATTAAAACAGGATATGGGGAAAGCGTGGCAAGGGTTTACGACAAAGCCATTATTTTCACGGGAAGGCGCTAATGTTTCATTATTTTTTAATAATGAGCAAGAAGTGATCACGCAAGAATTAGGGATGTATGCTCATGAGCCTAGAATTTATCAGGCGAGTGCTTTTTTGCCTAAATTCGGTAATGACTACACTTTAATTGGGAGCTGGGTGGTGGGGGATGCCCCAGCAGGGATCGGTATACGTGAAGATAACTCTTTAATCACAAAAGATACTTCTAGGTTTGTTCCTCACTATATTATGAATGAGTGAGAGTGAGAGTGAGAGTGAGAGTGAGAGTGAGAGTGAGGTAATGCAGTGACCCGTGCAATTTATTCATTTTTCAAAAATAAAATCAATGAGATGCTTTAGGATGAATACACAGCGGGAAGCTGGTGTTTGCTCCCGCTTTTTATCCAATGGCGCTGATTGATATTGCGGCTAAGGCAGCATTTCTAATCCTGCCACTTGCCTCCAATAACCATTACAACTCTTGTCATTGATGACCAGTGGCGCTTCTCCGGTTTGATTCGCTTTAAATTGCGCCAATATGTCTAGAGACTCAATGTTCTCCGGCGAAATACGTACAATATCAACCAAATCAATCATAGATGTTTGCTCATTACCTAGGTTGTAGCAATAGCCACTTTGTGTCTGTAACCCGTTGAGAGTAAACACTTGCTGTTGTTCTTGAGAGAGCACCTTTCGCCCCTGAGGATAGTGAATGCAGCAAGTTTCACAATCATCTTTGGCACGATTTTCTGAGCGGGCAGTAAAACAGCGAGCAGAGTAGGCCAGCGGTAAATGACCATAACTCATCACTTCTACTTCAAATTTGCCACGTATCCCCAATTCATCGCATTGATTGAGTAAATTGATCAACCAGTCACGAGAAAGCTCTACAGGCATACACCAACGCTGCATGCCTTGGCGTAATAATATATTGAGGGTCTGTGCGTTATAACAATTCAAACCATGGCCAGCAATAAAAGGAAGATGGCGCTCAGAGAGCATATTGACGACACCAAAGTCATGGGCTTCAACCAAAAAATCGCCATTATCAACGAGTTTACTTATTTCTTTAAGTTCGGAAGGTGCCTGCAATAGCGCTAATGTACTTAAGATAATCTGCTTGCCACTTAGCGCTAGCGTTTTTGCTAATTCAATCCAATCAGCCGGTTTCATTTCACGGCGCTTGCTACAAACCGTCTCACCAAGATAAATAATATCGGCTTCACTTTGTGCTGCTTGCTGATAAAAATCATATAGCTCTTGTTTAGGCCAGTAATAAAGAACTGACCCTAATGCATACTTCATCATCTATTCCTTATTATTGCCATTTACGATGATAAGCGCCTAATGTGGTTTGGCTGCCTTCAGAAAGCCCACCCAGTACTTTTATCCATTGTGGATCTGCAATAAATTGCTCTGGGTTTGCATGATATGTATCGATAGCTTTTCGCCAGATGCGTGTCACTTCGGTGACGTAAGCAGGGCTGCGCTGGCGGCCTTCAATTTTGACCGAGGCGATATTCGCCGCCATTAGGTCTGGTAGTAATTCGATGGTATTGAGGCTAGTTGGCTCTTCGAGTACATGATATCGATGGTCATCCACCAAATAACGCCCTTTACAGAGAGTGGGGTAGCCTGCATTTTCATGACTTTGGTAGCGATCAATAAGCACTTCATTTAAGCGTGACTCCATGCCATGAGGCGTTTGTTGCCAACGAACGAAACGCGCGGGCGAGCATGCCCCAACAGTATTGGGGGATTCACCCGTTAAATAGGAAGAGAGATAGCAGCGTCCTTCCGCCATAATACATAGGCTACCAAAAGCAAAGACTTCTAAGGGGACAGGGCTACTTTTAGCGAGTTGTTTGACTTGATGAATAGATAGAACCCGAGGCAGTACAATCCGATGAACATTAAAATTGCGGGCATAAAAGCGAATCGCTTCGGTGTTGGTTGCTGAAGCTTGAACGGAGACATGACGTTCAATATGAGGGTATCGGTGTGCAGCATACTCAAGCATCGCGAGATCGGCAAGGATCAGGGCATCAGCCCCTAGCGAAGCCGCAAGATCGACCGAATCTTTCCAACGTTGAAAGCCATCTGGGTGAGCAAATGTATTGATAGCAATATGAAGTTTACGCTGATGTTGATGTATGTAGCGCTCTGCTTCTTGCAATTTTTTTTCAGTAAAGTTGAGTCCAGCAAAATGGCGTGCGTTAGTATCATTTTTCAAGCCAATATAAACCGCATCGGCACCGTTATCGACAGCGGCTTTAAGGGCCGGTAAGTTGCCTGCTGGGCAGAGTAATTCCATGGTATCTGTTCCAGTTTAAATTTTCGACAACTTAGCATTCTAGTCAACTCATGCGATGTAAATTTTGATTTAAGGCATTGAATTGGCTGTTGGCTATCTGTTTTTGTGGCTTATGAGGTCATGACTCCATGAGCTTTTTGGCATAATAAAAAATAAATGCTGGCGAGAAGTGTAAACCTTGATATAGGATCAAGTGAGTACTTATTTTCTCTGGCATGATATGACTATTCTATTATTGAGTATGTCGATATAAATGCCTGTTCTAATACTGATTTGCTACCGAGAGGCCGTAGCTGATGCTGGGGTGTGTATTTAACGGGCAGGCAATTGATACGGGAGTCAGTGCTGTGTTAGCTAAAATTCGTTCTCAACTTATTTCAAAAGGGCCTTCATTATTGAAGTTACCTTTAAAAGTGACCCCATTTGCAGTGCAGCGTCAAGTACTTGAGCAGTTACTGAGCTGGCAGTTTCGTGAATCGGTCAAAGAAGGGGAATTGGATTTTCTCGAAGGGAAATGGCTGAAAGTTGAAGTCAGTGACCTTGATTTAGTCTGGTTCATTAGTTTGCAAAATGGCATGTTAATTGTGCGTAATCAAGAGCAAGCCGATGTCAGTGTCTGTGCTACAGCCAATGACCTGATCCTTATCGCGGCGCGTAAAGAAGATCCTGATACGCTGTTTTTTCAGCGCCGTTTGGTCATTGAAGGTGACACCGAATTAGGGCTGTATGTAAAAAACCTTATGGATGCTTTTGAGCTAGACAATATGCCGACACCCCTGCGTTTTGCATTACTACAATTGGCCGACTTGATTAAAACGACTCAACAAAATGAGGACACAGAGCATAAAGGCTCCGTGGTTGCCTCATGCTAATTCGTGTTGAAATTCCTGTCGATGCTATGGGGATCGATAAGTTACTGCGTGACACTTTCCCGACGGAAGCAGAAGCCGATCTGGTACAAAAGCTACGAGAAGACGGCTTATTGACTCTGGGTGTTGTTGCCACGAATGACAACGGCGAAGTGATCGGTTATGTCGGCTTTACACCTGTCGATGTCAACAATGAAGACGTTCAATGGGTTGGCCTTGCACCGCTTGCAGTGAGTAAAGCGCACCAAAAACAAGGCATTGGTGGGCAACTTATTTATGAAGGGCTAGATAGTCTTAATGAGTTTGGCTATGGTGCGGTTGTGGTATTAGGAGATAGCAACTATTACCGCCGTTTTGGCTTTGAACCTGCCTCAAAATATGAAGTTTTCAGCCAGTGGCCTGAATTGCAAGAGCATTTTATGATTTGCGGGCTAGAAAATGGCAGCTTGAGTGACCACAAAGGGCGGGTGACTTACTCTTCACACTTTGATGTATTCTGATGCATTAAGTAATCAAGGATATTAATGGGCTGGTCAATAACCAGCCTTTCTTTGGCGGCTTTACTCAGTTGTTTTATCTGATATTCCAATCTTGACGCGGTAGCGCGATCCCCAGCTAAACAATCAAATACTAGCGTGAGCGGCATTTTCCCCTTCAACGCTTTTGCGCCTTTTCCCTCTTTATGTTGGGTAAAGCGGCGCGAGACATCTGTGGTGATCCCACAATATAACCTGTTATTTTTCTCTCTAATTAGGTAAATGTACCAGTTTTTCTGCGTAGACATTTTATTTTGTTGCCCTATTTTTGACTTTCTGTGCTGAAATTTAAGGGGAAATAATTCATAAATAGACTAAAAATCTCGCGAACAAGGATAGCCATAACTTATTAAATTATAAATAAAAAATGACACATTAAAGTCATAAATTTGTAACCTAAAGCGTGGTTTTGATTCAAAATATTTGAACTATAACAGCAAAATTAGCTAATTTTCATCGTAACTAAAAGAGCATAATATGATCCATATCACAGGGGGAGAACAAAAATCCCTGATAAAAATGAATATACAATGAGGAAAACATTATGAAAAAATCAACATTAGTCGCTGCAACTTTGGCTTTAAGTGCTATTTCATTTGGTTCAATGGCTGCTGAAGAAGTTCAACATTCTAGCCAACCAGCTGCGGGTTATGTTTCTGTATCAGGTGCTGTTAGTGTTAATGACCTGACTGAAAAGTTAGCCAAAAAAGCTGATGAAGCTGGTGCAACTTCATTCCGTGTTATCTCAGCTGGCGGTGAAAACTCAATGAATGGTGTTGCTGCAATCTATAAATAATTTATAGTACCTAGCAAATGTAATACCAAACGTTCAGAACAGCTTAAGCACGCTCAGCGATAGGATGTACATATTCAAAGAGCGTGTTCTGAACGGTCAATATGGGCTTTTGCTATGAATGATGAACACGCCTTACAACATATCCAACGTTACTTTTCTCGCCAACACGTCTTTTCTCTATTTACTTGCCACGGCAATGATATCTGGCCTGCCAGTTGTTATTATGCATTTGATGCTAAGTCGATGAGTTTATTCTTTATGACCGATCCTGCTTCACGCCATGGTCAACTGATGACTGAAAATTCTCACGTCGCAGGGACTGTCTCTGCCCAAACGAAAGTGGTTAGCCAAATCCAAGGGCTACAATTTATTGGGCAAGTGATAGCGCTGGATGGGAGCTTACGACAGCAAGCCCATCAATTTTATTGTCGTCGCTTCCCTGTGGCATTGACGGCAAAACTGCCTGTATGGCGTTTGCAGTTACAAGAAGTCAAAATGGTCAATAATAAATTGGGTTTTGGCAGCAAGCTCTATTGGTCTAGAAATCGCTAGCGTAATTTATGGATCACTTGATTACTGCTTCCTCGCCAAAGTAACGCGGGGTCATGCAGCGCTTTTACAAATTTCCCATCAACCAGTACATTGATCAAACTCACCACCTTATGTTGCTCGGCGGTCAGTTCGGCAAATTGATAGCCTGTCCATAGCCAAATGTCTTTATCTGGACAAACGGTTTTTACACGTTTAACCAACTGAAAGATCGCTGATAAGTTAGCGGGATGTAGTGGATCCCCGCCGGAAAGGGATAAACCTTGCCGACGGATACGGGTATCTTGTAAGTCTTGAATGATCCTATCTTCCATTTCCTGAGTGAATGGAATACCTGAATCGAGGCGCCATGTGCTTTGGTTATAACATCCTCGGCATTGATGAACACATCCTGAGACGAACAGTGTGCAACGTGTGCCTGGACCATTCACGACATCAACAGGGTAATATTGATGATAATTCATACTATTAACCTAACTGCCCATTACCTAGGTGTTTGATACGTCGCTTCACTTCTTCTTGCTTGCCTGCATTAAATGGGCGTGCATCAGGGCTGCCAAGGTAACCACATACTCGGCGGATCACTGAGACACGGTTAGTATCATGGTTACCACAACGAGGGCAAACAAAGCCTTTACTGGTACAGTTAAACTCACCCGTAAATCCACACTCATAACATTCATCTATGGGCGTATTTGTTCCATAATATGGAACATGCTCATAACTGTAATCCCAAACATCTTCAAGCGCTTTGAGGTTATGCTGCAAATTAGGATACTCGCCATAGCAGATAAAGCCCCCATTTGCGATGGCAGGGTAAGGTTGTTCAAAGTCTATTTTGTCGTATGGGTTCACGCGTTTTTCAACATCAAGATGGAAGCTATTTGTGTAGTAGCCTTTGTCTGTCACACCAGCTATTACGCCAAATTCAGCAGTATCAAGGCGGCAAAAACGATCACATAAGTTTTCACTAGGTGTACTGTACAGGCTAAAACCATAGCCAGTTTCTGCTTTCCACTCATCTGTTGCTTGGCGTAGGCGGTTAACAATCGCGATGGCTTTTTCCCTTAAGTGCTCACTGTCGTAAACATGGTTTTGCGTACCAAATAGTGCATTGATGGTCTCATGTAGTCCGATATAGCCGAGCGAAATTGAGGCTCGACCCTTTTTAAAGATTTCTGCAACGCTATCATCAGCGGCTAATCTTACACCGCAAGCCCCCTCCATATAGAGAATTGGCGCGACACGTGCTTTGACGTTTTCAAGGCGTGCGATCCGTGTCATAAGGGCTTTTTTAGCAATAGATAAACGTGCTTCTAACAGTTGCCAAAATGCGTCTTCATTGCCTTGTGCTTCAATGGCAATGCGAGGCAAATTAAGGCTGATCACCCCTAAATTATTGCGACCATCATGAATTTGTTGCCCCGCTTCTTCGTAGACCCCTAAGAAGCTACGGCAGCCCATGGGGGTTTTAAACGATCCGGTCACTTTAACAACTTGGTCATAATTAAGGATATCGGGGTACATGCGCTTGCTAGCACATTCAAGGGCTAACTGTTTGATATCATAGTTAGGATCACCAAATTGGTGGTTTAACCCTTTTTTAATGGCAAAGACCAATTTAGGGAATACGGCTGTTTTACGATTTTTGCCTAAACCTGCAATACGATTTTTCAAGATGGATTGTTGGATTAAGCGCGCTTCTTTCGAGGTGCCAAGACCAAAACCAAAGGTGACAAAGGGGGTTTGCCCATTCGCGGTATGCAATGTATTGACTTCATATTCTAGGGATTGGAAAGCATCATAGCACTCTTTTTCTGTTTGGCAGTCAGCATAACCTTGAGCATCATTGATCCCCCACGTTTCAGCCGTTTTAAGATGTTTTTCATAGCTGATGCGTACATAAGGAGCCAGAATTTCATCGATGCGATTAATCGTCGTACCACCATAAATATGGCTAGCAACTTGCGCAATGATTTGTGCAGTCACGGCGGTTGCTGTTGAAATTGATTTTGGTGGTTCGATCTCTGCATTGCCCATTTTAAACCCTTGCGTAAGCATGCCTTCAAGATCGATCAACATACAGTTAAACATCGGGAAAAAGGGGGCATAATCAAGGTCGTGATAGTGTATTTCTCCTCGTTCATGAGCGATAACGACATCACGAGGCAAAATATGCTGTTTGGCATAGTGCTTAGCCACAATACCAGCAAGTAAATCACGTTGAGTCGGGATCACTTTACTGTCTTTATTGGCATTTTCATTAAGCAGTGAAACGTTGCTTTGTTCGATAAGGCCACGAATATCATGGGTAAGTTGGCTGCGTTTTTCGCGAGCACTATCCCTATCATGGCGATATTCAATATAGGCTCGAGCGAGGTCTTTATAAGGGCCTGACATTAGTTGATTTTCAACAGCATCTTGGATCTCTCGAATATCGACTTTTTCACGGTTGCCAAGTTGCTCTGTGACCGTTGTAGCAACTTGAAGGCAATAGTCATCATCCTGAATATTCACAGCCGCTGATGCACGTTTTATTGCCTCTTGAATTCTTTGGAAGTCAAAGTTCACTTGGCAACCATCTCGTTTAATCACAACCGTTTTCACTGAAATGCTCCTTGTTGAGTTATCCACAACCTTAAACCTAGCGATAAGTTTCCGCTGCATGTGCGAAGGGAATGTGGATAAAACTGTGAATAAATACTATATGTAGTGTTTGATTATGTAATTAAAGCACAATATATAGTTTATTGCTCTTTTTTAGCTATCGATAATTTGATCCACAACAAGGAAAAAAATAAATTGTATGAATATCAAAAGCGGAGGAGATGAAAAATAAAAACGCCCCTAATTATTTAGGATGATGGCAACCTTGAGCACGTGATAGGTTTTCGAACAAATGGTTCTTTCCAACAGCGAGATATATCGAACGGTGACCTAAGTTGTGTCATTACTGCAATTGGCAACTTAAATGAGACTCTCCTATGCCATCATCATTGGATGAATGGAATATCACGCTCCCCCTGAACTGGCTTATGCTCTTTCCCGCGGAAGAAGCCATATTTCCCACTTTTTGCCGTTCAAGAGCTAGCGCATTTCTGACAAGATTTGGCGGGTTATATAGGCAAAGTGGCCACCAAAACTGCGGGCCAAATTATTTTGTTGACCATTATCAGAGCATAGGCGTGGCTCTGGATATTAATATCCAATTGATAATCGATTAGTCGTATTGTCGATGGAGGATTTGAGTCGGTGAAGATTTTGAGGATAGGGCTTTGATAAGGGTATTGTTGGCATTTAAAGAGCGCTGATATGCGATGATGAGTAATATTTTTATTTCACTGTTAAAAAACAATAAATTATCATTAAATAAATTTAATAGCGAAAATCGATAACGCATTTAATGAGTAATTAAGGTGAGTTATATTGTATTTAATGGGTTACACCTATGTTTATTATGGGTGTTCTTAGAGTGTGTCTAAGTTTATGAGTATTTTTTCTATTTTTTAATGGCGCCAAAAAATAAGCAATATTGAGGTTTTTTGTTTTATTATTGAAAAAAATAAAGCTATATCTCTTATAAAAATATCAAAATAATTAAATATGTAACAAAATGAAAATAGCGTTAAATAAAATCAACATACTCTCATTAAGAATAAGACATTGTTTGGAGATTTATATGATTTTGATTATCATGATTTATTGTAATCCATTGATATATAGGAACCAAATTAATATTTGGTTATGTCGATGCCATTAATAACAAATATTTAATAGTTATCACCTATCGAAATATGGAGACTTATCGTTAAAAACGTATTTACTCTAAATGGGGTTGGTTCTATATTCGCCATCAATTTATTATTTCAAAAATATCAAAATAATAGTTTTATTTTATGAATTTTTATTTGAGAAACTAAATTTAATATGGCAATAAAAATTCATTAAATATAAATATTGAGATTGTTTAAATAAAATAAGTTAGTGTAATTATTTCACGGAATGTTAATAATTAAATGTTAGATGTTTCTCCTATTTTAAGCCGATGAAATCAGTAATTAATATTTTAATTCCGGATACTATGCTCAACATTTTCGGGGAAATCTAACAGAATTTATTCTGTTCAGTCATGGTTAACTATGACGGCAAAATGTCAAATTAATTAATTCTATTTTAAGATTATATATAAATAAATTATATGGGTTAGCCTTAGCCTATAAGGAACTATTTGTCTCTTAGATATGGATAAGGGATAGGTAGCAGCAGGGACGGTGTTTTTATTAATGATGTAACCTTTGCTTTATCAACAAAAAATGAAATTAACACTCTTCAATTTATGTGTGGTGACTGGTTTCTATTGTCTTTTTACTAGAAAGGAAAAATAAATGAAATTAACAAAATTAGCAGTTGCAACTGTATTTGCGGCGTCTGTTGTGTCATTTAGCGCAATGGCGGATAACACCGGAACGATTAACTTTGTGGGTACAGTTGTGAACACGCCTTGTAATATCGAGCAGTCTTCTCTGAAACAAACCGTTGATTTCGGTCAGCTGTCTCGTAAAGCGTTGGAAAGTGGTAAGCCTGCGGAAGCAGAGTTCGAGATCAAATTCACCGGTTGTGACTTTGCTAACTTTGGTAAAGATACTGAAGGTAACCCTGTTGCGGTGAAATCAATGGAACTCGTGTTTACTGGCCAAAGCTATGCAGATAAAGGCAACACGCTGCTGGCAACTTCCGCGGGGAATTCGAACAACCTCGGTATTTTGATTGATGGTTTTGAGTTCGGTAAAGCCACAGACGTTCTCCCTCGTATTGCCAACACAAATGGTGAAAATACTTTAATTTTTAAAGCATTGGCGAAAGCGGTTGATACCACTAAAGATGTTGCGGAAGGGCGATTCAGCGCCATCTCTAACTTCCGTATCACGTACCAGTAAGTCGATACATTGACCGTCAGTGAACGCTGGCGGCCAAGGGGCTCACGAAGAGGGGTAAAGTGCAATCTCGCCCTCTTCGTCTTCTCAATCGAAAGTCAATAAATTGATTTTCTTCATGGAGTTAACAACCTCTAACGACTGCCGTCAAACAGTATTTGTTTGTTAACAGTCATAACACAGGTGGATTTTTTTACTGTCTGCAAGGGAGAAACGGGTGGCTGTTTATCAACGCGTGAGTTTGCAAACAACAGGGATCCTCTTTTCGCTGATTTTGGGGGGCACATCGGCTTTTGGCGCCAACGAGGTGGGCATGCGCCATGAAGGTGTCACTCAACTGGTTGGCAGTGTGATCTCAACACCATGCTCGATTGTGATGTCAAATCGCGACCAAACGGTCGATTTTTCGTCGTTAACGTTGACGATGCTCTCAACCGCCGTGGCGCGTGAACAACAAACACGCCCTTTTGACATTGAGCTTCGTGACTGTGGCAGTGTGTACAGCACCCTTGACAGTAAAACATGGACAATACGTTTTGACGGGCAAGGGGCCGATAATATCGACGCATTTGCCTTGCAAGGGCCTTCTCAGGGGTTGGGCGTATCCGTGCTGGATAACACGAAAAATATCGTGATCCCTGGGGAAACCTATCCTTTGTTTGACAGTGTGTTACGGCAAGGTCAATCGGGGCAAACCCTCTTTTTGCGCTATTTTTTACGGCTCGAGCTGACAGGAAAGCCGCTACAAGCAGGACGTTATCACGGGCTGGTTCGTTTTTTTATCGATTATCAATAAAGCACAGAAGCACGTCTTCAATGATGACATTGAGGAGGCATTCTTGCTGTCTTTGGGATGGTACAGAGCATGATGTTCAAACTTAGCAAAGTCAGGCAGGCCGTTTTATTGGCGGTGAGCGTCAGTGCATGCACGGTGTCTGCAACAGAGTTCAATACTGACGTATTGGATGCGGAAGATATGCAAAACGTCGATATGAGCCAATTTTCCGTTGCGGGTTATGTGCCTCCCGGAGACTATGTGTTAACCGTGTTTGTTAACGGCCAGCGCTTAGGGGCGCCTCGTGATATCACGGTCTTAGCACAACATGCCATTTGCATACCGGCGAACTTACTGGATCTGATTGGCCTGAAAGATTCGGCAAAACAAAAAGTCACCCTTTCCGAGGCGGGGCAGTGCCTTGATTTTTCCGCGTTAACTGGGGTGAAATCGACGGTTGAATTGTCCACACTCTCACTGAAAATCACCATTCCCCAGTTATGGATGGAATACCGTGATCCAAACTGGACACCCCCGGCGTTATGGGAAGAGGGGGTGAATGGTGCCTTTGTGGATTATAGCGCCAATGCGTCTGTCATCGAAGAAAGTCGCGGGAGCAAACGGGTCTATTTATCCACCAATGGTACAACAGGTCTTAACCTCGGTGCTTGGCGTTTTCGTGGTGACTATAACGCGAACTACCAAAAACAGCACGGTGGCAGCAACCCCCAAGAAACCCACCGTTTTGATTTTAGCCGGCTGTATGCGTTTACCTCCTTGAAGAAATTAGCCTCTATTTTGACCATTGGGGAAAACTACTTCTATTCTGATGTGTTTGAGTCATGGCAATACAGTGGTATCGCCCTCGAAAGTGACGACCGCATGTTACCGCCTAAATTGGTGGGGTACGCGCCGGAAATTATTGGCGTGGCGAACACGAATGCCACGGTGATTGTGCGTAGCCAAGACCGCGTGATCTTAGAAACCACGGTGCCCCCGGGGCCGTTTCGCATTCAGACCTTGGACAGCGGCGTACGAGGGGTGCTCGATGTCACTGTGCGTGAAGAAAATGGCGAAGAGAAAACATTTAGTCTCAACACCGCCTCACTGCCTTATTTAACCCGCCCGGGGCGCATTATTTATAAGTTAGTGGCGGGTAAAACGCGCTATGACGGTCATCGCCTAACTGGTAAGCCGGTGATCAGCGGCGAGTTGTCTTATGGGTTATCTAATGCGTGGTCACTGTATGGGGGGACGCAACTGAATGGGGATTACCAAACCGCAGCGATAGGGATTGGACGAGACTTGTTTGCATTTGGGGCATTGTCACTCGATATGACGCAGTCTTTTGCCCGCTTTACCCATCACACGCTGCAAGGCCGCTCCTATCGCCTCAACTATGCAAAGTCATTTGATGAGTTACGCACGGATATTACCTTTGCAGGGTATCGATTTGCCGATAGAGATTACCGCACATTAAGCCAATTTATAGATCAAAGCCGTAGCGGTCATGTGGCGCGTGTGGCAAAAGAAAACTACCAAATCTATCTGAACAAGTATTTTGATAATTTCAGTTTATCGTTGAATTATCAATACAGTACTTATTGGCAAGATAAACCGCAAACGCAATATGGTTTATACGCCAGTACCAATATCAGCATACCTAGGCTATCGCAGCAAGATGCCAATATTTCATTATCGGCGACGCGTACCGAGCGTGATAACGGCTATAAAGATGATGCTATCAACCTGTATTTAACGGTTCCTCTGTATCGCGGGCACAATATCACCTTCTCCGAACGCTATTCACGTGCCGGTGAGTATAACCAATATAGCCACAGTGTCGGGTATAGCGGCTATAGCGATCGTGATAATTACAGCCTGAATGTGGGGTATAACCACGGACAGCATATGCAGAGTCAGTCGAGTTTCAGTGGCTATTATTCACGCGATCTGTCGCAGGCTAACTTATCCACGAACGTCAGTTATGTGCCACAACAATATCGCAGTTTTGGCGCCTCGATTAACAGTGGGATCACGGCGACGGCTCACGGGGTAGCACTGCACCGTTCAGCAAATGGCGATACCCGCTTAATGATTGAAACACCGGGGGTGGGGGATGTGCCACTGGACAGTGGCGTCATCAAAACCAACCGTTTTGGGATTGCGGTTATTCCTAACGTGAACAGTTACCGTAAATCGACGGCGTCGATTAACACCAGTCAGCTGCCAGAGAATTTAGAAACGTTACAGTCAACGACCGACATTACCTTAACCAAAGGCGCGATAGGTTACCGCCGTTTATCGGTGATGAAAGGGGAAAAACTGTTCGCCATCGTATCGTTGAGTGATGGCAAAAATCCCCCGTTTGGGGCCAGTGTGCGCAATGCTGACAACCGTGAATTGGGCATTGTGGGTGAAGAGGGGGTGACGTGGTTGGTCGGTATTTCCCCTCAAGAAATCCTGTCTGTTTATTGGGCCGGAAAGAAGCAGTGTGAATTACGCATGCCTGACAATGTCACGTCATTATCCAGCATGTTATTGCTGCCTTGCGCTGCGCCCGCGCTGTCAACGGCAAATGTAACGCCAGCAAAATAAGTCTTTTATTCGTTTTATGAGGTCAATGATGTTGAATTTAGGTCAAAGATTATGCCATATGTGGGTGGGTATCGCGGTATTTGTCTCAATAAGTGCCTACAGCGCAGTCACATTAGATAGAACACGCATCATTTTTCCGGGAACGGAAAAATCGATTAACGTCACCATTTCTAACGATAACCCTGAAGAAGCTTACTTAGCCCAAAGTTGGATTGAAGATTTACAGGGGAATAAGCTCACCAAAGGGGCTATTTTGGCGACGCCGCCGTTGCAACGCATTGAGCCCATGAGCAACAGTTTAGTGCGTTTAAGCACGACGCCGGCACTGAGCCAATTGCCACAAGATCGTGAGTCGGTGTTTTACTTCAATTTGCGTGAAGTGCCCCCTAAATCCACCGATGGCAATACCTTACAAATTGCCTTGCAATCACGGGTCAAACTGTTTTATCGACCGGCCAGTATTTTGCCTGAATCGGACACTAAGTGGGCGCATCAAGTCACATTAACAAAGATAGCGAAAGGTTATCGCATCAATAATACCACGCCATTTCACTTAACGGTGATTGGGCTAGGGAACAGTCAAGCCGCGGCTGAGCACAATTCATTTGATGTGGTTATGGTGCCGCCTAAGTCAACACAGGATGTGGTATCCCCCGCACTGTCCACACCGTATCTGACGTACATCAATGATTATGGTGGTAAGCCCACGCTGGCATTTCGTTGCCAAGGTGAGACTTGCACGGTAACGGGTGAGCCGTAATTTTCAGCGTATGAGCGAACGGGAAAGGACGATGCGTAAACACAACATGTTCATCAAAACAGCCGGGTACAACGCGGTACTGTTTGTTCTTGGCAGTGTCTTGAGCCAATGGGCGATGGCTAATAGCCCTGTGGCGAATACACCGATTAATCAATCGGACTACGAACCGCAGCATCAAGGCCAAATACAGGTGAGTGCCACGCTATTTAATGCCCCCTGCAATTTGTCGTTAGATAACACGCTGCGTTTGATTGGGTGTGGCGCGGGAAACAAGTACCAAGAAATGGCGGTGTTTAATGCAGCAGCCAATACCCCAGCGAGTGTGCGGCTTTACGATGTACAACGCGGGGTGTTTTCAGTGCGTTACCCGCTGTCTTTGCTAAATGGGGATAATCCAATCGACCTACCGACATGGATGAAAGATGGGCACACGGTGCGTTTAGAGGTGAGCTATGAATAGGGCAGCAAAGTATATTTGGCTGTTTTCGGTGGCGCTTTTCGGGGGAGCTTCTCAGGTACGCGCGGCCAATAGCTTAGATATTGAGTTGAGTGGTGAGCTGGTCAACACGGCATGCCAAGTGGCAGCCGGCTCTCTCCATCAGAAAATCACACTGTATAACTTGCGTTGGCAATTGATTAATGAAAATGGCACCAGCGCGGTGACGCCCTTTACCATTGCCATCGATAAGTGTAGTGCAACGGATTTACAAAAAAGTATTCAATTAACGTGGAAAAGCAGCGAATTAGTCACGATTGGCGGTGAGAGTTTTTTAACCACCAAAGGCGACAGTGGGGTCGTCTTGGGGCTGGTCGATCATGATGAAAAACCCCTTGTGTGGAATAAGCCGATGACGATGGGTGATGTCAGTGTGGTTGACGGCTTACAACAATTTGATTTTGGTGTTTTTGTCCGTAAACCCGCCACTGGCGAAGCTAATGTGGGCGATTTTTCCGGGATCGTGACCTTTCAGGTGGAGTACGAATAGTGATAAGACTGAATAAGCTCAAACAGCCTCTCGGGTTACTCCTGTTATTGACCGTATTAGAGAGCCACGCTGACGTTTTGGTGGATGTGACCGCCACCATGGTAGATCCCGCTTGTAATATTCGCAGTGAAAACAGCAGCTCACCGCTGAAAATTGGTTTCGGCACACTTAACCCAAACTCACTGAATACATCGGCGGCAGTGAACGATTTTTCACTCTATATCACGGGGTGTAATTTCAACAATACATTAGCTATCGTGTTGAGCCCCAAAGGGGGCAGCAGCGTGTTATATAACGGGAAAAATATTTTAGCGACCAGTATCAATGGGCTGGGTATTGATTTTAAAGAGGTGACGGGCGGTACGGTGCGTGCATTGGAAGTGAGTAAAAAGCAACGAATTTACCCCGAACGGGTGGACGCGACATTGTACCGCATGGATTTACAAGCGCAATTAGTGAGTACGGTGCCGATCAATCAATTGGCTCTGGGGAAATTTACGTCAACCGTCACCCTTTCTGTGACTTATCATTAGTAGGATCATGATTATGTTGAACTTAAAAGGCATTATTCTTACACACGGGTTGCAGTCTTTTAAAAAAAAGAAAATCGGCTGGGGGGGCATTGCATCAGGCGGTTTATTACTTCCCTCGATTGCCCTAGCAAACTATGCACCGATGATCCAAAACCCAAATGATGGCTATTTGATCACACTGGCGAGTAATAGCGCAATCGTTTCGACGCCTGTCACCGGCTCTGATGGTAAAAATTATTATCGTGTGGGGGAGCCGATAGTGATTAGTAGCATTGACTCAGCGGTTAAAGCAACGGGAGCGGCAAAATGTATTGGTAGAACTTGGGGGGGAACAAGTACGAGGATTATTGGTAGTGATAGTGCTTACCACAGGCTATTCATGTATGTCCCTGAAGCCGCTACGATAGAAGGCAAACCAGGTTATCGCATCAATAGTAACGTCGTGATGACCGTTGAGAGTAGAATGCTTAATTGGATCAATATTACGGGAGCTGGAGTTTGTGCGAATGCTTCGAGTACAGCGATGATAGCGTCGGCATCTAATTTTGGAGTACAGTTTCCCATCACCGTAACATTTTATATTAATGAGCGCATTATTGATGGTCAGGTGATGATTGCTGCTATGCCTCTTGGGGGGTATGTACGTGCATTTATGAACCCTAAAGTACCGCCAATCTATACATCTTGGCCATTAGAGGAAACAACGGTTCCAATGCGCTTACTCTCTTCAACATTAAATGTGGGCTCATCGTGTAATACCACCACGACCACTGGGCAAGCGGGGACAGTAAACTTACGGCATGGACACTTAAACACATTAAATTACGATAGTGTTGTCACTGAACAAGTGACTTATAACTGCAAGTTCGCTATTCCAACAAATGTCAGGTTACGCCTTGATTATGCAACAGACAATGACCCACAGAAACGTTTACCAATGACGAGTAGCCAAAATAGTAATCATAAAATCTACAGTAACTTGACCATGACCGATGAAACAACGGGTCAAACGGGTAAAGATTTTAAAATTGAGATTAAAGACCTAAGAACAATTAAAATTACGAGTCATATCCAAGGAACAAATGCCGCCGCGGGGGATTATAAAGGTTCGGCTTGGTTGATAGCGACATTTGATTAATTGTTTATGTTTTTTCTCGATAAGATAAAAGTAAGTTAATAAACGGCCTTGATAAAATATCAAAGCCGTTTATTGACAGGGGCAGGAAATGAGAAAATCTTCCTTAGCTAATTTTGAATATTTCATCAATATCAGCCCCCTAAGGGGATAACTGTTTTTCTTTTTCAGCGCTAATTAATAGCCAGTCATCACTGGCTGTTAATTGCCAATTCATCAAGAGTACTATTTAACTATTGTAACTTTACCATCAATAATGGATAGATAAGGCGTTGTTGTAAAGATTTCACCATCTGCATATTTTTATAATTATAAAATGCAATATTTAACTTGGTGATAGTTTTAGTCTAGAAAGAACAATGGGTTATCAATAATTAATAGCTTCCTACAACTGTGTATTACTGATTAATTCTTTTTGAATTTTGCTATTTTTAGCATTGGATTTAAACTAACCCTCTTTAACAGTTGTCTCTTGCTCTGCTAATAATGTCTATTCTTCATTAATGGGGAGAGAGTGGACATGGCTCTATCATCATTTGTGTAGGGCCATGTTTAACATGGCCCGAGTTTGAATTACTAATGAGGATTATTGATGTTTAAAGTATTATTATCTAGAAATAATAAATTTTTCACCATCAAAGCGTAATTTCGGATTAATACCAATAGACTGACCAGACTCTAAATCTTTAAAAGCGATTGGTGACTTAAAAACTGAAATAACACGATTATCAAGGTATTTAGAGATCTCACTATTACTAGAAATATTGAGTGGTTTTAACTGATACTGCTCTTTGTCGAAAAGCATAGAAAAACCAAGGGAGTTATAATATGATTCAACGCTCCCTCCATCTGCGGAACTTGATTCTTCTAACATCTCATTAAACAATAGTTTTATTTTTTTCTCATCTTGTCGGTTAAAAGCATCCCATATTTCGGTGTAAATCTCTTTTAATTTAGCTTGCTGATCAAGAGGGAGGTCATTAACAAACTCGATGTTATCATTAAATTGGTATGATGTAGTCCACTTCCAAGCTGGAAAATCTTCTCTGATATTAAATTGTTGAGTCATTCTATAATAATTATCATCGTTACCAATGAATTCAACCTTTAAATCATCCACTAGTTCTCCCCAGCTAATGTTCGAATTTTTATAGTGAGATGCTTTTTTTATGTTAAAATCAATATCTTCGTTTGGTCTGTAACTAATAAGTGAAATATGGTTTAACTTATCACTTTCAAATCTATCTCTAGCTAGAAACTCAAAATTACACTCAGCACCTGTAGTGAAAATTTCGGAATTTTTATTTAGTGAAAATAATACAATTCTGATTTTATTATTTTTTTCTTTAAGAAAAGAACCAATACCAAATGTAGTGTTAAATTTATTCATATCAACATTATATATTAGCTTTACATCATTAATATATAGTTCTATCCCACATTGATTTAAATCAATACCTATTTTATAGTCATATTTTTTTAGTTCATTATCATGCATTTTTGTGGCAGCAACATTAGATGAAATGAAGATCAACATTAATAATAGTATTTTCTTAATCATAATTTACCCGTTAAAATGATAAATAGGTATCGTACCTTCAGCCTTAGGAGCGAGAACTATATCTTCTGGGAGAAATTCTCATTTAAATTTATTGGTAGTAGAACCTGTTAATTGACTTGTTCATTTCCCACTATACCAGCTTTAACCTCAAATTTATAATTGAATTTAAGTTACGGTTAAACCGATCCTATTTTTATCCACCACTAACCTAAAGTTAATACTGCCACTAAATTCCCCTTCTAATTTAGAAGTGAGCTTCATTTCATTATCAAAAGTTAGTTTTAATCCGCTGTCTAAGAGCCGAGCTTCAATGAAAAGGCCTTGTATAGCCATTCAAGTCTGGCTTATTGCGTGATTCCTCTTTTTCTTCCATATGCAGACAGAACTTACGCCATTTTTCTCTAGTTTCTGTACGAGTGAAAACAACATTAATAATATCAATTCATAATCCTAAACCAATAAGTGGTCCGAAGGAGAAGTCAAAGGGGTTGTTGTTAGCATTGTAATTAATATCGCTAATAGATATTTTCTAATGCTCGACTATATTTTAATGCATTGATATATAAGTGAATTGTTTTGAGATAATCAAGGGTGACTCTAAAGATAAACCTCAATAGCATATTATTTGAGCAATACTTATTATCCTTTGTGATGGCTTTAATTGCCAATCCCATTGAATACAAAAAGACCCCCAATAATTGGTTGCCCAGTTATTGGAGGCCACTTCAAGTCACGCCTTTAAATCAAAAGGGTTATTGTTTGATTAAATCAAACTTAGCTAAATACTCCCCCCAATCAGCTAGGCCTTGAAATTCAAACCCGACACTCTGATAAAAGTGGTGTGCACCCACGTTATCGGTGTGATAGCCAATCATAATGGCAGGAATATTATCCTTATTTGATGACTTTATCTCATCAATTAATAAAAGCATGGCCTGCAAACCATAGCCTTGACGCTGATGAGATTCATCTATCATAAAGCGATAAATCCAATAATTCCCATCGTCAGGGTCAATGCCATACATGACTAACCCAACGAGTGTTTCTTGATGCTGGATCCCTTTAACGATAAACCGTGGTAAGAATTGGACTTCGGCAATTGAATATAAATTGGAAGCAATAAATTGTGATTGTTCCTCTGATACTTGCAAATCAGCACAATCTTCCCAGTTATCTTGATTCAGCTCAACAAGTGTTACCATTAACTTCTCCTTTTTAGAGAAGTAAACCTTCTCTAAATTATGAATGAATAGAATATGCAGTGAATTTATTTAGATTGTTTTTACGCATGGTAACCCCCTTAGTGAAATTGATGGCATAGCCGAATTGGCAATTTAAAATGCGGCTCAAATATGCCGGAATGGTGATGAAATAACAAGATAGTGCACAAAATATTTTATTGTGCTGGTAGGAAATACATTGGGGCATTGATAAAAAAACCTGCCAATTTTATTTAGCAGGTTTTCCAATGATAGATAAATTATTTACGAACAGCGATCGCTTCGATCTCGATTTTTACATCTTTCGGTAAACGGGCAACTTCAACGCAAGAGCGTGCTGGGAATGGTGCATTATGCTGCTTGAAAAACTCTTCATAAGTTGCATTTACGGTTGCGAAATCGTTCAAATCTTTCACAAATACCGTGGTTTTCACGATATTGGCAGCGCTAAGGCCTGCTTTTTCTAAGATAGCTGCCACGTTTGCGAGTGATTGACGAGTTTGTGCCGCGATATCTTCAGGCACTTCACCTGTTTTTGGATCAACAGGGATCTGGCCAGATGTAATGACCATACTGCCTAAGTCAACACCTTGAACATAAGGGCCAATAGCTGCCGGTGCGTTTTCTGTACTGATTTCGTATGACATAAATACTCCGTTTAATCAGGTAAAAAAGTGGTAACTTTCGCTTATAGAAGTTCAGTATAAAGCTTTGAAGCTCACATACAAAGCCGTGGTCACACGAATCTCATTTATTGGTTATTAATAACGGCGTCTCTGTCGAACTCTTTTTCACAAAATTTACAGGTTAGCGCCACTTCTTTGCCCATTTTTTTCACCTTAAAGCTACTAGACACCGGCTCATTATGGCTAATACAGTTACTATTTGGGCAAATCAATACATTGTCGATATATTCAGGTAATCGTAACTCTAATTTTTCAACCACTTGGTAGTCTTCGATACGATTAACGGTTGCTTCTGGTGCATACATCGCTAATTGGTTGGCTTGCTCTGGTGTCAAAAAAGTATTTTCGATTTTGATTAAATCTTTTTTCCCCAAGTTATTCGAGGGTAAATTTAAACCGATGGTAATGCGCTCATCTGTTAAGGTGAGTTTAAATAGACTCAATAGCTTAAAACCAATTTGAGCAGGAATATGGTCGATGACAGTGCCACAACTAATTGCTTCAACTTGTAATTTATGATCGTGTGTCATGATGTGTTTCTCCTCAGATGGCCAATTCTTTATTTAAAACCAGAGACAACAAAGCTTGCCTTGCGAAAATGCCGTTACCCGCTTGTTGGAAATAGTAGGCGTAAGGGGTCTTATCAACATCAACAGTGATTTCATCAACGCGCGGTAATGGATGTAAAACTTTAAGATTGGGTTTGGCATCTTGTAAATCTGTGGCACGGAGTACAAATTGCGCTTTGACATTGGCATATTCAGACGGGTCTAAACGTTCTTTCTGTACTCGTGTCATATAAAGGATATCCAACTCAGGCAGCACTTCATCAATATTGTTATGTAAGCTGTATGTGGAGCCTTTTTCTTCAAGAAGATGCAGGATATGGATTGGCATAGATAGCGCTTCTGGCGCAATAAAATAAAAGTGATTGCCTTCAAATTTAGAGAGGGCTTGTGTCAGTGAATGGACTGTTCTGCCGTATTTTAAATCACCCACCATTGCGACTTGTAGGTTTTCAAGACGACCTTGGGTTTCTTGGATAGTAAAGAGGTCGAGTAGTGTTTGTGTTGGATGTTGGTTTGAACCATCACCAGCATTGATAATGGGAATTTCCCCCGCAAATTGGCTGGCTAAGCGTGCAGCACCTTCTTGTGGGTGGCGCATCACGATAGCATCGACATATTGGCTGATCACCGAAATGGTATCTGCGAGTGTTTCACCTTTTTTCCCCAGTGACGTGTTGGTGCTGTCAGAAAACCCCACAACAGATGCTCCTAGGCGGTGAATTGCGGTCTCAAAGGATAAACGTGTGCGAGTCGACGCTTCGAAGAAACAACTGGCGATGACTTTATGTTTTAAAAATTCTGGCTGAGGTTGCTGTTTTAGGGAGGCAGCCACTTTGAGCACAAGTTCAAGGTCGGTGCGATCTAAATCATTAATTGAGATTATGTCGCGTAGGTATAGAGGGTTCGGCATCGTTGTTCTCCTGTGTCAGCAAGACGTATAAGGTGAAAGGCCAAAAAAAAGCCCCTCAATGAGGGGCTTTTCTTGAAATACGGAGGGGAAAAACAGGCTGTCCAGACCGCCAGAAGGCAGTGCAGTGGAGGTGTTCTTTGAAACAAATAGAGCAACAGCGTTCATGTTTTCTCCCGGCAAATTGTGGCGCATTATACGCGTGTCTTTTCATGACGCAAGCGTTTGCATACAGAAAAATAGATTTTTTTGCGTCTAAGTCCACTTACGTTTCCAGTTATTTTGTATAAAAACAGTCAAATCAGAGAGATATTTGTCATTGACTGAGTCGCTTAGCGAGTCGTTCTAATTTAACCATCAATAACACCCTGACCTTTATCTAAAATATCAGGCTCATACATCTGCCACCATGCTTTTTCTTTGAGGTAAATTTCGTTAAACGGATCACCCTGTTGGGGTAGCAATAAATCCGTCACTCCATTAGGACTGCCTTTTTCTATCCGCAATCACGGCTGACCATGATTATATTTCGGAGAAGGTAAGAGTTGCAGAGGTGCTGGAGATTGCGCTAACACCGACATTATGCGCATAGCACTCATGCCCAGCACTAATTCCATCGGCATCGAATGCTCCCCAAGAGCTGCCAAGAAGAGACAGCTCGAATAAATTGATATTTTTTGAGTTTTTATGGAGTATCGGTGCATATTCAATAAACCAACGATAATTTGTCGAGCGATGAACCGACATACCGTGTTTGGCCAGCATATCACTGACTTTAGTGACATGACTTTTCCTAAAGAAGCGAGCAATGACCTTAATGTCGTTCACTTCGACAATTTTTGCAACAAGCCCACAAAAAGTGCAGTTTATCCTATAATCAACGCATCAAATACTCGACCGTCTCCTTTCACTTAAAATCAAGTTTCTTGATATTTATTCGAGGATTAAGCTTGTGTCGACCCTCTAGTAACAACTTTTAACGTAACGAACTGTTTTTCTATGATTTGTGGATTATTTGATATTTTTTCCAATAGCATTTTGATAGCGATTTCCCCTATGTATTGAGTCGGAATTTGTACGGTAGATAATTCTGGGTTCAAATAGCTGCAAAGATCTGTGTCATTGAATCCTATTACTGCCACATCGTTAGGAATATGAATGTTCAGGTGTTTTGCTGCCCGATAGATAGCGCCTGCTAAAATATCGTCATCACAAAAAACAATATTGGGTTTTTGCTGCAGTAATATCTCTGCATTCTCAGTTGATTGCGCGAGATTGAATGATGAATACACGATATGTTTAGATTTTTCTGGATTTTCTAATGAATTGAATTGCTGATCAAAAAGTTCATGCCGCGTTAAGAAGTGTTGCCTTGGAAGATCAATTCTAAAAGAACCAACTCTGAATCGTTTCATTTTACTTGCAATGTAAAATATAGATTCGATCGCTTTTTTTACCTCTAAGCAAATATCGTTGTTTTTTTCGTCATCAGACTCAATAAATATCAGTTTTTCTCGGTAATATCTTAATAATTCGATGTTTTTCTTGTCACATGAGTAAATTATACCGCCACTGATAAGCTTACTTTGAAATAATGATATTAGATGCTCATGCCATTGTTTGTTAGCATAACTATCTAAAAGAATTAAAGAATAACCAGATTTGGTTGCGAAAATTTCTGCTGCGTGAACAACTTTTGCAAAATAAGGTTGCTGAATATCTGGGACAATAAAGGCGATAGTCTTAGAATTCCCACTGCGTAAAACTTGCGCATTAATATTGGGATGATAACCAAGTTCTTTTGCAACGCTGAGAATTTTTTCGCGCGTTTTATCAGATACTCTGCCATGATAACGACCACTGAATACGAGAGATACTGTTGATTGTGATACATTCGCTAAACGGGCGACATCTTTGCTATTAACCGTAGACATTTCCTCTCCAACAATAAAAAACATAATCAATAGATAAATAATAATATATTCTTATATCAAATAGGTAATGACCGCATGTATTAATACTAAGGGATAAAACCTATTTGAGCCTACTAATTTATCAGTATTCTTCAATGATATGATCACCATCAAGTCATACGTATAACCTATTGTGAAGTACATCACTTTATTCTTACTAGTTAGTGAGTATATTAATTGAACATGATAAGCGTTTATGGGATAGACTGTGATTAATTTAAGTTAAAAAATATTTTTAAGTGCAATGCCTCGGCTCCCATAATAAATAAGTGTATTTATATATTATTTCGTGAGGTAAAAAGACTATCATGAGTATAATCACTCGATTAAAAATAGTTTCATTTTTACAGTTTTTCATATGGGGCTCTTGGTTAGTTACCTTTGCATCATATATGCTCAATACCCTTCATTTTAAAGGTGGGGATGTAGGGTTAATATTTAGCACACTAGGAATAGCATCATTATGCTCACCTATTTTAATCGGTCTAATAGCAGATAAAATCAACAATAGAAAATTAGTTTATGTCACAACTCATTTGATATCAGCATTTTTTCTAATTCTAATGGCGCATAGTTCTTCATTTAGCTTACTTTTTTTAATGACATTGTTTCATCTTCTTTTTTATATGCCAACAATGTCGATATGCAATAGCATAATTTTTGAAACTATTGGTAAGGAAAAATTAAATTCAGAAGAATATTTTCCTAAAATTAGAGTGTATGGGACGGTTGGGTTTATATCCGCAATGTGGATAATTAGTTTATTGGAATTAGAAACTAGCTATTATCAACTGTACATTGCTGCAATTGCTTCTGTTATTTTGAGTATTTATTCTATTGTTTTTATCTCAATAAATAATCACAGTAAATCTGTAATAGATGCTCCTCATGCTTTTGAATTTAGCGACTTAAAAATTCTATTTGGAAAGCCTCAAGTGGTTGTTTTTCTGTTTTTTTCTATGCTCTTAGGATCTGTTTTACAGATCACAAATACATTAGGCGTACCTTTTTTACAAGACCTTTCTGAATTACCTGAAGCCAAAAATTCAATTTTTTCAGCGCATCCGACAATATTCTTATCAATATCGCAATTTTCTGAGGTCTTGTTTATATTGCTACTCCCATTGTTATTAAGGTACATAAAAATAGAGAAAATTTTATTACTAAGTATGATTGCGTGGATATTACGTTTTGGATTATTTGCTTATGGCGATTTTACATATATAGGAACCATGGTGTTATTTCTTTCTATGATAATTTATGGTTGTGCATTTGATTTTTTTAATATATCTGGTTCTTTATTTTTGGAAAAAGAAATAACCCCGGAATTTCGATCTACCGCGCAAGGTGTATTTACTACATTGGTTAATGGTTTTGGTACTTTTTTAGGGGCAATACTGAGTGGTTGGGTATTAGACCTTAATACAACGAATGGTGTTGTTGATTGGAAAATGTTCTGGATTATATTCACTAGTTATACGCTTGTATTTACACTAGCTTATGTGGTCTATCTGATTTTTACAAAAAACAATGTTAAAAAAATTCATGTTTAATAAAAATGTAAAATTTTTGAGGTATATATTATGTTAGATATCGATCAGTACTCTATTCAAGATATGAGTTTGGCAGAACTTGGGATGAAGCGTATCAATTGGGCAAAAACACATATGCCTATTATGAAGCATTTAATAAAAAGACTTGAACAGGAACAGCCTTTTAAAGGAATGACTATTGGCATTTGTTTGCATGTTGAAGCGAAAACAGGAGTATGGCTTGAAGCTTTAACAAAAGGTGGCGCAAGAATTGCCATTACAGGCTCTCCTGGTTCGACACAGGATGAAACAGCCGCAGCATTGGTTAAGTATATGAATGTCAGTGTTTTTGCGAGAAGAAACGAGTCATTTGAGGATCATATTACCTATTGTAAAAAGGTATTAGAAATGAACCCTTGCATCATTGCTGATAATGGCGCTGATTTGCATGAACTAGTCCTGACTGATCCTAAATTTAAGTCGTTACAAAAGACAATTATTGGTGCAACTGAAGAGACAACAACAGGGGCAAATCGTTTACGAGAAAACTTTGTTTCTCAACTTTGGCCAACACTCATTATTAATGATACTCAGTCTAAGCGAATTATAGAAAACAGATATGGCGTCGGTTCATCAGTTGTTGAAAGTATTGCTCATGCGACTAATGTGATGATACACGGTAAAAAGGTTGTCGTTATCGGATATGGATATTGTGGTTCTGGTGTAGCGCAGCGCTTCAGAGGAATGGGGGCTCATGTTACTGTTGTTGACACAAATCCACTGACTCGGTTGGAGGCACATTTAGAAGGTTTTCAGACCGCGGAACTTTTGGATACTTTGTGTGATGCTGATTTTGTTGTCAGTGTAGTGGGACGAGATAACATACTGACCTCGAAGCATTTTACGGCAATGAAAGATAATGTCATTGTGGCAAATGCAGGGCACTTTCAACGTGAAGTTGATATAAAAGCGCTGAATTCCATCACATCTAGTTGCGAAGACGTCACGCCTAATATCAACAGATACCAACTGAAAACAGGTAAAAATATATTTTTAATGTCTGATGCAAATTTAGTCAATTTATCCGCAGGTAATGGTAATCCTATTGAAGTTATGGATTTAGGGCTGGCGCTACAAACATTAAGCTTAGAAAAAATAGCACTCAGTAGTAAAACATTAAAAAATATCCCACAACCAGTTCCTTTTGATATAGAAATGAAAGTGGCGCAACTCGCCTGTGATAATTGGATCACGCATTAATTTGAGTCAAGGCGTAATGACTTAATAAACATTAATGTTTAGTGCAAAACAATTATTATAATAAATTAATTTTGAGATAATAATATGAAGAGAATATTTCTTGGTTCATTATTAATAAGCGTTTTAATCTCATCATCGTATGCTGATAATTTAGTTGAGGTTAATATACTCAGTACATCAGATATCCATTCTTTTATTAGTGATGATAACTATTACAGTAATACTAAAAGCGAAAATTATGGTTTGATATCATGGATAGGCACTATTGAAAAGTTTAGACGTGACCATAAAAATACTTATTTAGTTGATACTGGCGATCTTTTATCAGGAAACCCAATCGGTAATCATGTCATTAAACGTTATAATCAGAATGATGCCTATTATAATATTTCTCCTATTATATGCAGCTTGAATGCCCTAAATTATGATGTCGCAACTCCAGGTAATCATGATTTTGATAATGGCATTGATTTTTTAAAGAAGTCTTATTCAGGTGCAAACTTTCCTGTGGTTTTAAGTAATGTTATTGATAAAGAAAAACAGGAAAGCCTTTATCCTGAGTATATTATAAAAGAAAAAAATGTAATCGATGACGTAGGTAAAAATCACTTATTGAAAATTGCTTACATAGGCTTGGTTCCTCCGCAAACAATGCTTTTTAATAAAAGTAAACTGGAAAATAAAATTATATTTTTTGATATGCTAGAATCTGCCAATAGCGCAGCAGATAAGGCTAGAAAGGATGGTGCAGATCTTGTAATTGCTTTATCCCATTCAGGGATTGATGTATCACCAATTGAATATGGAATGGAGAATGTAGCATATTATCTTGCAAGAAATCCAAATATTGATGGTGTTTTATTTGGTCATACTCATGAAATATTTCCTTCTAAAAAAACGATAGCGCATGAAAATATTAATATTGAATCAGGAAAAATATTTGATAAGCCAGCTGCACAACCAGGGAAATGGGGGGAGTCAGTATCTGCAATAACCTTTAACCTTGAAAAAAAGAATGGGCAATGGCTTATAAAAAGTAGTAAAGGTTATCAGTTAGAAAAAAGTGATGTGCCTGCTGCGGAAAATACTATTAAAAGTGTATTATCATGTATAAATGATACAGAAATAGACTTAAAAAAAGATTTAGATAAGGAGGTCAGTCTTGATCAATTTAAAATTGATAATAATTTTAATTTAATAGGAAATGAAAGTTTAACAACACTCCTTGTTGATTCAATTCATGATTATATGAAAAATTACACAAATGAAAATGATAAGCTGCTTGTTTCTATTTCACCTTCTTTTTCATTAAATGACGATAATTATATCATTGATATACAGGATAGAAAGCTTACGAATAGAGACTTAAATCAAATTTTCTACCCTGCTTATTTATCCGCCCTAAGAGTAAATAAACAGCAGATAATTGAATGGTTAGAAATGAGCTCGAATATATACAACTCCCCTGATGGTGACTCTACTCCTTTGATAAATAATCAGTTTCATAGTTTTCTATTTTACCCAATAATAGGGTTGACATATGATGTAAATATTAGCAATCAGCCGTTATACGACTTGTCTGGTAAGCGGAATGAACAGGTGAAAAAAGGAAGGATATCTAATATTCGTTATAATGGTATAGAAATAACGGACGAAGATTCCTTTATTATTGTTGCTAGTAAATATGCGCCTTTTTTTCAAAATAATAAAGATAGCCCTTATTTAGATATTGGAAATGAAAGAAATATTGATATTTTCAGTAAATATATTTCCTCACACCATGAATATTCTAAACCTAAAAATAATTATCGCATAATTTCTGACTTACCAGTACAAATGCATTTAGTATTACCGCATTACACAGACAAGTCAGCGACGTTCTTATGGAATAATCAATATGAACTGAAGTTGAATAGCCAAGATAAAAAGTGGATGACTTACCAAATAAAAATAAGCAAGTGACATTTGGAGACTATTTTAGGTCGTTGAGAATGGCTAAGGTAGTCTCCATTTTTAGTTGACCGTTACAGCTTACCTGT
Source organism: Providencia sp. PROV261 (assembly GCF_028477945.1). Classification (NCBI taxonomy): domain Bacteria; kingdom Pseudomonadati; phylum Pseudomonadota; class Gammaproteobacteria; order Enterobacterales; family Morganellaceae; genus Providencia; species Providencia sp. PROV261. The sequence goes on along the minus strand of NZ_JAMPMC010000015.1, from coordinate 26,228 downwards.
ATTTAAAGTTTTTGGTTGCCGTTCGGTCGGATACTATTGGATTGCGAGTGATGATTTAGCGGCGGGTGGTCGCCTTGGCTTATGGATGGCGCTACAAAATGTCATTGAATTGGGTATCGATTCAGTTGCCCATTGCATTAAGGTTGATGATGCGGCACCGGGTATTGAAGAAGGGCGTAATGCGGGTATGTGGAGTGTTGGTCTTGCTTTATCAGGTAATGAGTTTGGTAAAACATGGGATGAATATCAAAGCATGTCAGCCGATGACACCACACAATTACGCCAGCAAGCAGCTAATAAATTATTTACTGCGGGGGCGCATTATGTGATAGGGACATTAGCTGAGTTACCTGATCTTATAGAGAAGATAAATATTCGACTGGCTAATGGCGAAAGACCTTAAGTCACCGTATCGCCGATTTCAATTAGGCTGAGTTCGAGTCTGTGCGATATTGTGGTGCCTATTACCTCAACTTTTATGAGTAGGCACCACCGACCTAAGCCACTCAATTAAATAACACCACGAGGTAATTCAGGTGCTAATGTTGCAACCATTACCGCTTTGATTGTGTGTAAACGGTTTTCTGCTTCATCGAACACAATGCTGTAAGGGGATTCAAAAACCTCTTCCGTGACTTCCAAACCTCCCCACATATCAAACTCTTTAGCGAGTTGTGCGCCAAGGGTAGTATCTTCATTATGAAATGCAGGTAAACAATGTAGGAATTTGACATCTGGGTTACCAGTGAGCTTAATGACATCCATATTCACTTGATATGGCTTAAGTAAATGAATTCGTTCAGCCCAGACTGCTTTTGCTTCACCCATTGACACCCAAACGTCGGTATACAGGAAATCTGCACCTTTGACCCCTTCAGCGACATCCTCAGTGAGCGTGATTTTCCCTCCCGTTTTCAGTGCCGCTTTTTGGCAAATTTCAACTAATTCAGCTTCCGGCCAGCAACTTTTTGGTGCAACTAAACGTACGTCCATCCCCGTCAGTGCGGCGGCTTCTAGCATGGAGTTCCCCATGTTGTTACGCGCATCGCCTAAATAAGCAAATTTAATTTCGGATAGAGGCTTGTTCGGTTGATGTTCTCGGATAGTGAGTAAGTCGGCTAATAACTGTGTGGGATGGAATTCATTCGTTAATCCATTCCATACAGGCACTCCCGAATGTGTTGCTAAGGTTTCAACCGTTGACTGACTAAACCCCCGATATTGAATACCATCATACATCCGACCAAGCACTCTCGCGGTATCTTTCATGGTCTCTTTATGCCCGATTTGACTACCGGAAGGGCCAAGGTAAGTCACTCTAGCTCCTTGATCAAACGCTCCAACTTCAAAGGCGCAGCGTGTGCGTGTAGAGTCTTTTTCAAAGATAAGGGCAATATTTTTACCCGCGAGTAGCGGTTTTTCGAGGCCAGCTTTCTTCTGTGCTTTTAGCCATGCTGACAGTTTCAATAATGAATGAATTTCGTTAGGTGTAAAATCAAGTAACCTAAGAAAATGCTTTTTATAGAAGGGGTTCATAAAATTCAGCCTTTTTTATTTGAATTAATATTCAATTTATATTCATAAAAATTCAAAATCAACCCCCAATAGAAAAGAAATTATTCATTCAGGTATGGTGTCACTGGCAGCCCTATGGGAGAATGGCCTAGAGACTAGCGATAATGAAAAAAGAGGTGTGGATATGGTGGATAAAGCTGAGTTAGAGGCACAATACGAAGAAACGCGTCTAATTATTGAAGAGTTACTGGAAGATGGCAGTGATCCTGATGCATTGTATGCAATTGAACACCATTTCTCAGCAGACAATTTTGAACTACTAGAAAAAGCAGCAGTAGAAGCCTTTAAATTAGGTTATGAAGTCACTGATGCGGAAGAGCTGGAAGTCGAAAATGGTGTGACGCTAATGTGTTGTGATGTGATCAGCGAAAGTGCACTTAATGCAGAGTTGATCGATGCGCAAGTTGAACAGTTGATGAAGTTAGCTGAAAAATTAGGTATCAACTATGATGGTTGGGGAACTTACTTTGAAGACCCTGATGCTGAATATGATGACGAAGACGAAGACGGCGAAGAAGATGGAGAACGTTTCCATTAATTCGGCAAAGGCTGTAATTTAAACCGTGTAATTGCCTGCTTTTGATATGTTGATCCTAACAACAAAGCAGGCACATGATGACCGAAAAATAGTTAACGATTCAATCCATATCCTAAATAACTGGCTAACATGGCATATCTATCTTAGTCAGCCAGCTATCAATAAACCTTTCTTAAGCTGGATCTGCTGGGTACCCTGCTGTACTGAGTGCGGTACGGAAAATACTTTCATCAATACGGCTGTTGATCTGCACTTTTTTCGTCGCAGGGTCTGCTTCAACCTGTGCTTGCGCATCAATATCTAATACCACTTTTTTGATTGATTTCGCGCAGCCATCACAAGCCATTTTTGGGATAGTTAAATTAATCATTTTTACACTCCTATTATCAATACGTTAATCAATATAAAGCTTCCCCCTATTGGAAGGTCAATCAATTTTTTACCATACGCATTGAGAAATTATCGAATCGACGATTTTTAGCTGGCGGCGTCTCATCGCGCTTTGTTGGGTTCACTAAATTTTCAATGATCGGACAATCAGGTTTACTGTCGCCATGGCAATGTTGAGTCAGTGTTTCTAATGTTTTAGCGATAGCTTGTAGTTCATTGATTTTTCTTTTTAGCTCGGAAAGATGGGTGAGTGCCATCGCCTTAACATCGGCGCTAGTGCGTTCTCTATCCCGCCATAAGTACAGTAAAACAGAAATTTGTTCAGTGGAAAAACCGAGTGCTCGAGCGCGGCGGATAAGATTAAAGCTATCGACATCGGATTGATTGTAATAACGGTATCCTGCATCGGTACGCTTAGCCTTGGGGAGCAAACCTGTTTGTTCATAATAACGGATCATTTTTGCTGAGATACCAGAAAGTTTGGCTGCTTGACCAATATTCATAATTTTACCTCTCCAACAGTATGATACCCCTTGAAACAAGGTGCTTATGACTTCTCTTTTGCCCGTTTAAGAGCGGCGATAATGTTTGGTTTTTGTGAGGCAAAAGTGCCGTAAAATAGATGCTCTCCAATTAGGGTAATTGGCGCGACGCGTACACCAGTACGCGCCTTCGCCTCAGCCATAATTTGTGGGTCGGTCAGATCCCGCTCGTCAAATGTAAGTTGCTCTTTAACCAACCACTCTTTGAGCAATTGGCAATCGGGGCAGGTGGGGGTGGTGTAAATTGTAATTTTAGGTTGAGATGTCAGCGCCATCATGTTCTCCTTTCGATTGGTATAGCCAGACCTGAGCAAGGCCTGGCTTGTCGATTGTTTATTGAGTGATACCTTCTTTCATCGGTGCTTGGAAGCGTTTAAGACGTAAGGCGTTACCTAATACAAAGACGCTAGAAAGAGCCATTGCCGCCGCCGCTAAAATCGGTGAAAGCAAAGTGCCATTAATTGGGTACAGTAAGCCTGCTGCCACTGGGATCAAGAGCGCGTTATAAGCGAACGCCCAAAATAGGTTTTGTTTTATATTACGGATAGTCGCTTGGCTTAAGGCAATTGCATCGACAACACCACGCAAGTCACCTGACATTAAGACCACATCTGCCGCTTCAATGGCGACGTCTGTTCCCGTACCGATAGCCAACCCAACATCGGCTTCGGCAAGTGCAGGAGCATCGTTAATACCATCCCCCACAAAGGCGACTTTATTGCCATTACTACGGAACTGTTTTAGTGCTGCGACTTTGCCGTCAGGCAGTACTTCGGCAGCCACTTCATCAATACCGAGTTGCTTAGCGATTGCAGCAGCCGTTGCCGCATTATCACCGGTGATCATCGCCACTTTTAAGCCTAATGAATGTAAGGCTTTAATCGCTTCTGGGGTGGTCTCTTTTATTGGGTCAGCAACGGCAATAATTGCTGCTAAACGCCCATCAATTGCCGCATACAGCGGGCTTTTGCCTTGTTCGCCTAAGCGTAATGCGGTTGGTTGGAAATGGCTCACTTCTAAGCCGAGTTGTTTCATAAAGCGGTCTGCCCCGACAGAAACTGAACGGCCTCCTACTTTCGCTGAAACACCAAACCCAGGTACAGCTTCAAACTCTTCGATTGCGGCAAATGAAATCCCTTTTTCTTTTGCGGCAGCCACAATGGCTTCGGCTATCGGATGCTCGGAGCGGGTTTCAATCGCAGCAACTAAGGCTAAAACTTCATCATATTCAAATCCTTCTGCTGGAACGAGATCAGTTAATTCAGGGCGACCTTTTGTTAACGTACCGGTTTTATCCAGAGCGACGACACTGACATCACGCAGAGCTTGTAAGGCTTCACCTTTACGGAAAAGAACACCTAATTCCGCTGCACGACCAGTACCGACCATAATAGATGTTGGTGTCGCAAGGCCCATCGCACACGGACATGCAATAATCAATACCGCAACGGCGTTGATCAGAGCAAAGGTGAGCGCAGGATCTGGGCCAAAAATCAACCAAATAAAGAAAGTGATAACTGCACCTGCCATGACCGCTGGCACAAACCACATCGTGACTTTATCCACTAATGCTTGGATTGGTAGTTTGGATCCTTGCGCTTCTTCAACTAAGCGAATAATTTGTGCTAATACGGTGTTTGAACCAATTTGGGTCACACGGAAACTGAATGCCCCTGTTTTATTGATAGTACCGCCGACAACCTCAGAGCCTATTTCTTTTGAGACAGGAACTGGTTCACCGGTGATCATGCTTTCATCGACATAAGAAGCCCCTTCGATAACAACACCATCAACAGGAATTTTTTCACCCGGACGAACGAAAACAATGTCGTCGGTGGCGACTTCATCGAGTGGAATTTCGATCATTTTGCCATCACGTTCCACTCGTGCTGTTTTGGCTTGTAAGCCAACAAGGCGTTTAATGGCTTGAGACGTCTTCCCTTTTGCTCGCGCCTCCAATGTGCGACCAAGCAGAATTAATGTCACGATAACGACCGCGGCTTCGAAATACACATTCGCAGTGCCAACGGGCAGAATTTGTGGCATAAAGGTGGCAACAACGGAATAGCCGTAAGCGGCTGCCGTACCGACTGCAACCAGTGAGTTCATATCCGGTGCAGCACGCAGCAACGCGGGAACCCCTTTTTGGAAAAAGCGCAAGCCTGGGCCGAATAAAACGAGAGTGGCTAACACAAATTGGATATACCAATTGAGTTGCTGACCGAGAGTATTTGCAACCCAATGATGAATACCCGGAATAAAGTGAGAGCCCATTTCAATAATAAATACTGGTAGCGTAAATATTGCGGCAGTAAATAGTGAACGGCGCAGTGAACGCTCCTCTTGTTCACGACGTTCATCCGCTTGCTCATTCACATTAGTGCTGGCATCGGATAAGCGACGAGGCTTATAACCGGCTTGAACAACGGCAGCTTCTAAGTCAGCGGCAGTGACGGCTCCAGACAAATGGCGAATGCGAGCGCGCTCGGTGGCTAAATTGACACTCGCTTCAATAACACCGGGTATTTGAGTAAGTGCTTTTTCAACACGACCAACACAAGATGCACACGTCATCTCTTCAATGGCTAATTCTGTGATTTCTTCTCTGACTTTATAGCCTGAACTTTCAATCGCACGGATCGCGGCGTCTACATCAACATGCTCTTTAAATGTAATGTCTGCACGTTCAGTTGCTAAGTTCACGACGGCGGTATCAATATTATCGACCGCTTTTAAGGCACGTTCGACACGGCCTACACAGGATGCACAGGTCATTCCTTCGACTGGTAAACTCAGCCTATTGGCTGAAGATTGAGATAGATTCGTAGTCATTGATTTACCCTCTTAAGTATCATCATGCGTAAAGCCTAACGTTTACCTTAAGGGGAAGGTCAAGCATTTTTTTTATTATTATGTTCAAAAAAGAGATAGCCACAGTCAAATGTAACTATCTCTTTGTTTTATATGCAATATAATAGGTTTGTATTATGAGTTCGCTAAACTATCGTTGTTTAGCGAACTGTTTTTGAGGTCGATTATGGGGATTTTTTACCCGCTAATTTACGTATCATCATGTAGAAAACAGGGGTTAATAGTAAACCAAATAGCGTTACACCTAGCATGCCGAAGAACACCGCAACCCCCACGGCTTGTCTCATCTCTGAACCCGCTCCCGTCGCTAAAACAAGCGGGATCACGCCAGCAATAAAGGCAAAGGATGTCATCAAAATAGGGCGTAATCGTAGATGAGCGGCTTCTAATACGGCGGCTAAAGGATCTTTTCCTTGTTTCTCTTGGGCGATCGCAAATTCAACAATCAAAATCGCATTTTTTGCAGCAAGGCCGACCAGTACAATGAAAGCGATTTGTGTGAAGATATTATTATCTCCATTGAGCAACCATACGCCGGCAATAGCAGAAAGTAGAGCCATTGGCGCGATTAATAGTACAGAGAATGGTAATGACCAACTGTTATATTGAGCAGCCAAGATCAAGAAAGCAAATAGCACTGCTAATGGGAAAATATAGAGTGCTGAATTACCCGCTAACTGCTCTTGATAGGTTAGATCTGTCCATTCAAAGCTCATGCCTTCGGGCAATGTTTCACGTAAGATCTTCTCCATCGCATCAGTGGCTTGTCCTGAAGTAAAGCCAGGAGCCGCGTTGCCGGTGATATCGACAGAAGGGTAACCGTTATAGTGGATCACGCGATCAGGGCCATTTGTACGGGTAATCGTCACTAAGCTACTCAGAGGGATCATCTCCCCATGCTTATTACGTACCTTGATGAGTTCAATATCTTTAGGATCCATTCTAAAGGGCGTATCTGCTTGCACAATGACGCGATAGGTTCGACCAAAACGATTGAAATCATTGACGTAGAGTGATCCCAAATTAATCTGTAATGCATCAAAGATATCGGTGAGCATAACACCTTGCGCTTTGGCTTTTTCGCGATCAATATCCACATCGATTTGTGGCGAATTGGTCTGGAAACTTGCCATCATGCCAGTTAATTCGGGGGCTTGCATTGCTTTCATCAACACTTGCTCTTGCACTTGCGCTAACGCATCAAAGCCAAGAGCAGCCCTATCTTCTATTTGTACCTTAAAGCCCCCCATCGAACCCAAGCCGGGAACCGGAGGTGGAGGGAATATGCCAACAAAACCATCCGGTATTTGACTAAATTTACCCATTAGGCGTTCGGCGATGGCATTTGCTGATAGTGAAGGATCTGTACGCTCATCAAACGGTTTGAGCATTGCAAACATGAGTGCTGAATTCGGTAAGTTAACGGGGCCATTTACAGAGAGGCCAGGGAACGCTACCACGTTTTCAACACCAGGCTCCATCAGTGCGAGGCGTGACATCTCTTTAACAACCGCTTCTGTTCTATCGAGAGAAGCACCCGAAGGCAATTGCGCGACGCCAATTAAGTAATATTTATCCTGTGCAGGAACAAAGCCATTAGGAACCACTTTAAACCCGAGTGCGGTTAGCCCAACAAAGCCAAGATATAGCACAAGAATAATTAAACTTCCTCGTATGCAGCGGCGTACAATCTGAACGTATTTGTTGGATAATGCATTGAAAAAGAGATTAAATTTAGCGAAAAAGCGACTAAATATCGCATTGATAATGCGAGTCAACCAGTCTGGTTTGCTATTTTTATCATGGGGCTTCAGTAAGATAGCACTGAGAGCAGGAGATAAGGTCAATGAGTTAATCGCAGAAATAATCGTTGAAATCACGATCGTTAATGAAAATTGTCGATAAAACTCACCTTGTAAACCGGATAAAAATGCGGTTGGAATAAAAACAGCCGCTAATACTGATGTAATGGCAATAATAGGGCCTGTGACCTCTTCCATCGCTTTAAAGGCGGCTTCTTTTGGTGTTAATCCTTCCGTGATATGCCTTTCAACGTTTTCAACGACGACTATCGCGTCATCCACCACTATCCCTATTGAGATAACTAAACCGAATAGCGATAGTGTATTGAGAGAAAAGCCGAATAGGTACATAAAGGCAAATGTTCCCACGAGTGATACGGGAACAGCTACTAACGGAATGATTGATGCTCGCCAACTTTGTAAAAAGAGCACCACGACAATAACCACTAATATGGTGGCTTCAAGTAAGGTGATAGCGACCGATTTTAGTGAGGCGCTGACAAAAATAGTTGGATCGTAGGCAATTTTATAGTCGATCCCTTCGATAAAGTTAGCCTGTAAACGAGCCATGGTTTCTCGTACCGACTCCGCCACTTCCAACGCATTTGCTCCGGGGCTCATGACAATCTGTAAGCCAACCGCGTTTTGCCCATTCAGTAAGCTGCGAAGTGAATAATTATCGGCACCTAGCTCTAATCGAGCGACATCTTTTAAATAGGTCGACTGCCCATCTTCGCCTGTTTGAATAATAATATTGCCAAATTGCTCTTCGGTTGTGAGTCGACCAAGTGCATTGACGCTGATTTGAAATGAGGACGTTGAGTTCGGCTGCTGCCCAATCGAACCTGTAGCGACTTGAATATTTTGTTCGCGAATAGCCGTAACGATATCATTTGCCGTTAAGCCTAATGATGCGACTTTTGTGGGATCAATCCATGCTCGCATCGCATATTCACCTTCCCCCCAAACTAATGCGCTGGCAACACCGGGTAATCTAGCAATTTCATCACGCACATTGAGTAAAGTGTAATTAGAGACAAACAGTGGGTCATAGACATTATTGGGTGAGTACATATGGACGACCATTAGGACATCCGGTGACGTTTTTTCCGTTGTGACGCCAATTTGTTGAACTTCTTGAGGCAAGCGAGGAATGACGCGCGAAACTAAGTTTTGCACTTGAATTTGTGCAATATCGGGGTCGACATCTTGCCTAAAAGAGATGGTCAGTACCATTTTTCCATCGGTCGACATTTGCGAGCTCATATAGAGCATGCCTTCTACCCCATTAACCGCTTGTTCGATGGGGGAGGCCACCGTATCAGCGATCACCTTGGGTGTTGCACCTGGATAACTGGCGATAACCTGAACCGTAGGGGGAGTCACGGATGGATATTCGCTTAGGGGCAATTTATAAAAGCTCAAAATCCCTGCTATCAATATAAATATTGATAAGACCATGGCAAAGATAGGGCGCTGTATAAAGAAACGGGGAAAATTCATTATCTGTTTTCCTCTATTTCATCTGAAGGTTGATGTTGAGTTTGGTGAGGCTCTTTTGTTGATGAAGGATCCATTGAGGTGTATTCAGGCATCACCGCCATACCCGGTCTAACAAGGCCTTTAATAATGACCTTTTCACCCGCAGTTAAACCCTCATTGATCACTCTAAGGCCATCAACTAGGGCACCTAACTGGACAGGGCGATATTCAGCTTGGTTATTGTTATCAAGAACCAAGACATAGTTTTGCCCTTGATTAGAGCCGATTGCTTGGTCATCAATTAAAATGGTGGTTTTTTTAGGGCCGGTAGGAAGTTGTGCACGAATAAAAGCGCCGGGAATCAGTTTCCCCTCTTTGTTAGCAACGACGGCGCGCACTTTTACTGTGCCTGTTGTCCGCTCTATTTGGTTACCAACAAAATTCAGGCTTCCTAAATAGTGGGTACTTTTTTCATTCGGTAATTGTATGGTAACGGGCGGTAATGTGGCCTTAGTATTGCTTATTGTTGATGATTGTAACCCCGCTAATTGATGAAAAGTGGCTTCATCAATATCAAAATAAGCATATATTGGGTCAATTGAAACAATCGTAGTTAAACGTGTTGCACTACTGGTGTCGCCACCAGTCACTAGGTTCCCTTCAGTAATAAAGGCTCTATCGACTCGGCCTGCAATAGGGGAACGAATTTGCGTATAAGATAAATTGAGTTTGGCGGATTCTACCGCGGCTTTTGCTGATTTTACTTGTGCATTATTTGCGGTCAGCGTGGATAAGGCATCATCATAATCTTTCCGCGAAACGGCACCTTTATTTACTAATCCTTTGAGGCGTTGGTAATTTCTACTAGCTTGAGCCGCTAAGGCTTCTGCTTGGCTTAATTTTCCCTCAGCCTCAAGCAAGGCGATTTGAAATGGATGAGGGTCGATTTGGAAGAGTAAATCGCCTTTTTTAACCAGTTGCCCTTCAGGAACGTCTACAGAATTAATCCGTCCACCCACGCGAGAGCGTAAATCAACCGTTTTGGGTGAAGCTAAGTAGCCTGTAAATTCAGAAAAAGGAGTCATTTCTCGTTGGATCACTTCCGCGACAGGCACTTTAGGGAGCATCGTAGAACTTGTCGTTTCGGGTTTATTATCATTATTAGCATCTTGTGCGATAGCGAGGCCGCTTATCCCCATAGCCACAACAAATGTCGCATATATTCCGATTTTCATCTTCATAATAAACTTTACCTAATTAATTGATTTCATTGTTAGCTTTAATGTTGAATAACCAATGTTGTGTAAGGGTAAAGGTTACAGTAGTTGTAAGGTCAACCGTTTTAATGCAAGCAGGTGTGGGAATATATTGAAGGACAGTGTTTACGTTTATTTTTAATTAAATAAATTGAATACTCTCAATAAGGTTATCTTAGAGATAGATATAAAAATAAGTTTGCAAAAGCCAAATAAGTTATTGACCTTGTATCTACTTTAAGGTTTTTAATATTCATCATTAATTAAAACACGGACATAAATAAGGATTAATGATGAAAAAGATTATCGCTTTATTTGTATTAAGCCTAGTTAGTTATCAAGGCGTCGCTGCAAATAATCAAACATATTCTCAACAGGCATCAAATAAGGTTACTGAGAATTATTTATCTGTAGATACGCATAAAAAAATACTCAGCTCAGCCACATTTATTGGTGATGCGAGTTTATCATCAATAGAAACGCAAGCTCAGGAAACGGCAAAAAAGATAGGGGCGAGTAGTTATAAAATTGTTGGAGCAAGTGGCGAAACTAAACTCCGAGGACATGTTATATTTTATCAATAAAATCCTTTGATTTTATAAGGAGATGAGTGATGAGTCATCACACCATTAGAGAAAATGTGATACAAGATATTCTTTTATGGATTGATATGAATGTGGATAAGCCACTGAATATTGCGGAAATCTCTCATAGGGCTGGCTATTCAAAATGGTATTTTCAACGTATTTTTAAAAATACCGTGGGCGTCAGCTTAGGGCAATATCTTTTAATTAAGAGGCTATTAAAGGTGTCATCTGATTTGAAACAGACAAATGACAAGATTATTGATATTGCTTTTAGATACGGTTTTGATGGACAGCAAGGGTTAACAAGAGCTTTTAAGCGTAAATTGAAAGTAACCCCTGCTAAATATAGGAGAGAAACCGCACTCAGGTACCATGCGTAGTATAGCGTATTTTGATAACAATCGTGTCATAAAGTATTAAGCCTAGCTAGCCAGCTAGATAATGCAATAAACTAAAAATTGTTGGTCTAGCGGCTAGCTGAATAGGTTAACCTTTGATGGTTTTACTTTTAATTTGTTGAAATAAAAACATTAAATAAGAAAAATAATCAAATCATCGTTTTTCTTGACCTTACAATAATGGTAAGGATTAGCATTATTGAAAATTTAAAATAACCTATCTCTGTTTTTAGGTGGAAGAATATGAAAATAGGTGAAGTATCAAAATTATTCAATATTCCAAGAGAGACAATACGGTTTTATGAAAAAGAGGGCCTAATCGTTCCTCCGAATAGAAATGATAATAACTATCGCAGTTACAGTGAAAACCATATTGAACGACTCCGTTTTATAAAAAATTGCCGTAGTCTTAATATGTCTCATCGTGAAATAAAAAAACTATTAGATCTGGTGGATAATAATAGTGATGATTGTGAGCTCGTTGAGGGCGTGATTAACTCACATCTATTTAATATTAGAGAAAATATCGAAAAGCTGAAAAAGCTCGAAAGAGAATTGATTATCTTACAAGATCATAGCAATGAAATGAATAGCAATCATAAGTGTGGGATAATAAAAAACTTATTATCTAAAGAGATTTGATCTTTAACGTTATACGATTTTCTATCTATATAGGTAATAAGGATAGCAGCTTGGCTATCCTTATGGAGACTGTGATTACAGTGCTTTTAGCATACGGATTTCACAATCGCTGTGGCCTGTATTGCCGAGTGGCTCATCGATAAATTCAAAGCCTAATTTCTCATACAGTTTAATGGCTGCTTGTAAATCTGCGGTTGTTTCTAGGTAGCAGCGTGTATAACCTTGTGCTTTAGCAAACTCTAATGACATTAGTACAATCTGCTTAGCGACCCCTTTACCTCTTAATACCGAAGAGAGATACATTTTTTGTAGCTCGGCTGTTTCATTATCACCGCCAGCTAATTGTGATATGCCACCACCACCGACAATTTTACCGTCCATTTCAACGACCCAGTAAGCACTACGAGGCTTGCTATAGACTTCATAGAGCGTATCTAAAATAGGATCGGCTACCGCAAAACCTTTATCAGCCGTTAAGCCATGTTCTGCTGAAACTTCACGGATAACCGCGGCAATCCCCGCATTATCTTTTTGTTCGATTAAACGAATAGTGTGGGTTGTTGTATTTGTTGTCATGAGAAACTCTCTTTATTTATTGTTTTGTACTACTCAGTGAGAGAGAACCAGAAGGGAACTTCAATCTGAGATCTGCGAACGCAGTCGTATCATAATAATCGATTAATTAACGTGGGTATAGGGTTCGGGATTGATTTACTTATTTAGATAGGTGTTCTAATAAAAAACCCCTATTGGCGAACCAATAAGGGTTTTAAGTCAGTGTGAAAGAGGCAAATTATAGCGACGCAATGGTCACTTTTTGTGCTTCTAACTTACCTTTAGCTTCAATGTTAGCCGCTAGGCGCTCGCGCTCTTTCTCAACAACGGCAGCAGGTGCACGGCTGACAAAACCTTCATTAGCGAGTTTGCTTTCGATAGACTCAATCTCTTTGAGTACTTTCTCTAACTCTTTATCCAAACGCGCTAACTCGGCATCTTTATCAATCAGGCCTGCCATTGGGATCAATAGCTCAGTACCGCTAACCAGTTTTGTCACAGAAACTGGCGCTTCTTCACCGTCTGCCAGTACCGTGATACTTGCAAGGCGTGCCATGGATTTAATAAAGTTTTGGTTTTCTGCAACGCGACGTTTCGCATCTTCAGAAGCACCACGCAGTAATACATCTAGTGGTTTACCCGGCGAAATATTCATTTCGGCACGAATATTACGGACAGCAATGATAGCTTCTTTGATCCATTCCAAATCACTCAGTGCTTGCTCGTCCACTTTAGCTGCATCAAATTCAGGGAATGGTTGTAGCATGATGGTATCTGCATCAATCCCTTTGACGACTTTCACACGTTGCCAGATAGTTTCCGTGATAAATGGAATAATAGGGTGTGCTAAACGTAATAGCGCTTCTAATACTTCGATCAGCGTGAAACGTGCTGCACGAGCTTGCGCTTCATTACCTTTGTGAACAGCAGGTTTTGATAGCTCCAAGTACCAGTCACAGAATTCGTTCCAAGTGAAATCATACAAAATACCCGCGGCAATATCATAACGATGGGTATCGAGGGCTTCACGGTACGCTTTGATGGTTTGGTTGAACTGAGCCATGATCCAGCGATCAGCCAAAGAGAAGCTCATTTCACCACCGTTCTGACCACAGTCTTGATTTTCTGTGTTCATTAGGACAAAGCGGCTTGCGTTCCATAATTTATTACAGAAGTTGCGGTAGCCAGACAGACGTTTCATATCCCAGTTGATATCTCGGCCTGTTGAGGCAAGCGCCGCTAAGGTAAAGCGTAGTGCGTCAGTACCATGTGCTTCAATACCGTTTGGATACTCTTTGCGAGTACGCTTGGCAATTTTTTCAGCCAATTGTGGCTGCATCATATTGCCAGTACGTTTCTCAAGCAGATCTTCTAACGAAATTCCGTCGATCATGTCCAGAGGGTCGATAACGTTCCCTTTGGATTTAGACATTTTTTGGCCTTCTTCATCACGGATCAAACCCGTCATATAAACGGTTTTGAACGGTACTTGCGGTACGCCGTTCTCATCTTTAATGAAGTGCATGGTCATCATGATCATGCGGGCTATCCAGAAGAAAATAATGTCGAAACCACTGACCAACACATCGGTAGGATGGAACGTTTTCAGTGCTTCGGTATTTTCAGGCCAGCCTAATGTTGAGAAGGTCCATAAACCGGAAGAGAACCAAGTATCCAATACGTCTTCGTCTTGGCGCAGTGCAATCTCTGCCCCCAAGTTGTTTTCACGACGAACTTCATCTTCATCGCGACCCACATAGACATTACCTTTGTCGTCATACCATGCAGGAATACGATGACCCCACCACAATTGGCGAGAGATACACCAATCTTGGATATCACGCATCCAAGAGTAATACATATTTTCGTATTGGCGAGGTACGAATTGAATACGACCATCTTCAACCGCTTTAATGGCATCTTCTGCTAGCGGCTTAGTACGAACATACCATTGGTCAGTTAGCATTGGCTCGATAACGACGCCACCGCGGTCACCATAAGGCACTGTTAAGTCATGCGGCTTAACTTCAACCAATAAACCTAACTGCTCAAATTCCGCGACAATCGCTTTACGTGCGGCAAAACGCTCCATACCACGGTAAGCTTCTGGGATTTCACTGCTATATGCGGTTGATGGGTTACCGTGAGTATCAAAGACTTCTGCTTCACTACGGACATTACCATCTAAATCCATCATGTTGATCATAATGAGCTGATGACGTTTACCGACTTCATAGTCATTAAAGTCATGAGCAGGGGTAATTTTCACGCAGCCGGTGCCTTTTTCCATGTCGGCGTGTTCGTCACCGACAATTGGAATACGGCGATTGACGATTGGAAGAATAATTTCTTTACCAATTAAATCTTTATAACGGGGATCTTCTGGGTTAACCGCCACACCAGTATCACCCAGCATAGTTTCTGGGCGTGTGGTTGCGACAACCAGATAATCTTTACCTTCGGCTGTTTTTGCACCATCTGCAAGTGGATAGCGTAAATGCCACATGGAGCCTTTGATTTCACGGTTTTCGACTTCCAAATCAGAAATCGCAGTGTGGAGTTTAGGATCCCAGTTAACGAGGCGTTTACCACGATAAATTAAGTTATCTTTATAAAGACGAACGAAGGCTTCTTTAACGGCTTTTGATAGGCCTTCATCCATTGTGAAGCGCTCGCGCTCCCAATCAACAGAGTCACCTAAACGGCGCATTTGTTGTGAAATGGTGCCACCAGACTCTGCTTTCCATTGCCAAATTTTGTCAATAAACGCATCGCGGCCGTAATCGTGACGAGTTTTGTTCTCTTCAGCCGCGATCTTACGTTCAACAACCATTTGGGTTGCGATACCAGCATGGTCAGTACCTGTTTGCCACAGCGTATTTTTACCTTGCATGCGTTGGTAACGGATCATGGTATCCATAATCGTTTGCTGGAAAGCATGCCCCATATGCAGGCTACCTGTGACGTTTGGTGGTGGAATAACGACACAGAAACTCTCTTTGCTAGTATCCCCGTTTGGTTTGAAATAACCGCTTTTTTCCCAATGAGCATAGCGTGCTTGCTCTATTTCAGCGGGATTATAAGTTTTATCGAGCGAAGGCTCGGCAATCGCATTATCTGGTTTCTTATCCATTTTTATATCGTATTCAGTTAGTTGGCGGCGTCGCCATAGTCAAATTGAAGCCGACGCTGCGGTAAATTTTATACCGTTCACGCGCCAACTGTTTTAAAGTTTCATCAATAGGCACAAAGTCTATCACTTCATGGAATGCAGTGGCAAAGTCTGCAAACTGGCTCTGAAGATTGATCAGAATATCGCGTTGGGCATTTCCGCGTTTCCCCGGCCAGCAAATTTCAATCGGTGCGCCATAACGAGGCCCTTCACCAGCGAGGTTATGAGGCACGAACTGATGAGGATCTCTTTGCCAAAGTGACTCATCCAGTTTTTCTGCTTGCTCAGCGGTTTCACACGCGACTAAAACACGCTTACCATCACGCCACATTTGCGCCGCAAGTTCGCAAGCAAGCCATTCATGGGCTTCTAACTCCACTTGCAGCGATGGTTGTTCAAGCAAATAAAAGGTGGCGTTTTTCATCTCTTTCTTTATGGAATAGAAAAATGTTATGCAAAAAGGGTATTGCGACAGGCAATACCCTGAAATGAAGATGGGGCTATTTTAGCGTATCGCACTCTTGAGTGCTATATACTCGTCATAGTTCAAGTTGCAACGCCAATTTGACTCGCTACACCTTGAGCTATTTAGCGTCTAGACCCATGACGCGAGTTACAACGCAATGGTCTGTAACTCGCGTCATTATAGGACATCAATTAAGACTAATCGTCGCCGTTCAGGCCAGCGCGGTTCAGTAAGAACTGTGACAACAATGATACAGGACGGCCTGTTGCGCCTTTTGCTTTACCTGAACGCCATGCTGTACCAGCAATATCCAAGTGCGCCCAATTGTATTTGGTCGCAAAACGAGCGAGGAAGCAGCCCGCAGTAATTGCACCCGCAGGACGACCACCTGTATTGGCTAAGTCAGCAAAATTAGAGCTGATTTGCTCATAGTATTCATCAGCTAACGGTAAGCGCCATGCACGGTCACCCGCTTGCTCAGAAGCGTTTAATAACTCATGAGCTAGCGGGTTGTGGTTTGACATTAAGCCAGTGTAATGGCTACCTAACGCAATCACACAAGCCCCTGTCAATGTGGCGATATCGATAACCAATTCCGGCTCAAAACGCTCGACATAGGTGAGGGTATCACATAGCACTAAACGACCTTCGGCGTCAGTATTAAGTACTTCAACCGTTTGCCCTGACATCGTGGTGAGGATATCACCTGGGCGATAGGCTCGTCCTCCTGGCATATTTTCACAGCCAGCCAGCACACCGACCACGTTGATTGGCAACTGCAATTCGGTGATAAAACGCATCACACCGTAAACCGTTGCAGCACCGCACATGTCATATTTCATTTCATCCATGCTATCTGCTGGCTTGATAGAAATACCACCTGAGTCAAATGTGAGGCCTTTACCGACTAATACAATAGGTTTCGCTTCAGGATCAGGGTTACCTTTGTACTCCATGATAGACATCAGCGATTCATTTTGTGAGCCTTGACCAACAGCGAGGTAAGCATTCATGCCTAGCTCTTTCATCTGCTCTTCACCGATAACACGTGTTGTCAGCCTATTTTCAGAAATGTCAGCTAATTGACGTGCTTGTGATGCTAAATATGCCGCATTACAAATGTTTGGTGGCATGTTGCTGAGATCTTTCGCGGCCTTAACACCGGACGCAATGGCGAGTCCATGGGCGATAGCACGCTCACCGCTCGTTAATTCACGGCGTGTTGGCACATTGAAAACCAACTTACGCAGTGGACGGCGATGTTCCGTTTTATTGCTTTTCAATTGATCAAAGACGTAGAGCGACTCTTTTGCCGTTTCAACAGCTTGACGTACTTTCCAATAATTATTACGGCCTTTAACGTGTAACTCAGTTAAAAAACAGACGGCTTCCATTGAACCAGTTTCATTCAATGTGCTGATTGTTTTCTGAATAATCTGTTTGAATTGACGCTCATCTAGCTCACGTTCTTTACCACAGCCGATGAGTAGAATACGTTCAGACAGGATATTTGGTACATGATGGAGTAGTAGGGATTGCCCTACTTTACCTTCAAGTTCCCCGCGGCGCAGCAGGGCGCTGATATATCCGTCACTTATTTTGTCCAGCTGTTCAGCTATAGGGGACAGACGGCGTGGTTCAAAGACTCCGACAACGATACATGCGCTACGTTGTTTTTCCGGGCTACCACTTTTTACACTAAACTCCATGCGTTCTCCTGAATCTTAAAGACAAAGGCCCATGCTCCCGCTAAAATTAGCGTTACAGCATAATCTACCTCATAGAGAATGAACTCTTTATGTTAAACTGAGCAGATATCTGGTATTTCAATAATATTAAGCATGTTCTGATTGGGTAATCAGTATAGAGAATGCTTTTATATCATTCTAGTCATACAATGAGCCAGAGTATATGTTAACAAATGGTAGATATTGAACGAACTTAGCCATTTTCCACCCAAAAGACAAGTTTTCACAGGCGTATAAGCGTGATCATTATTAGATATTTGGTACGGGAGACCCTGAAAAGTCAGCTAGCTATCCTTTTTGTGCTAATGTTGATTTTTTTTAGTCAGAAGTCCATCGATATTCTCGGGGCTGCTGTTCAGGGAAATATTCCTTCAGATTTAGTATTACCGTTACTGGGATTGGGCGTGCCTGAAATGGCGCAATTGATCCTCCCTTTAAGCCTATTTCTTGGGCTACTGATGACATACAGCAAACTGTACACCGAAAGTGAAATTACGGTGATGCATGCATGCGGGCTCGGGAAAAGCGTTCTGGTTAAGGCCGCTCTGGTGCTTGCAACGTTGACCGCATTGGTCGCAATAGGCAATATTGCGTGGATGCTTCCTTGGTCGTCGCAATATCAAGAACAGGTGCTGGCAGACGCTAAAGCTAACCCTGGGCTAGCTGCCATGGTGGAAGGGCAATTCAAAACCACCAAAGATAGAAACATCGTATTGTATATTGGCGACGTCAAAGGTAATGACTTTAAAAATGTCTTCTTAGCACAATTGCGCGCCACTAATGAACAGCGCCCATCGGTAGTGGTCGCCGATAGTGGCTATATGCGAGAAGATGCCGATGGCCGACAAATTGTGGTATTGGATGAAGGAACTCGCTACGAAGGAACGGCATTA
Source organism: Providencia sp. PROV261 (assembly GCF_028477945.1). NCBI lineage: Bacteria > Pseudomonadati > Pseudomonadota > Gammaproteobacteria > Enterobacterales > Morganellaceae > Providencia > Providencia sp. PROV261. The sequence continues at coordinate 7,311 of NZ_JAMPMC010000015.1, read as the reverse complement.
TTACGTGATTTCCGCATCACCGACTTTAAAAATTATCAGGCGGTTATTGATCACAAACCAAGTGATGCCCGCAATGATAGAGTCGAACAAAAAAATATGCTTCAGTTATGGAAGGCGAATGACTTTGATTCCAATGCAGAATTCCATTGGCGTTTGACGATTGTCTTCTCGGTGGTGGTGATGGCATTAATGGTAGTGCCGCTGAGTGAAGTGAACCCTCGTCAAGGGCGGGTATTGAGCATGCTGCCAGCCATGTTGCTGTATCTTATTTTCTTCCTATTACAAAGTACATTGCGTAATAGCGCAGAAAAAGGGGATGTCGATCCGAAATATGCAATGTGGGCAGTTAACTTAGGGTATCTGGCTTTAGCGATTATCCTAAACGTATGGAATACCGTGCCAATGCGCCGTTTACGCGTCAAATTTAATAGAGGGGCTGCCTGATGTTTGGTGTTTTAGACAGGTACATTGGACGAACCATCCTCAACTCTATTTTAATGACCTTGTTTATGTTGGTGTCCCTTTCAGGGATCATCAAATTTGTCGAGCAACTACGTAAAGTTGGTGATGGTGAATATACGACCCTAGGCGCTGGGGTATTTACGTTATTAACGATCCCAAAAGATATCGATATTTTCTTTCCGATGGCGGCGCTGCTCGGAGCGTTACTAGGGTTAGGTGCTTTAGCATCACGTAGTGAGCTGGTGGTTATGCAAGCTTCTGGCTTTACACGCTTGCAAATTGCACTGTCCGTGATGAAAACAGCGATCCCTCTGGTTATTGTGGCGATGTTGATTGGCGAATGGGTTGCCCCAAGCGCAGATCAATGGGCGAGAAATTATCGCGCAGAAAAAATTGTGGGTAACTCATTAGTTGTGACAGATGAAGGGATGTGGGCGAAAGATGGCCCTGATTTTATTCATATTCAACGCGTCTCTGATACCACATCGATTCAAGAAGTGTCTATCTACCGCTTTAATGAGCAGCATAAGTTAACATCGGTGATGTTTGCTTCAAGCGGCGCTTATGACAAAGACAATCAATTGTGGGTGTTGTCTCAAGTTGATGAGTCTATTTTAAGTAGTGAGAAAAAAATTACGGGCTCCCAGCGCTTAACTTATGAGTGGAAAACGAACCTGACACCCGAAAAACTCGGTATCGTTTCCTTGAGTGCAGACTCCCTTTCGATTCGCGGGCTTTATCAATATATCGCTTACTTAAAAGAGAGTGGGCAGGTAGCCGCAGTCTATGAATTGAGTATGTGGAAAAAGATCTTAGCGCCTCTATCCGCAGCAGTGATGATGTTTATGGCCGTTTCATTTATCTTCGGTCCATTACGTACTGTACCGATGGGGGTACGTGTCGTCTCTGGGATTGTTGGTGGCTTCCTGTTTTATGTCCTAAATGAAGGGTTTGGTAAGTGGAGTTTGGTCTACTCCATACCGCCTATTATTGCGGCGTTACTACCAAGCGTCCTATTCCTTGGGGTCAGTATTGTCTTGCTGGTGAAACGTAAGTAAGCCAATTTTAAAATCGATAATATTCCAATAAGCCATCGTATTGAGTAATGCGGTGGCTTATTTATTTGTATTAAACCAATCAATACTTGAAAGGCTCAGGGAGAGTTGGATGAGTAATAAAAATTCTAATTTTGAGTAAGTTACCAATAAATCGATTACCTAGCTCACTTATTTTGGCATTTAATTTATTTTCTTGAGGATGGAAAATAGGGTGTGCTTTTTTATTGCCAGTAGCTGCTTTCACGATATTCTCGTGCGTGATGCCATAAAACCCCATTACAGGGAGTTTTAATTGATTGGCCATGACTTGTGCATTTGAGAATCGCCCCCCTTCAGCACTATGACAACTACATAGTTTTATAAGCGAAGGGCTCTGTTTTATGCCTTTAATTTTATCCGCTAGCAGCGCATGGCAATTGGCGTTAGTCACTTTCGCAAAAGTGCCATCTCGCATTTGCAGCAACCCTTTCTCACCATGCGTTTTAATAATAATTGATGACATAAAATTCTCTCCTTGAATTGTTTATGTCACTAGTATTGCGATGAATATGTCTTGGTGCTTGCAAAAACCAATGATTGATAGTTATACAGTAAGAACAGTATTAATAAGCCATCAATATAATATAAAAAGATTTGTGCCGTGATGCGTGCTGTCACTCTATTAAATAGGCTCTTACTGGTTATTATCGTGATCACAAAGGATAAAAATTAATCGCGTAAGCACCGTTACCGACCAAAATCGCTCGGTAACAGTTGAGAAAACTTGCTGTTTAGCAATGACAACACGCAGTTATTTATCAACCCATTGCTAATTTAAGGGCAACAAGTTGAATAAAATAGTGTCTTAGGGTTGGGGCATAACTCGCCAGTGCATTCATTGCGTCGGCGGTACGCTTTCAATGTTTTCCATACGCATGGTTAGCCGATAGAGCGGCCACCATATCATTAACCCCCACGGTTAACTTACTAAACTTACTGCTGTCTTTGCGGGTCATCACCACAAAAACGCCGATATTTTGTTGTGGGATCATCGCCATATAGCTATTAAACCCACCTCCACCACCCGTTTTCTGATAAATCCCCGGCCGACCATTTTGTGGCTTCATATAAACCCAGCCAAGGCCAATACCATCCGCATGACCTGCAACATCCATGCCTTTGACATCAAGTAATTTTTCTCTTGGGAAGTAAATACCTTGCTCACGTGCTGCTGTGGCTTTTCTTAGGTTTTTATCCGTCGATAAAAATTGCTGCATCCACTTTTGCATATCCGCAGGCGTAGAATAGACACCACCGCTTCCTGCCGCCGCTAACGTGTTATGGCATGGGCTTGGCTTAGTGCCTTCCATCAACCTTGCGCATTGAGAGGCGTTAGGCGTATAGGTTGTTTCGGTCATTTTGGCTGGAGAAGTTACATAACGACTGAACAACTGTGGATAGGACTGCCCCGATGCTTTAACCATTGCATCAGCAAGCAGATCATAAGCAAGGTTTGAGTAAGCAGCTTCGGTTCCCGGTGTCGCATCGAGTTTACCATTTTTTAGCCAGTTCCAACGATTATCCTGCGTTGGCCAAATAAAAACAGGTCTACCCCATTTCCCCCCCGGCTGCTCACGTGGTAATCCGCTGGTATGGCTTGCTAAATGGTATAAACGGATAGGGTGGCCACTACTATTATCAGGTACAGTGACGCCATGATAACTGTATTGTTGTAGAGGATCCGTTATCAGTAATTTTTTATCCTGCTCCAGCTTAATTAAGATTTCACTGGTCATTAACTTAGTGATAGAGGCAATCCTAACTAGCGAATGAGGGCCCGGTTTTTTACCATTTCCGGGGGCGGTTTCCCCATAATAGCGTGATAGTGTTTGGTTATTATCAATAACAATGATTGCCATGCCCCGAGCATCGCTTTCGTTAAAAATGCGATTTGCATACAGATCGACAATCTTCGCAACCCGCTCATAGGTTCTTCTATCGCCTTCAAACACTCGCCAGTCATTCGACTCAGCGTCATTATTGCCTTGTAAAAACTTAGGTTGTTTTTCTGTCGTCGTCGAGCAAGCTGCTAATGCGAGAGACAATGCAGACACTGACAGAATTTTTAGAAACGATCTCTTCATGTTTAGGAGCCAGCCGATAGGTAATTTTGCAGATGGTCGAGCAGACCAAGGTTATTTTTTCTTAGCGAAGACCTTCATTAATGCACCGATTAGGATGCCAATAACTACGCCAGTCGCTATCCAGCCTATAAAACCCATGTATAAATACCTTTACTAATTCAACAATGTGCATACGCTAGCAAAAATCGTATGAAGTCGCCAGCAGCCTTGATGAAGCAAATGATTAAATCAAATATTTGACTAAAGTAACATATGTCTAGGCTGATCATTAAGCAAAAAGCATTAAATGGCTAATAGAGAGAGTAGTTATTCAATTTTAGAAAGCAGGACGGTATATCAATCAGGGAGATATTAAGCAACATGCTTTTTTTTTAATCGAACAAACTGAATAATCAAGATAAATGTTGCTAGTCGAGACAAGGCAAGTATAATAACCACGTTTTCCAAGAAACACATCACTTCGTGCCGGAGTGGCGGAATTGGTAGACGCAGTTGATTCAAAATCAACCGCCTTCGGGTGTGCCGGTTCGAGTCCGGCCTTCGGCACCACTAAAGTGAAAATTAAGACGCTCAAGGCGTCTTTTTTTATGCCTGAATCTTAAGGTTACAAGGCTTTCCTCGCATTTTTAGTCAATGAATGTCAATCCAGGCCAACCCGTATTAGCCTCCTTGTGAGTATATCTGTCGCTTCGATAATATTTATTATGCATTATTGATGGCATTGCTAATGATAGTACATGCAGGCGCATCCTGTAGCGTAGGCACGTAGTTATCTATGTAACGCGAAATCATCTGAGATATCTCGTATATATACCCAGTCTGGGGGGGAAGAGAACAAAGAATATGGCATTAACTGATACGAAAGTTCGTGCAGGTAAACCAGACGAGAAAGCTTACATACTGACAGACAGTGATGGCTTGTTTCTGTATATTCACCCCAATGGTTCTAAATACTGGCGTTTCCGTTTTCGCTTTGACGGTAAACAACATTTGATGGCTTTTGGTGTATACCCTGAGATCTCTTTAGCAGATGCCAGAGAAAGAAGAGATGCAGCCAGAAAGCAAGTTACTTTAGGTATTTATCCACGCGAACACAAGAAAGAATTAAAGGAAGAGCAGCAAAAGGAATTCAATACCGTTGAGAAAGTTGCTCGTGATTGGCACGCGACCAATAAAAAGTGGTCATAAGGCCATCCTTATCTTGTGATGTGTTTTGTTTTAATATTTCCTATGCTAGTGTTCTGCTTTAATAAAACAAGACACTTTAATAATGGAATATAATCCAATTATTGAGGTGTTAAATGAAAAAACGAACAAACAGAATTTATACTACTGAGTTTAAGCAAGAGGCGGTCGCATCAGTCACCGAGCCAGGCTATAGCGTGCCAAAAGCGGCAGCTTCTTTAGGGATCACCGATAAATTATTTTATAACTGGAAAGCAAAATTCGACGCTGAGCAATCGGGTAACAGCTTGAATTCAGATGATAGAGCTGAGCTATTAATTAAGGCTTCGAAAGGAAATTAAAGAACTTAGGATGGAGAAAGAAATCCTAAAAAAGCCAGCGCCCTCCTGCTAAAGGAAACCAAGTAGCGTTTAAAACGATTAAGCAATTATCTTCACAGTTTCCCGTGCTGAAGCTCTGCAATTTAATGAAAACAAGTCGTTCTGCCTATTACGCTTGGCTCAAACTTACTTCTTATCGGCATTACTTCAATTACATTAACTTTGGTCCCAATATGGATGGGCAATTTCATGGTGTTATCACTTGATTTTGCTACAAATTTTGAGTGGAAAACCTCAGCATATTGTGGGCAGAGGAAAATAAGTAATCCTAAAGAAAGATATTTTGGTTTTCATGCTGATAAGTATACTGTCTATTATTCTGATAGAAATGGAAAATGGGGGTTTGAAGAAATAAGATGTATAAAGAATCAAAACGGCGATGATTCTTTTATCAAGTTATCTATAGATGAAAACCCTATGCCTAAGTGGTTCAATGATGCAGAAAAAGATTAAAAGTAGATCACTTATACAATACAAGTTAATGTTGCCTTGTAAGGCATACTAAAGTTAATGATGTTGGTGAGCCCACCAGCATCACGATTAATGGGGAGTGGACAGATCGTCTGTAACCTAATCAGAATAACATTACATCTATAAAAATACATTGATGTTTGATTTTGAATCAAAAGTAAGATAAAAGAATATTAATCTATTTATATGATAAAGGTCAAATTATGACACCGGAAGAAAAGGAATTATACGGCTCGATGATCGATTCAGTCGTTAAAGATGTCGAGGATATCGCAAATACGGCTTATCTAGGCGGTAAAAGGTCTATTCGTAGAACCTCTCATATGTTTTTACATCGGGAAGATTTGGGCGATCAATACGATGAGATCCATGATGCAGTATATGAAAAATATGGTAAAAAAACTAAAGAAGAAGATGAGCGAATTTTAAGTTTAATTTGGGAGATTGTTAAGAATCCTGATATTATTATAGATGCCGTTGAAATAATTATTAATGATTTAATGGACTCATCTTCTGAAGAAAGAAAGAAGAAAATAAAAATTTATGCTGAAGCTACAAAGAATATGACTAACTCATTAATACAAAAACAAATGGTTAAGAAGATGTTAGTATATACGATTGCTTATATAATAGCCCAAAAGATAATCAAAGATATCACGAAGAATGCCTTAGTGAAAAGATTTATTACTTGGCAACTGTCGGCTTTAACAACATATGGTCTTTTTGAACAAATGGTTAAAGCATCTGATAGATTGAAAATTAAATATCCAAGGTTATATTTAAAATTAAAATCTAATAATCTAGATCTTACTTATTTTTTTATTTAGCCTCATATGGGATCATTAATTGAATCTTACTATTATGGTGATAGTTCAGTATTTACGGATGAATTAATTCTTAAGCATTTAGATGGGTTAATTAGTGATGAAGAATAAAATAATTAGTGTTTTTAAAAATTCGATTGCATTTTTGTATAGACAATTTAGTGATCTTATCCATATAGCTATTACAGCAGTGCTATGTTATTTATGCTTTCTTTTTTCACCCACTCTGCCAATAGCAATAATAGGATGTGTTGTTATTATAATCGTTATGTTCTTACTTAGTATGTTTGTTTTTCCTTAAACAAATAAAAAAGTAGTAGTGTAGAAATACTACTACTTAAGGTTTATTAAAAAATATTATTCTCTTTAATACTATAACCAGATGTGCCCGCCATGTGATGGGTGCATGTAATATCTGAATAATTAACCGAGATTAGTTCTTCGGGCTGGCTCATGTTGTGGGTTAAACTATGTGGATAACGTGTTGAAAAATCAACTATTTGTGCCCCTTGAATAAGGATTGAATAATATTTTTCTTGTTTCCCATCCTGCGAAGTCCGATAAAAATCAAATATTAGTTTGAGTACTTCATTATTTGATATGGCACTAAGAATCAATGGTGATGATTTATCTATAAGTTTTATAAAGTCTATTGGTAAATGACTGACATTTTGGTGTCTAGTAATGGAGTTTTTAAATTCCAAAATAAAAATTTGATCTTCTTTTCCTACTTGGCTCTTGTTCCCGATAGAGTCTATTGAAGAACATCCTCTGGAGATAAGACCTTGTTTGTTGCCTTCCATAGTAA
>NZ_JAMPMC010000014.1:0-223971 GCF_028477945.1 Providencia sp. PROV261 | reverse complement strand
GGGCAGGTTTAACAGCGCTTGGATTGAAACTCAATTGGTGCATAAAGATAAAAATTCCATTCGTGGAACCTATAATCATGGTCAGTATTTGGAAGGAACAAGGGAAATGATGCAGTGGTATGCGGATATATTGATGAGTTAGAGCATAAATCAAACTGAATAATATCATTTAGCCACCTTTGCTAATATTCGTAAAGGTGGTCATTACCTAGACTTTATTTTTTCCTAATTACTGATATCGAGCTATAATTTAATCTGCTGCGACAAGTACACAGCCACCAGAACATCCACAAGCGACTTTATGGCCTTTTAGCGCGACAGGAATACCATTAATTTTCATTAAATTATCCCCTTCAACGATAGTTCCTGTTTTTTACATGAAAGGCAATAAACCGAGTCGCCCACACAGGCGACTTCTTGGACTTGTTTGGCAAGGGAGGATCCCGTAAGCACTGTACCACCTGTGTTGGTGGTATCATTTTTTAAAATAACTTTACGACCATTAACTGTGCTACGCATGATCATCAACCTTAAGACCTAGTACATAGTTACATTAGTTTATTTATTCTTATCTCAAAATACAATTAATTAGTATATGTACAAATCTAGAAAACTTTCTGCTCCAATACTGCCTAAAAAAGATTTGTCTCAGCAGACCAACCAATCGCAGGTTTTTCATTATCAACAATCTCTATAAATAAGCATAAACTGATACTTGCATTATATAACTCTTTAATTTTAATAAGTTCATTTTTTTTATCCGAAAATTTCTCAAGTATTTTTTTCGTTTGAATTTCCACGTCATAGGATTTTTCTTTATCTGTTCGAACTATCCAGTAACTGGTTGGATGATAAAATTCTCTTTTTACATTTAAATTCCGCTCACCTTTTACGGCTACTTTACTAGGATTAATATTTAGCATCTCAGTTATTTTCACGATATCTAATTTTTCATCACCTGAAATTGAAAACTCCGCCTGAACTGTTGTTTTAGTCATTCTATAACTCCTATCAGTTAATATATTCGCCAGTAGGTATTCCTGAACCTTTTCCACCTTTCCTAAAGATCCAGACTTGTCCAGAATCTTTATCTACATAAAGGTCATATTTTTTATTTCAGCATTACTGCCTAAGAATTCACTTTGTATTTCATGCGCATCAACACCTTTATCTTTTAAATATTTATCATCTAACATTTTACTATTTTTAGGTTTTTCTTCACCATTATCACCCGCACTTTCACTCAGGTAAACATAAACCACTGGTAATGATGGTATTGGCGTAATTAAAATATAATTACGTAAATCTTTCGCATCCGGTACAGGTGTAATGTATATCTGTGGCTGCCCTTCATTAATAGGAAAGCCACCCGCTGACGTAATATCAAGAGCCTCAGGGAGCTGATTGCTACCCGTATGCGGTCTAATATCTAAAGGCAGTGACGGTGGATGCCCTGTGTGAATTCGACCTTCCTCCTCATGGATTTGGGATTGAATACCCACAAAATTACCATTTTTCGCATAACTGATAAAAACGTCTTCCCCGTCATCGGTATAAATTTGTACACATCTGCTGTACTACCCGCATATCGTAAGCCTTCTGATGCTTGATAAACCGCCAATGAACGGACTTTTTGCGCCTCCGCTTCTGAAGCGAGTTCCATCATCCTAACAGGAACTTGGTCTTGCCCACTCTCCGTAGAGGTATGATAGCCGACTACTTGACCATCTTCATCGATTCCCATACGTATTCGAGTGGCCGCGGTTCCCTTAGCGAGCGCCTTTTCTTTTAAATCCTCATAAGTCAGTAAATCACTTGAGTCACTCGATTCTATACGAGTAAAAAACCCTACATATCCCATACTCACAAGGATACTCAGTGCTGATAGTAAAGGAGCATTCACTTTTATTGTAGGTGATACACGAGATGTTGAGTAATCATCAAAAAACTTATCCGAGGATTGCCAGGTATTTTGACTCTGAGCTGCGCCGCCCGATACCGCCATTTGCTGAAGAAATATCATCGCTAACGGGATGAGTATCAATGGATTGGCTTCAGCCGTCGAAATACCAAATAAAGACGCAATGGTAAATTCTGTAGGTTTAGCTTGTTCGGACGGTATCAGTTTGGGTTGTACCTGATCGATGACAATGTAACAATGGTTCTGTGAAAGTGACACGAACCGATCTCCATCAATGTTACTCACCGATCTCCTTCATGGTAATACGCAACAGGCGTTCATGATCCCTTTAAACCGATGAGCGAGAATACGGTGAATAAAGCCGGACATATTGATGAACGTCGATTAATGGTGCAATGGTGGGCAGATTATTTGGATGCGAATCAGGAGAAAACAATATCTCCTTTTGACTTTGCCAAGTTGAATAATCCAATGAATCACTAAGACTTTAGCTATGTCATATAAGAGATCCATTTGCAATACGAGAAGTGAAATGATGCAGTGGTATGCGGATTATGTTGATGAGTTAGAGCATAAATCAAACTGAATAATATCATTTAGCCACCTTTGCGAATATTCGTAACGGTGGTCATTACCTAGACTTTATTTTTTATTCTGAGTACTGATATCAAGCTATAATTTAACCTACTGCGACAAGTATACAGCCACCTGAACACCCACAAGCGACGTTATGGCCTTCTAGCGCGACAGGAATATCATGAATTTTCATTAAGCTATTCCCTTCAACGATAGTCCCTGTTTTTTACATAAAGGGTAATAAACCGGGTCGCCCACACAGGCGACTCTTTGGGTTTATTTGGCGAGAGAGGAAGCCGTAAGCACAGTACCTCCGGTATTCGTAGTATCATTTTTTAAAATGATTTTTCTGCCGTTTACGATACTTCGCATCATTGCACCATTTATCTGATATTTGAATATTCAAATTTTTCTAACTTAGCTAGTTCAAGAGTAACTTCATTAAGTAATTCATTGATATTTAAATCAAATTTTTCCGGAATAAGGTCTAGTACATCCTCAAGTTCACAACCTTTAGAAATGATTTCAGTAACATGTTTGGATACTTTATGCTCTGAAAAAAACTTAACGTAATAAGGTTTAAATATTAAATTATTAGCTTCATCTATAGATAGTGTTTTTGATTTTAGCCCAGTCAAAACACCCAAAATAAATACAAGTGTAAATTTATCTATGCTAGTACTTTCTATTTCATAAAAAAATTTTTGTTTCATATAAATTCCTAATCGATTATAAGGATTATTTTGATTTATATAAAAAATTAGCCGAGTGGGAAGCATTTTATTTTTATAAATCAACATATATTACTAGTATTTTAACATATACTGATAATTATTTTAGGAGGTTTCATCATCAGAAAAATTTGCATCTTTTGCTATTACTATTCCAGAAAGACCTACACTAGAATTTATATAGTATAAAAAACAACCTAAAGGCAATGCTTTTTTTATTCCGAACTCATCTTTAATCCATATAGGGATCTCTTTATATTGCTCTATCTCATATATTATATTTTGTTTTTCGAATTCAGACAAATCCCAATAAATTACTTCTTTAAACCGTATTTTTTTCTTATTTGATAAAAAAAACTCAAGAACTTCTTCTTTATCTGCATAAAAAATTCCATGTATATTTTCATCATGAACATTTACTGTGTTAATCATTGATGATTTCTCCGGGTTATAGTGGCCTTCCATTTGATCGGATTTTATTTGGTGAAAACTCTGATGGATATTCCCAATCATGAACATGCGGGTCTCCTGCGCCTTGATCATAACCATAATCGATATCTTTTACTGGCTTACCTTCTGAGTCATCTTTACTTACTTGTTGTAATTTATTTGTTTCTGGATTTTTTATCAAGGTTGTATTCTTCGGCTAATTTCCCATTACTAGTAATACTGATAAAAAATGCTATTAGCAAAAGAGGTATAATAAACAACCTTACGTTACAAGTTATTAACCGGCCTAAACACATATCTATATTGATAATGCATTATAATGTACCTACCCTAAAATTATAAGATAAGCACACTCTATGTTTATAATTTAAAGTGAACTTCACAATAAAAACCATCGTTACTTGAAAGACATGATATTAACTCATAAACAATTTCATCACCAAGTTCTTTTTTAGAATAAATAGTTAAATAACTATACTCAATAAAATGAACGAAATTTAAAAACACTATTTTTATATCTTCCTCACTTAAACCTTTGGCATTGACCTTAATTACATATTTGTTTCCGGTTTCATTAATTGTTAAAGAGTGAATTTTATCTTTAGTAATATCAAGATCACTAATATTATCTATGGATAAAAAATAATCCGAGATTTCGAAATATAAACCTTCAATTATATCTAATTTCATGTTTTTTAGTGTTTCAAAAATCATTATTACCTCGACTTAGAAATATATTTAGTATCATTAATGTTCTTTGGATGAGAATAAACAGTTATAATACACTGTGAATGCTCATCAGTGAAAACTGTATTACCTCTTTTGTCTTGGTATCGCCATGTCTGTTCTCCTGACATAGGATCAATTTGTTTGGTTTTACTTTTCTGATTATTATCTATAATATTATCAATCTGTTCAGATGAAAACCCTCTTTCTTCAGCTCTTTCTGCTCCATGCTTTGTGTATGTGCGCCCTTTAGGTGTTACATCGCCAGCTTTTTTTACTTAAATAAACATAAATCACTGGCAATGACGGTATCGGCGTAATTAAAATATAATCACGTAAATCTTTCGCATCGGGTAGCAGGTTAATGTATATCTGTGGCTGCCCTTCATGGATTGGAAAGCCGCCAGCTTGTAGTGGTCAATAAAAATTGGTCACGGTTTTAGAGTTTTTCCAATACAATCGCTCTAATTTATTGGGTGTTAATCCACCATTATATTGATGAGGTCTGAGTTGACTATAATACCCGGTCATATAACGGATTATTTGGTACTGAGCTTCAGTAAAACTTCGATAACCTGTCTCGGCACCCACTCTGTTTTTTTAAGCTTCTAAAAAAACGTTCCATTGGTGCATTATCCCAGCAATTACCTCACCGAGATAAACTTTGTTTTATCTGATAACACCATAGTAACTGACGGTAATGACGGCTTGTATAATGGTTTCCTTGATCCGAGTGAAACAGAACATTTTTAGACTTACCTATTGATTCAAAAACTATTGATAGCGCTTTTCGTTAACTGACTATTTGATGATAATGACATTGCCCAACCAATCGATTTTCGGCAAACAAGCCCATCACAACAGCTAAATACATCCAACGGTCACCCGCCCAAACTTGCTCCGGCTTTGTCACTGCAAACTGGGTGCTAAATAATTCGGTATTTCCACATGTTCTTGTGCTGCTTTTTTATACCGATATTTCGATATTTGACAGCTCACTACAGGAAGATCACCAATTTGGCAGGTAAATACGAGTCCTGAATACAGTTTACGATTAGCAATTGCATCGTAAATATCTATTTTCTTAGATTGAGAGAGCTGAGATGCGGTGGACTCAAGAACCGATTTAAGGCGCTGTGGCTCTGGCCTGTTTAATAGAGATTGCCAGTGTTGACCCGCTTTTTCAGCATCAGATAAAGGGTTCTTAGGGATTGATTTTGACATAAGAGGCTTTATCTAGCGATAGCAAAAAGATCAAAAAAATCCCCCAGTAAGATAACCCTACTGAGGGATTGATTTAGCGATTAGCTTGGTTAACCAAGCCTAAGCACAATTATAGAACGTCAACGCAGTTCAGTTCTTTGAACGCTTGCTCTAAACGAACAACCATGGATTCTTGACCTTTACGCAGCCATACGCGTGGGTCATAGTATTTTTTGTTAGGCTTGTCATCACCTTCTGGGTTACCCAACTGACCTTGCAGATAACCTTCGTTCTTTTTGTAGTAGTTCAGGATACCTTCCCAAGTTGCCCACTGAGTATCTGTATCGATGTTCATTTTGATAACACCGTAGCTAACAGCTTCTTTGATTTCAGCAGCGCTTGAACCAGAACCACCGTGGAAAACAAAGTCTAGGCTGTTGTGAGGCAGGTTAAATTTCTCAGAAACATAGTCCTGTGAATTACGTAGAATTTTTGGTGTTAACTGTACGTTACCTGGCTTATAAACACCGTGAACGTTACCGAAAGAAGCAGCGATAGTGAAACGAGGGCTGATTGCGCTCAGTTTCTCATACGCGTAAGCAACGTCTTCTGGTTGAGTGTACAGCGCAGAGCTATCCATACCGGTGTTATCAACTCCGTCTTCTTCACCACCAGTACAACCCAGTTCGATTTCCAGCGTCATATCGATTTTCGCCATACGAGCCAGATACTTAGCACAGATCTCGATATTTTCTTCCAGAGTTTCTTCAGACAAGTCAATCATGTGTGAAGAGAACAGAGGCTTACCGGTTTTCGCATAGTGTTTTTCACCTGCGTCTAGCAAACCATCAATCCATGGCAGCAATTTACGTGCACAGTGGTCAGTATGCAGGATCACAGGAACACCATAATGCTCAGCCATTTGATGGACGTGTTGAGCACCTGAAATGGAACCTAAAATAGCCGCTTGTTGGCCTTCCGCTTTTAAGCCTTTACCTGCGATAAAAGCAGCACCGCCGTTAGAAAACTGTACAATAACTGGAGCACGTACTTTCGCTGCCGCTTCAAGTACGGCATTAATTGAGTCTGTACCGACACAGTTCACCGCTGGCAATGCAAAGTTATTTTCTTTGGCAACTGCGAAAACTTTTTGTACATCATCACCTGTGAGAACACCCGGTTTTACAAAATCAAAAATTTTAGACATTTGAAAAGGTCCTGTGTTAAACAGGCTGCATCGGCAGCCTGTTGTTCATGACAAATTAATTACGCTTTAGCACGTTCTTCCAGCATCACAACTGCTGGCAGCTTTTTACCTTCAACAAACTCAAGGAAAGCACCGCCGCCAGTTGAGATGTATGAAATTTTATCCGCGATACCAAACAGATCGATAGCCGCTAATGTGTCACCACCACCCGCGATAGAGAAAGCTTCACTATCGGCGATAGCACGAGCAACGATTTCTGTTCCTTTACGGAAGTTAGGGAATTCAAAGACACCAACAGGGCCATTCCACAGAATGGTTTTGGCATTTTTCAAAATTTCAGCCAGACGCTCAGCAGACTCATCACCTAAGTCCAAAATCTGCTCGTCATCTTTAATTTTTGAACTGGATTTCAGTGTCGCTTCGGCAGTTTCAGAGAACTCTGTCGCCACACGAACATCAGTCGGAACTGGGATATGGCAGTTTGCCAGTAATTTTTTCGCTTCAGGGATCAGGTCCGCTTCATATAAAGAGCGACCAACGTTGTTGCCTTCTGCCGCGATAAAGGTATTTGCAATACCACCACCAACGATTAATTGATCGGCAATTTTAGATAGAGAATCTAATACCGTTAGTTTTGTTGATACTTTTGAGCCACCTACGATAGCGACCATTGGGCGAGCAGGGTTATCTAATGCTTTACCTAATGCTTCAAGTTCAGCACTTAACAGAGGGCCTGCACATGCAATCGGAGAGAACTTCGCCACGCCATGCGTTGATGCTTGAGCGCGGTGAGCAGTGCCGAAAGCATCCATAACGTAAACATCACATAATGCAGCGTACTGTTTTGATAGCGTTTCGTCGTCTTTTTTCTCGCCTTTGTTAAAGCGTACGTTTTCCAAAACGACAAGTTCACCCTCTGCGATATCCACACCACCAAGGTAGTCTTTTACAAGACGAACAGGATAATCGATTTTGTCGGCTAGATAGTCAACAACAGGCTGCAGTGAAAATTCTTCATTGTACTCGCCTTCAGTCGGACGACCGAGGTGAGATGTGACCATGACTTTAGCACCTTGCTTGAGAGCAGTTTCGATTGTTGGTAATGAAGCACGGATACGTGCGTCAGAAGTAACTTTGCCATCTTTTACAGGAACGTTTAGGTCAGAGCGGATGAAAACGCGTTTACCCGCTAGGTCCAAATCGGTCATCTTAATTACAGACATGGTGAATCCTCTTGTTGATTCTCTATAAAGTTTTCATTAATGGCTGTTTGGGTATCAGTTTACCCTACCGTCTGTCAGCCGTTAATTAGTTGAAACCTGTTGCTGCCATCGCTAATGTTGTATCTAGCATCCGGTTAGCAAACCCCCACTCGTTATCACACCAAACAAGGGTTTTAATTAAATGCTTGCCGCTAACTCGCGTTTGCGTCCCATCAACAATCGCACTGTGTGGATCATGATTGAAATCCATCGAGACTAACGGTAATTCAGTATAGTCTACTATACCACGAAAATGACCATGTGCGGCGCTTCGCAACAGTTCGTTTACTGTAGCCACACTAACATCACTGTGCACGGTAACACTCAAATCGATAGCTGTCACATTGGTTGTCGGCACACGTACTGATATCGCCTCAAAATGGTCTTGGAATTTAGGAAAAATCCGCGTAATTCCTGCTGCCAACTTTGTATCAACAGGAATAATAGATTGGCTAGCCGCTCGCGTTCTTCTTAAATCATGATGATACGCATCGATCACCGGCTGATCATTCATTGATGCGTGGATCGTTGTCACCGTACCCGATTCAATCCCAAAAGCATCATCGAGTAATTTAATAATCGGGATAATGCAATTTGTGGTACAAGATGCGTTTGAAACAATTTTATCTTCAATCGTTAAGTTATCATGATTAACACCATAGACAACTGTCGCATCCAAATCATCCGTACCAGGGTGAGAGAACAGTACTTTCTTCGCGCCTGCTTCAAGGTGTGCTAAGCCATCTGCACGGGAACCAAACACCCCAGAGCAATCAAGTACGACATCAACCCCTAGCTCTTTCCAAGGTAAGGCGCCGATATCAGGCTGATGGAAAAGACGAATGTTATCGTCGCCAACCTGTAACAACGCACCATTAAGACGGACATCCCAAGCAAAGCGCCCATGGCTAGAGTCGTACTTGAGCAAATGAGCAATCCCTTCAGGAGTTGCTAGCTCATTGACCGCGACAACGACTATTTCAGCACGCCGCCCTGACTCGTATAACGCCCTTAGTACACTCCGCCCGATCCGGCCAAAGCCGTTAATCGCCACTTTTATTGGCATCCTACACCTTGAATTTCAACAAAATCACACGGCTGATAAGGATAACTGACTCACACAAACTCTACTGCTGATTTTAACTGTCAAACATCAAAAGTGTGCTTCACTCGACATTTTTGAAATTTTTTATCTCAATCACAGCAAAGACTGAAACGGTTCAGCTAATTAAGAATTAGATTAAGGGATATATTCACAGAACGCAATAGTCAAACCCAATGAAATGCACAAAAAAACAACGCCCCTGCACCAAAATTGATACAGAGGCGTATTTTCACTCGTGATTACTGCCTATCTCTAGGCCGTAACCGCAATTATTTCAGCAATGATTTCGCTGCTTTTACCGCATTTTCAACAGTAATACCGAACTCTTTAAATAGCTCTTCGGCAGGTGCAGACTCACCAAATGAGTGCATACCAACGATAGCACCATTCAGACCTGTATACTTAAACCAGTAATCTGCAATGCCCGCTTCAATCGCAACACGCTTAGTGACGCTTGAAGGTAGAACAGCTTCACGGTATGCCGCATCTTGCTTATCAAATACTTCAGTTGAAGGCATTGAAACAACACGCACTTTATGACCTTCGCCAGATAGTTGATCCGCAGCTTTCACCGCCAACTCAACTTCTGAACCTGTCGCAATAAAGATAAGCTCAGGCTGACCTTCGCTATCTTTCAGGATATAAGCCCCTTTCTCGATTTCAGCTAATTGTTTCGCTGTACGAGGTTGTTGCTCCAGATTTTGACGGGAGAAAATAAGCGCACTTGGGCCGTCTTTACGTTCAATAGCGTATTTCCATGCCACCGCTGATTCAACTTGGTCACATGGACGCCATGTATTCATGTTTGGCGTCACGCGCAGGCTAGCTAATTGCTCAACAGGTTGGTGAGTTGGACCATCTTCACCCAGACCGATAGAGTCGTGAGTGTAAACAAAGATACTACGCACTTTCATCAGTGCAGCCATACGCACCGCGTTACGCGCATATTCAACGAACATTAGGAATGTTGCACCATAAGGAACAAAACCGCCATGCAGAGCGATACCGTTCATGATTGCTGACATACCAAATTCACGGACACCGTAGTGGATATAGTTACCCGCTTTGTCTTCGTTCAGTGGTTTAGAGCCTGACCACATTGTCAAGTTACTTGGTGCTAGGTCAGCAGAGCCGCCTAAGAACTCAGGTAAGACTTTACCGAAGGCTTCTAATGCATTTTGTGATGCTTTACGGCTTGCGATATTCGCAGGGTTCGCTTGCAGATGTTCAATAAATTTTTTCGCTTCTGCATCGAAATTCGCCGGTAGCTCACCCGCCATACGACGTTTAAATTCTTCAGCTAATTCAGGGAATGCTTTTGCATAAGCGGCAAATTTTTCATTCCAAGCATGTTGTTTTTCTTTACCTGCATCACGCGCATCCCAAGCTTTATAGATTTCTTGTGGGATCTCGAATGGGCCATATTGCCAATCCAGAGCTTTACGAGTCGCCGCAATTTCAGCATCACCTAATGGTGCACCATGGACTGATTCAGTGCCTGCTTTATTGGGTGAACCAAAGCCGATCACGGTTTTGCACATAATCAGTGTTGGCTTGTCTGTTTCGCGCTGTGCTTCAGTAATAGCAGCATGAATTTGGTCAGCATCATGACCGTCGATATCACGAATAACATGCCAGCCGTAAGATTCAAAACGCCCTGCCGTATCGTCTGTAAACCAACCTTGTACATGACCATCGATAGAGATACCGTTATCATCGTAAAACGCGATCAGTTTGTTTAACTTCAGCGTACCAGCCAAAGAACAGGCTTCGTGGGAAATCCCTTCCATCATACAACCATCGCCCATAAACACATAGGTGTGGTGGTCGACGATGTCATGGCCTGGACGGTTAAATTGAGCAGCTAATGTACGCTCTGCAATAGCAAAACCAACTGCGTTTGCGATACCTTGCCCTAATGGACCGGTTGTGGTTTCAACACCTGGAGTATAACCATATTCAGGGTGGCCAGGGGTCTTAGAGTGGAGCTGGCGGAAGTTTTTTAACTCATCCATAGATAAGTCATAACCCGTCAGATGCAGCAAGCTATAGATCAACATTGAACCATGGCCATTTGACAGCACAAAGCGGTCACGGTTAGCCCAGTGTGGATCTGCTGGGTTATGATTCATATAGTCACGCCACAGCACTTCAGCAATATCAGCCATGCCCATAGGCGCACCAGGGTGCCCTGATTTTGCTTTTTGAACCGCATCCATACTTAGAAAGCGGATAGCATTAGCAAGGGTTTTACGAGTCGTCATTAGTATACTCCAGGTCGGATAAAAACGTACTTAAACCAATTTTCACAACGCAATATGGAATTGTTGCACTTTTTCACAGACAAGCTATGAAACTAACGCAATTTGCTCCACACAGCAATTATTCGCTACATTCGTGCCCGCGAATCGTCAATAAATTAAACTATTTCAGAGCTGAATCCTTTCCATTGCGCAAAATATCACTTAAAGATGATTTTTTTGCGCAAATCATTACCCTTATTAAACCTGAGTTTACCATCAGGGATCAAGGTGATTTGTCATTCTTATGCATTTAGGGATAACAATAGTGATTATTAGCAAATTTTGCTATGAAAAATTGGTGGATTAGATAAGAGATAAGCGTGGCTCTACACATCGAAACAAAAAATCCCTATTCGTTATACGACTTGGTTATAATCTCGATACAACAGGAGCACGCTAGCCGCCAAAAAATGAGTATATTTAGCTCAAAAGCGCTGAATAATCCAATGCAGATAGGAATGAAGAAGAGATATCTGCTAATAAATAAAAATAATGCATTAGAGGTTTAATTGTGGCATTTGAAATTTTTCGCAATATTGTGCACTACGGCTTTCATTTTTTAGTGACAATCTTATTTGGCTATCTATTTTGGCGAAACTAGCTGAAAATTAGCAGCATTATTGATGATAACAACCATGACAGTCGATTTAGATCATTTACTGGCCTATCCGATTTTTGAGCCTAATCAATAAAGTATTGGTTTCCATTCGTTACACACTGGTTGGGCGGCTATCGCATATGTGATGATATTTTTACTACCATCATGGAAATTAAAAGCAATTGCGGTGGGGTATTTATTCCATCTTTTTACCGACTCACTGGATTGTTATATGGGAAATTTAAAACAAAATACCACCTATATCGTTCTCATTGAGAAATATCATATGCACAGCCCCCACTATCACTATATTAGTGGTTAGCCATATACAAACCAAAATCGGCTATTTATGATAATAAATATCAATAGTCATAAATAGCCAAATTCTACATTTTATTTATATCACTAAAAACAATAAATATCCTTGGAGCTACTTGCCCATGCTCCGATAAAAACCAACATATGCATTAGCAAATAATTGGCAGCCAAATTTGATACCTTCTTTAATCATAAATTGATATTTTGGTTCATCCCAATATTGATTGACTACTTTCAAAAAATCTTCTGAGTGCTCAATATCCAGTTCTCGATGTAAACCATAATGGGTGATCTTATCTTCTGGCAGCCAACCCTCTTTAGTTATAGCTTCAAATATCATGCACGATACATCAACAAACGTTCTCTCAATACCTGCATACATAGAAGCAGCAAAACGAAAATCACAAAAAGCAGAAACTCCACGTAATGCTTCATTAAAGATCCGAGCATTCGGAGGGGGGTTCTGTAAGTCAATACTGGATATATCACCGCCTAAACGTTCGATCAAAGTTAAGATTGTATTTCCATGTACATTTTCCTTGATACCTTGACCATGTTCTTCCCAAAGATTACCCACCAAGGCAATTCGTGAAATGGGGTCGGATATATTGGCAATAATTTGTGCCATTGGCCTACTGAAAAAATAAACCATCGATGCAAATTCTAATTGGCTATTTAAAAATTGTTCATGGGTCATTTCACCAGAAGTCAGAGATTTAAAGTAGGGATTTTCAGGTAGATTTAAATCAAGTATAGATGATTCCAATTGATTTTTTAATTCTATATTCAATGACATACATCAACCTCCAAGTTTATTTTCAGGGAAGAATACGTTTTTTATCAAACAAGATAAAAGTAAATTAATCATTTCCTTTAAAATAACCATGGCATATTTCAGTTACATTGACTTATATTTAATTATATTAATCATTAATAATTTATTACCCTATTAATTTACCAATAAAAATAACATCATGAAATATACAAATTTAAATAATTCTAATTATTAACAAAGTAAAATAACCATTCTAATTACCAATATATAAATTATATTTTCATCACTTTATTTTAATTAAAAGTACATGATGATATTTTGTCGCTTTTATGGACGCTAAGAATAATGACGATAGGGGGGGATTTTTACCGATTCATTGGATTGTGATATGGAAAGAGTTTAATCCTAAACACACCACATAATATTTGAATACGATAGCTTTGGCTCAGTTTTTTAATTATCGCAAGTTGTTCAGGGAGTCTGACATCACCAGAAAAGTAGCCTTCTTTAAGAGCTCGTCATGCTTTTCGAGATGAGCAATTTTCTTTTTTAGTGCACGAATTTCAACTTGTTCTGGTGTCATTGCCGATGCTTTTGGCGAAATACCTTTACGCTCGTTTTTGAGTTGCCGCCCCCATTATCCAATGGTTGATTTACCCACGCCCATGGCATTGGCAGCTTCGGCCGCGGAACAATTTTAATCAATGACAAATTGAGTCGCTTCAAGTTTAAGTTCAGCACTTAAAAATCGTTTTATACGTTTTGCAATAAATGTCACCTGTTTTTTATGAGGTAATATATCACCTCTGACTTGGTAACCAAATTAACTTTACTACTCCAAATTTTCATAAATCCAGTAAATTTCTGAGAAATGGGAACATATTCAATTTCTGTAGCTATTACTTATAAGATTAGTCTAATATGCACTCATTTCTCTAAATAAAAATACCGTTGATAGCACCTGCATATCCAAAATTAGAGCAAATGGCATCACTCAATTTGTAAATAGCAATGAAATTGATGTCGCTTTATTATTTATTGTAAGATGCATTTCAATTAATTGTACCTATTACTACAACACTTGTTTGATATTCCCCTGCTGTAACACTCCCTGTAGACGATTTTAGCTGTCCATCAATTGTGAATGTCACTTCCCCTATCCCCGTATTAACGATCGATGACCCGCCTAATTTCCCATTTATACCAATAGAAGCATTAAAAGGGCCCAGTTTAACTGAATCTCCACCAACCACAGTAAAGGTAATAGATGCATCCTTTGTACAAGATACTGAGCCTATAGATTGAGCCATGTTTCCAGCCCAGTCATTCATGCCTACAGTTCCAAAGTTCAGATCAGGTAAATTCACATTACATACAGCTGGGATGTCAGGAATTAACCCAGAAGGAATATCAGTGCCACGTACAGTATTATAAAATAAAGACCGGCAAGTAGAACTGTTGACTGTATTTGATGTGCAAGCGATTACATCTGCCAAAGCAGTCATAGACCCATTACGAGGTAAAACCCGAGTATGATTATAACTTCCATTTGAGCAAGACCGATTGGCACATATACCAGATATAGCCCGCCAAATATAAAATTTGTTGATGCTTGGTAATGGAATATTAACTGTCGGTAAATCGGATAAAATAGCTTGATTACATGGTTTATCAACCTTTATATACAGATTGGGATCATAAAATACATCACCAAACACATCCCAACGCAGATGCCCGTAACTGTAATCATACCAGCCGTCAGACTCAGAAAAGTATAGAGTTCCATACAAATAACATGATGATCCTCCTGATACGTTAGAAAGTGTATTGTATTTAGCATCAATAGTCACTGCTCCACCGGAGTAGCCATAACTTTCAGCGGACATAACTCCAGTATCATACCCAGCAGAATCGGTTATAGGACGCCGATCAATATTATCTTGGATTTTATATACTGTTCCAAATATTGAAAAAGACCCTTCACCATATCCTATTGCTCTTTGCGGAGTATTGTTCTGATTGAAGTAAGATGCCCCAATAGAAGTTAATGGAAAAGTGAATAGCAAAAGAGCTAACTGAATGCGCATTTATGGATTCCTTGTGTCGCTTGATAATGAATACTCATCAACGAAATCTATTTTGAAATTGAATACCAAGAAATTTGCCACCGCTTAAACTGTTATTGTGAGATAAATACTAAGCAATAGATGGCAAATAAATCACTACTAAACCTTAGCGAGCATTGACGTATATAGTCTTGCACTAGCCTGATAGAAAACACCCCGTCTCTACCCCGTAAAATGGAGCATCGCTTCACTGATATATCAACATATACGTCAGCGTCGCCGTAAAAAAACCCGGCTGAATGCTCTCTACCGTTGCGTCTTCCACTGCCTGTATATATGACCGTAACCGTATCGTCATATCCCCTTTTTTTATCGGCATTAAAGGCTCTACCTGAGTGTTATTAATGGGTAACGCTACCCCACTCGGGGTTTCAAGACCTATCGCAATCCCACTAGCCTGACTTCCAGCATCTACATTCAGTAATCCATTGTCGGTCGTCGAAACACCACTAAATTTCACTGAAATACTATTTCCCAAAGAAGTATCACAATCCGTCAAATGAAATAGAATATCTTCTTTACTGTAACGACGCTGTCCATCCACCAAATCCTTTGAATTAATATTGCCCCCAAAGTCAACTCCAAAGTTCTCATAATTCGGGTCAACCGTGCACGGCAACGCAATCAACGTTCCACTGTACTGAATATCATTACTGTTCGCCGCCTGAGCCACTGACGGTAGAGAACTGCAACACCACAGTATTGCACTCATCGACATCCAGAAAGTTCTCTTGTGATTGAATATCTTCATGGGTAATTCATCTCCACACTGGCCGTCGCGGTAAAATTCCCTTCATATAACATTGCAGACGGGTCAGTATCCTTCACTGGCACCGCATACAAGGGTAAAGTTGCAACGCCATTATCCGACATCGTTATCGGTGTCCCTGTGTTAGGTGGTATGACGACCCCTTGATGGTATAATCGTACCCCCAACCCAGTCTGACTAGCTTGCAAGGCTTTATTATCAAAACTCTCCGCGACCATCCCGCGATACTCAAGATATAACGCCACGGCATTCCCAAGCCCTGTTCCGCAACTCAGCGTCAAGGTAAAGTCTTGGCGATAGTTTTCACCATTAATCTTGGTGATCCCCACCTCGCCAAATGGCACGCGGATCGGCTGGTCAACCCCGTCCGGCCCCACCACATCACACGGTGGATTTTGGATTAAGTTGGCGGTAAAATTCACATCTACCGCATACATCGTCAGCGGCATCAAGCTGCTTAGCCATAATGCCATCACAGATACCTTAGCTTGTCGGTTCATCATCATTGATACTCCACACTCAACGTCGCGGATGCAGTCATCTGACCGTCATTAATCCCCCCAGTCCCACTGCCAATCGGTATCACACTGAGGGTTGGCTGAGTGCTATAATTAAAATGACGCCAGACACCTAAATTCAGATTACTGTTACCCGCCATAAGGCGTAATCCTAAGTTCTTGTCCGAGGTGGACAACACATTCGCCGCTTGGCCACTCATGCGGGGACCATCAAATTTCAGTTTTAAGGCTGGATTACTTGCTGCATCGTCGCAACTTAGAGTATACGGAATGTCAGTTTTCCCGTAGCTAACGCCATCGATGTTTTTTATGATCAGGTCGCCCATCGCCACATTGATGGGCTGTCCAATCCCGTCAGGCCCGTAGATATCACAGGTCTTCTCAACCACTGTGACCTTCACGGTTAAGGTATAGGTTTCTGCAAGGGTCGCCGCTGAACACAGCATCAAGCTGCTCATCAACAGACTCGTTGCCAGCACTTTCGGCAGTCGACATCGTCTCATTGTCATAGTGATGACCACTCCTACTCGTACAACATTTCAAATGCAATCAGCGCCGAATACGCTCCCGGCACAAGCTGCCCCGTTCTCACCGGCGTCACGTAATAGGTCAACTGACTTTGCCCTGAAGGCAATAACTGTGGCTCACTTTCTAACCCCAAAGATAGCAGTGAACCATTTGGCGTCGTGATAGCCAGCCCCAATCCTCTTACCCCATTGACGCGAGCGACATCCGGCATTGATGGCACACTATCTGCTAAAAAACGAATTTTGACTGCTGGCTGACTGGAGCTCCATGCTGTCATTCCCGTTTGTACATTATCTAAACGAGTCTCAGTCTCTAAACAGTCCTCTAACTCAATCTGAAACGGTACGGGTGCTCCTCTACCATTATGCTGCAAGGTACTGGTATCCAAATTCCCCATCTCGACTGATTGGTAACTAGATGTCATCGCTAGCCGACATGGGCTTTCCGTTAATGAACCTGACACGTACAACACACCATGCTGTCCATCGACATTCCAGTTATCTACTGGCCGATAGAGATTGCCATTATTATCAGCCGCCATGCCTGATAAACTGACGGTGCTGCTAAACATCGCTAGAAGTAAGCCGTATCGGAAAACGTTTTTTCTTTGTAAGTCTGTCATGCGTACTCCTTCAATATGGGCACCGTCAGTCGGGTGCTTACTCGAATTATTCGCTTTTACCATTTGGAACAACCTGACAGCTCGACGCCTGACAGCGGAAGGTCAAATTAGGGCGTCCACCATAATCATTGATGTAAGTCAGTACGGGATTATTTCCTAATTGATTAGCGCTGATGCCTAAATCATCCTGCCCAAACGGTGGCACCATGACAGGTGTAAAATCTTTGCCATCCGATGCTTTGCCATTAGTCGTCGCATTAATAATCGTGACGTAATACGGGGTTGGATTTTTCACGATATAACGTTCACCTTGTTTATCTAAGGTTAATTTGTCTTGCCATGGCGCACCGTTTTTTTCAGGTATTATCGCTTTAGGTCGATAAAACAGTTTCACTCGTGTTTGCAGAGCAATTTGCAATGTGTTTGGTTTATCGCTTTTTGGCGGTATTTCTCGTAAATTAAAATAAAATAAAGACTCACGATCTTGAGGTAACGCACTAATAGCAGGTAATGCTTCAATTTTTACTTGGCTTGATTTACCTGGCTCTAAACGCTGTACGGGCGGTAATACAACCAATGGCGATTGGATCTTCTGCCCTTCCGCATTTTCAATCCACCCTTGAGCTAAATATGGTAACTGTTTGTTGTTATTTGAAATATTGAGTGAGATTGACTTTTGTCCACCATCAAAAATAACCCGAGTCCTATCCATTGATACCGCGGAATAAGCTGTGCTGCTAAATAATGCCAAACCAATTAACCCCATGGTTGCACGATAAGAAATCGTTAATTGCATAGTTATTTACCTTTTATTTCTGTGTTCTCTCTTGAGCCATGCTTTTCGTGAATTAGGCTATTCTTGTGCTGCATAAAACTATCTTTTCACTATCACCGTTGATGCAGGTAACGTTGTCGGAATACACGGCAATAGTAATGCTTCCTGTAAAGAACCTAACTGAATAGGAAAGGTGATCTGACAAGCCTTATCTTCTCCCCAAGTCACAGTCATCACACTCTGAGGGTTAATACCACTGATATAAGCACTTCCAGAATCACCCACAATTCCTGTATTTTGCGCTTTACTGTTTTGTATTTGAGCGCCGAATGGCGGGTGGCTACCATCAGGCAATCGCAGTACTGTCATCGCTTTTTGTCCTGATACCACAGCAAAATGACGATAACCTACAGCGCCTTCTGTGAGCGTGGCTTGTACTACCGACTGCTGTGCTTCTACATTGTCTGGTAATGCATTTAAGTCAATTTGAGCCTTACTACGGTAGTAACTACTCACATCACCAACAATGGCTTTACCAAACATATTGGAGGTAATCGGTGCACCAATCCCTTTGATCGGCACATCCGAAACACCATCGGTATCGACTAACATTCGCGTTCCACCTAATGTATTAATACGATGAAGTCCGCCCCCCTCTGGGGTAAAAGTCATTCCACCGCTCATTGATAGACCAAATGCACTATATTGGTTATGCATATAACTCACATTAGCCGTTAAACGTGCGATATCAGCTTGATGGGTGATAAATGCACTCCCCGTTCCACCTTTTTTGCTACTCCCGACACTCAGCTGGTATGTCGTTCGATCATTAATTCGGTCGTAATAGGTCGCCCGATTTGTCGTATCGTAGCGACTACTATTCAGCGAATACCCTACGTTGGCGCCGTTACTTAAGGGGAATGAGGTCGATAGATATATACTGTCATCCTTAACACCGTTATAAACACTGCGGTTTGCCGATAAGTTAACACTGATATTTTTGAGTGAACCAATATCCATATATTTCGACAGCATGATGCTGTAATAATCATTATCCGGCTGATCCCAATAAGTTTGGTGGTTATAGTTGAGGTATAACGACATTCCTAACTCGCCGAAATTTTTATTCAGCGATATCGTATATAACTCTTTACTCCCTCCATAACGCTCACCGGTTTTCAGTGCATTTAAGAAATCAGACATCGACATAAAGTCACGCTCGGAAAAGCGATAACCTGCAAATTGAATAGTGCTATCAATCGCCTCAAAACGTTTAGAGTAATTAATACGGTAGGAACCTCCGTTTAAATTCCCCATACTCGGTAATCGGGCAAAAGATTGAGTAACATCGAAAGATAAAGCTCCAAATGCCAATAAATCACGCCCAATACCCAGCGATACGGCATTGTAATTTTTACTATTCAGGCTACCGCCAAATAGTGACCAGCCATTATTGACGCCCCACGAAAATTCACCCGTGACAAAAGAGTCCCCTTCACTGTGACGCTGATAATTAGTTGGTTGGCCTAATGCTAATTTGTATTGTATTTGCCCTGGGCGCGTTAAATAAGGCAAGCTAGCTGTATCTATTTGAAATTCTTGGGTTGTACCATCCTGTTCTTTAACTGTGATATCGAGTTTGCCACTAACAGCATCACTCAAATCCTGAATACGAAACGGCCCCGGAGCGACTTGTGTTTCATACAACACTCGCCCTTGCTGGCTAACTATTACCGTCGCATTTGTTTTTGCAATGCCTGTCACTTCTGGTGCATAGCCACGCAAATTTGGCGGGAGCATATTCAATTCAGAACGCACACTGGCGCCAATAAAACGAAATGAATCAAAGATATTAGAAACAAGGTAATCCTCCCCTAATACCAATTTAGCAGCGAGTGACGGCAATGCGCGATAGGCATAAAACCGATTCCAGTCAAAGTCTTTATTAACCGAATCACCAGAACCAGTAGCATGATTTAAACGGCCTTGCCAATCAGCGCGAAAGCGCCAAGCCCCTAAGTTCACCCCTGCAATACCATTTCCATTTAACGCATAACTATCGTGACCACCGTTATATGAATTATTGGCATTACCATTAATGTTATAGTCCAGCATCAACGCAGCAATCCCCTCATCCCAACGCGATGGTGGATCCCAGTTAGGCGCAGTGAATTCGAGATAAGCTTGTGGAATACTCACGTATAATGACGAGGTAGCTAAATCACCATGGATTTGCATCCCTGGTAAACTACTTGCTGTCAGACACTGTCCGTCATGCCACCATGCCAACTCTTTTTTTGCCGATGAAGTCAATCCAAATTGATCCGCTACCTCTGGCGATATACAAGCTGTGCTACCTTGTGGATCATCTTCAGGGGGATAAAAAGGCACTGACACTTCTGAAAACTGCTCGCCATTTACCTTTAATGTTAAAGAATAGGTCCCCGGCATGATGTAACCCGCACGAGAGAACTGCTCTAGATCGATGTTATTTTTATCTTCTAGATCTAGCACATCCGTATTGAATTCAATTGTCTCAGTTGCCCACAATGGCGTTGATAGACCATAGAATGAAAAAACAATGGCTAGGCCTAAGCAACTAAGGCGAAAAAATACAGGTCGTGAAGAAGACATAAATAACATCCCTAAAAATCAGGTTCAGGAAAAACGTAAGCTAAAAAGAAAAAATGACTTTTTATTATTAGTAATAATCCAGCTTAAAACGCAGTGCGCTTTGATATTGCCCCGGACGTAAAGGCTCTTTATCGGCAACTAGCCTTAACCCATAATTCAGTACAGTATTTCCCGGTGCGATAGTTTGTTTCTCTGTGGACTTCCCTGGATAAATAGGCTTCCCATCTGCATCTTGTAATAACAGAGCAACGCCACGCGCATCTCCCGACACCGTAAACCAATTACCAGAAGCAGGACCGTCAAAAGTCACCGTAAAAGCTTGCCAAGCAGAACCGGTATATGGCACTAAAGTGCAACCAATTAGCGTAATAGAGAAAGGGTGAACAGGACCTTGTCCTTGTTGGCGTATTGTTCCAACGGGTAATATTCCCATGTCGACAACCTGTTCATAAGAACCGGTATCAATAGCACATGCAGAATCGACAATACTGCCATTCATGTTGACACTTCCCCATAGTGTGGAAGCTTGTGCTTGTACACTCGGTAAAGTGGCAAATTGACTAACAAGTAACATGACTAAAATAGCTTTCATAACCGAGTTCCCCCTCTTTTATATTTCCCCTAATCACGAAGTGACTTAGGGGAATACTTCATTGACAATAACGATTAGTTATAGGCCAATGTAAAGTTGGTCACAGCTTGGAAACTACCCGGAACAACAGTCGCATCTGACATACCTTGTAGCGCAGCTTGAAAACTCAAAATGTTATTACCTGAGGTATAAGCACGCTCAACGGTTGAATCATTGATATTGATTTTTGCACCTGATTTATTCATCAATACAATACCTGCACCAGACGCATCACCTGTAATTTGAATTAATCCAGTATTGCTACCATTGTTTACCCACTCTGTACCTTCAAATTTCACTTCAACCATATTGTTATATTTTTGGGTAACGCCATCTTTATCTTTATATTCTGCGTTCAACGTGCAACCTTCGAGATGGATCTCAAAAGGCTGAGCTGCGGACATACCACCTTTCTGTAGGGTAACATTAGAAACCTGTCCTAAATCAATAGTTTGACTTTCATCTCCTGGAGCGATTGAGCATGGTGCTTCAATGATAGACCCCGTGAAAGTTACTGTGCCTTTTCCTGCATCCACAGCAAAAGCGGATGCACTCATTGCGCCAGAAATTAAGGTTGCTAAAATAATTTTTTTCATGATTGCCTCTGCAATATAAATATATCGTACTTAAAAAATAGGAATGTATTCACAATCCTTCAGACGTGTTTATTCCTAATTATTTAAAGATAAATAATTTAAAAAACTTTAAATAAAAAAGAATGGTGATATAAATAATTAATAGAAAATAACTAACCCCATAAGTTAGTTTGGTCATATCGAGAAAATATTTCGAGCTGTTTCTTCAATTCTTCCGATTGGTCAGTAGAGCTAAATACATTATGATATTGCACACAGATTTTCTTTTCCTTTTCGAATACCTGTAAAAAGACCTGATTAAAGAAATCTGTTAATGAAACATCTAATGCATTTAAAATAACAATCAATGTATCTATTGTTATATTACAAACTCCACATTCATAACGTGATATTTGTTGTTGGGAAACATTAACTAGCTTAGCTAGATCTTTTCCTGTCATCGAACGTTCTTTGCGTAATTTATGTATTTCTTTCCCGATAGCTTTGGTAAAAACAGTTCTTGAATCATCGAGTTTATTTTTCGGCATTTGTACCGCATCTACTCTCACTATTTTTCTCCATGCATTAAATTAATTACACTTACCTATTTAAATGTCACTTACATAAATATATCGAACGAAGATAACTAATAAAAATCGATATGCATAGAAACCCATTCCATTTAAAATTCCATTTTAAAATTGAATAAAAAATCTATCTTCAACATGTTTTATGCAACTTTAAGTCTATAGGTATAAATAATGTTTTATTATGTATTGTCACTGAATCAATGCCTATTAATTTACTTGAGCATTGGAGTAAAATCAAACTTCCCCCCTACCATCTGGCAGCACAGAGATCTCCTGTTTACACCATTAAAGAGTAACTTGAATATCGTAAAACCTAGCTATTTTGCTGGCTTCTAGGGTGAATCATTTTAAGACGGTCTATATAAAATGGACTTTTCAACCATAAAAACACTAATTATGACGCAAATAAAGATGAAAATTTTAAATTTTATAAATAGTCATAATCATTAATGAAAATATAAATTAATTAATTTATTAAACACCTCTTATAAAATAGCAAGAAAAAAATAAATATCTATTTTTCATATAGATACAAAGCAGCCCGCATTATTTTAAATAATAACCAATCTTTAAATATCAGATAAGACTCCTTCAAAAGTTAACGTTATCTTTTGATTTAGGTAATAATACTAACCACGATTTCATAATCACTTTTAAAATAATAATCAGCATAACTAAAAATAAGACGTGTTAATTTTTAGTTAATTTCATAATATTGGAAAACGACTACTAATTTAAATAATATAAATATGCAAGAAAAATGAATATACTCTTATTATGTTTATCTTATTTGAACTTAAATATACTTATAATGAGTATCATAAAGGGATAAAAACAAAATTTAAATTTTAAAACCAATTTAAATTGAAAACCATTATTATTCTCAAAAACACTTAAAGGTAACATTAAAAGCCATCAAGAGATGAATAAGTGATTTATAGATTATGAATTGAACGATAGTGTTTTAATCGCCCACTAAAAGAGGATTAAATCAATATCATTTATTCAGGATGGGAAATACTAAAAGGTAGTGAAGCAAAATGATTCACACAAAAGGATGGGAGTTAAAGTTATCTAACTAATTTTCTCATCGTCATACCTCAATAACGATCATTAATGTCATGTTAGCTTTCATCTGTTTATTTAGATTTATAAATTGCTTACGTGTAATAGTAGTCTTAACTCAAGACTTCGTTCTCTATTTCATAAACTTTATTACTGACTCGCTGCAATAGCCATGAACACAGATTGGGATATCAAGAGCATCCCCTATCATTACATTTATGAGGGATTTTTCTTTTGTGTATTTGAGGGAACAAAGGCATAAATGCAAAAAGCCCTGATTCTAAGAATCAGGGCTTCGATATCTGGCGGAACGGACGGGACTCGAACCCGCGACCCCCTGCGTGACAGGCAGGTATTCTAACCAACTGAACTACCGCTCCGAACATTCCCCTTGGGAACGCGATGCATATTACGAATACTTTCAATAACAGTCAATACTTTTTCTTGAAAAAACGTGCATTTGAACAGTTTTTAGCCTTAAAAGCGAATAACTGCTAATGAACCGTCTCCCCTTCCTCAGGCGATTGACGCCAGAGACAAGGCTTACCACCTTTTTTATCGACGATATCTAGCCGCTTTTCATGTTCAATCAGCTCTTCATCCGTCGCATAAAGTACCCTTAACCCACTGACAGGACGGTCTATCCGTTGTACTTCTTCAACATAACTTTCGTTTGAAGTATCTGCTTCCATTGAAAAAGCCAAAGACGTCTGTCCACCAGTCATCGCTAAATAGACATCAGCCAGTATCTCGGCATCGAGCAAAGCCCCATGGAGAGTTCGTTTCGTATTATCAATCAAATAGCGATCACACAACGCATCCAAGTTATTCCGTTTACCGGGAAATATTTGCCGAGCCATGACTAAACTATCCGTTATTTGGCAAAAATCGGCCGTTGGCGGTATATCTTTATTCAATTTGCTAAATTCGTAATCCATGAAGCCAATATCAAAGGGGGCGTTATGGATAATCAGCTCTGCTCCACGAATAAACTCAATAAACTCATCGGCAATATCAGCGAACACGGGTTTATCTTGTAAAAACTCATCACTGATACCATGAACCTCAAAAGCTTCAGGGTCCACGAGACGATCAGGTTTTATATAGACGTGAAAATTGCGCCCCGTCAGCCTACGATTGATAACCTCGACGGCTCCAATTTCAATAATGTTATGGCCTTCATAATGAACGCCCAGTTTGTTCATACCTGTAGTTTCAGTATCGAGGACAATTTGTCTGGTTATCGCCGTGCTCATAATGGATTTTTGTGTCAAACTAGAGATTGATGAATAAGGTAGAGTTTAACAGAAATGACAAAGCAGGTAGAAATTTTCACTGATGGTTCCTGTCTGGGTAATCCAGGTCCAGGTGGTTATGGCATTCTTCTTCGTTACCAACAGCATGAAAAGACACTCAATGAAGGTTTTTTTATGACAACCAATAACCGTATGGAGCTACTTGCTGCTATTGTTGCCCTTGAATCGTTAAAACGACCATGTGATATTATTTTAACCACCGATAGCCAATATGTTCGCCAAGGGATCACACAATGGATCCACAATTGGAAGCGTCGTCAGTGGCGTAAAGCAGATAAGTCTCCGGTAGTGAATGTTGACCTCTGGAAACGCTTAGATGCGGCTATCGCTCGCCATAAAATTGATTGGCGTTGGGTAAAAGGCCATGCAGGCCATCCGGAAAATGAAAAATGTGATGAACTCGCACGCCAAGCGGCTGAATCACCAACAAAAGAAGATACAGGTTACCAACCTACACAAGATTAAACGGGTTCAATCCCAACTTGCCTACATTTGCCCACACAGTGTAGGCCTTAATTCATATCGCGTGTTTATCGCTGAAATTTATAATTTTTTGGTGCTATCAGAAATACGCTTTGTTGCCCCCAGTGCAGTGCCTATTTTAACTTTCGGTTGTTTAAATTTGAGCAATGTCGGAGTTAGAGGGTAAGTTCGCTTTCTCGCAACAATCACATTTAAAGTACCTACCCCTTTTATGCGCTGATTTAACCAATTTTCAGGGCCATGCCATGGAAACACCTGACAATTGCGATGGTAAAGTACTTCATAATTCAATACACTAAGCCAATCAAATACCCTTAACGTAGGAAAAAGACGGCTACAATAAGGTTGCTGTTTACGAAGGAACGGCACCATTTTACCGATCCCTAATAAGCTAAATGGGTTAAAGCCAGAAATAATTAGCCAGCCATCATCAACGAGCACACGGTCAACTTCACGCAATACCCAATGGGGGTCATGGCTATATGCCAACATGTGTGAAATTAAGCATGCGTCGATTGATTTGGCCGTAAAGGGAAGCGCTTGTGGTTCAGCGATAACTTGAAAACGAGGGTCACCATTCCCCAAACAAAACTGATGCGATACCATACACTCTTCGGTATCGACCTCAGTACTGAGGTGCCCAAGCTTAAGCAAATGAAAGCCAAATATTTTTGGCCACCAAGGGCGAAGCTGATATTGCAACGCTTG
The DNA here is from genome assembly GCF_028477945.1 of Providencia sp. PROV261. Lineage (NCBI taxonomy): Bacteria > Pseudomonadati > Pseudomonadota > Gammaproteobacteria > Enterobacterales > Morganellaceae > Providencia > Providencia sp. PROV261. The sequence goes on along the minus strand of NZ_JAMPMC010000014.1, from coordinate 197,456 downwards.
GCGATAGTGTTCCCCAAAAGGAATATCAGACCAACTCACAGGCATCTGGAACTTTTTTTCAATACGCGCTGGCTTCATCAAATTCCCCTTAATCAAAATAGAGAGGTCATTATGGAGTTAATACGAGTCCCTGCTTTAAATGATAACTATATTTGGATTCTGTCTGATAATAACCAACAGTGTATCATTGTTGACCCCGCGGAGTCAGAGCCAGTCCTCGAAATATTGGCGCAAAAAAAGCTTACCCCAACGGCTATCTTACTGACCCATCATCACAATGACCATACTGGTGGTGTAAAAGGTATTCTGAAAAACTTCAGTAACCTACCTGTTTTTGGGCCTCAAGAGACTCAAGTTAAAGGAGCAACACAAATCGTTGAGCAAGGTGATCGTGTCAAAATTAACGATTTTAATTTTGATGTTATTGGCTTACCTGGACATACCCTTGGTCATATTGCTTTTTATCAAGCTCCTTATCTATTTTGTGGCGATACCCTGTTTTCTGCTGGGTGTGGAAGGATATTTGAGGGTACACCGGAGCAAATGTATCAATCCATTCAGAAAATTGCTGCTCTCCCTGATGACACATTAATTTGTTGTGCCCATGAATATACTCAATCTAATTTGAAATTCGCTCACCATATTTGGCCTGAAAACACGCAAATTAGCCAATATCAAGAAGAGGTTGCCGCTAAGCGAAACAAAAATCAACCAACTGTACCTACCACGCTAAAAACAGAACGAAAAGTGAATATTTTTTTACAGTGTGATAATGCACAATTGCAAAGAAAATTAAATATAAATCAAGCTAACCCACCACTTAGAGCTGTTTTTACCGTTCTACGTCAATTAAAAGATCATTATTAACGTTTAATTATTGTCTTCTTTGTGTCGGATAAGTATTATTGTTCGACTTTTACACATACAACAAAGAACCAAGACACAATGAAGACAATAGCGACTATTATCGCCATTGTTCTGCTGGCCGGATGCCAATCTTCGCCTCAACAAACCAAGCAGAACAGGTCTTCAGCAAACCACACTATAGAAACCGTTGCTCCACATAATCAGGCAGCAAGCAGACAAATCTCAACGGTAGATAACGACCTTTGGGGTTATATCAGTGATGAGCTGAAGATGGATATACCTGATAATGCTATCATCAGGGAACAGGCAAGTAATTACTATACAAAACAAAGTTTTCTCTACGACGTCACATTAAGGGCCGAACCTTATATGTACTGGATCGTGGACGAAATCGATAATCGTAACTTACCCATGGAATTGGCCCTGATTCCAATCATAGAAAGTTCATTCAATCCAAAAGCAACCTCACCTGCACAGGCGGCAGGATTGTGGCAAATTGTTCCTATCACCGCACGCTCTTATGGCTTAAAACAAGATCAATGGGTCGATGAGCGCCGTGACTTAGTCACATCGACTAAGGCTGCTTTTGATTTGCTCGAAAATTTAAATATCATGTTTGGACATGATTGGGAATTAACCTTAGCCGCTTATAACTGCGGTGAAGGCTGTGTACTGAATGCGATTAAGAAGAATGAAGAAGCTGGGTTGCCAACTGATTTCTGGTCGTTATCTTTACCTAAAGAAACAAAACAATATGTGCCTAAAATATTAGCGCTTAGCCAAATATTAAGAGCACCTGAAAAATATCAAATTAAATTACCGCGTAGTAACCGAAATAGAGCGTTAACTCAAGTCGATGTTGGGCAGCAAATTACATTAACCCAAGCTGCCGAGCTAACAGGTATTTCGGAAGAGTCGCTGAAAATTTATAATTCTGGCTATAAGCGTGGTGTAACATCACCTAATGGCCCACATTATATTATGTTACCGACAGCAAAAGCGGAGCAATTAAAAGTATCACTTTCTGACCAAGCTGTTTTAGATAATATCCGTCTCGCCGTGGCTAAAAATCAGCATCAGAGATCAACCCAACCCGCCAATAATTTCACTTATAAAGTGGCTAAAGGGGAATCGGTTGCAAGTATTGCCAAAAAATTCAATACGACAAGTAAAGAGATAAAGCGGCTTAATGGAATGAAAACGGCCACTATCTATCCGGGCCAAACCCTTAAGATAAAAGGTTCAGCCCCTACTGCCAATAGTCGTAAAACCAAAACTTATAGAGTGAAGAAAGGTGACTCTTATTACAGCATAGCCAAAAGGCATGGGATCAAACTCAATGATTTAATGAGTTGGAATTCAGGTGTCAAAATGGCAGATCTAAAACCTGGTGTCACATTGAACCTCTACTTATAAAATAAGTCTCTGTCATGTACCTACCGATTAATCGGTAGGTATTACTTATTTGGTATTAAAAATTAATTATGCTTATCAATATTGGTATCATATTCAATTACCGTTAATCTTTTCTCTATTTTGTTAAAAAAACCTCTTCAAATTATTTTGCATATCGTTTTTAAGTTAAAATCATCGTTATTTTTTGTAAACAAACGAAAAGTATCTCTAATTGGATATAAAACTCCTTTAAAACTGCGCTTAATTGATATAAATAGCACTATAAGTCCTTTATCCTGCTTTATTTTTGAAAAAAAACCGCGGTCAGGTGGTGACTTATGTAATAAAAGTGCTATATTATTAGCACAGCGAAAACTGTTAGCGCTGCTAGCCCGTATTTGAATATTACTGATATAATTATTGATAATTCTAAAAATTACACCTACTTTGTTACAAAGTATATATAACCTAATGCGTTGATTAGTAAATGCTTATGTTAATAACCAAGGTGTTTTATTTAGTTTGTACTAGATTATTTAGATATAGAAATACACATAGCAAAGGTTAGTCTCGCCTGCGGAGGTGATTATGGATGAATATTCACCCAAAAATTATGATATATCTGAGTTAAAATACTTGTGTAACAGTTTGAATCGAGAAGCAATGTTAAGCTTACAGAAAACTAATACACACTGGGTCAATGATTTAAGTTCACCACAAAGTGCTAGACTTAATGAACTCATTGAACATATTGCAGCCTTCGTGTGGCAATTTAAGATAAAATATCCCAAAGAGAATCTCGTTATATCATTAGTTGAAGAGTATCTTGATGAGACTTATGATTTATTCGGAAGCCCTGTAATAACTCTAAGTGAAATTATTGACTGGCAGAGCATGAATCAAAATCTAGTTTCCGTACTTGATGATGATTTAAAGTGCCCTGCAAGCAAAACATAAAGATATTATTCGTCGCTATATAAACTATAACATAGCATGTTATAAAGCTTTTTTAATTATCAATAAAAGAAAGGGTATTATGACCAAAACTGATTATCTGATGCGTTTAAGAAAATGCACAACCATCGATACACTTGAGCGTGTTATTGAGAAAAATAAGTATGAGCTTTCTGAAGATGAGTTAGAATTGTTCTATTCAGCTGCTGACCATCGCCTTGCAGAACTCACTATGAATAAACTTTATGACAAAATCCCTGCATCGGTTTGGAAATTTGTTAGGTAACTACTTATTAATATGCACAGATAATAACTGGTTATAGCCGATAATTCATTTTATCGGCTTAATGTGTATATTGTCTTTCATTCTATTATTATACATTGTAAACAATGTATCCATCGTGCTCGTATTTTATCCAATTAAGCTTTGGATATTCATAATTAGACAACTTCTCAATAGCGCTACGCTTATTCATAAAGAATTTATAAAACCTTACAAATAATCGTCGCTTTATCTTATAAAAATAGCATTAAAATTAATAATACTCATTTCAAATTTACGATTTTGCTATTTTATCTGCCAATGAATATTAGCTTAAGTTATAAGATGAAAGAGGGGGGAAATAAACAGATAGGTTACTTAACTCATAATTGGGTGGGGGCCCTGCCAGCGACATCCCGGCACACACATCTCCTGCTGTGGCTGCTTCTTTCCAGACCTGACCAAATTAACAAGTTAGTGTTGCGGGAGAACCAACAGAGCCCCCATAGATTGCTTCCTAAAAAGCAGGAGGCATTATGCTTGATGACAACTAAAATAGCAAGAAAACTACTGCCAAGTGCTGATTTCTTGCACAAAATACGTAATTAATGATATTTATTAAAAAATAATCAACTGGTGGGTTCAATAACTAACCTAATTTCTTTGCTCGTATCATCACTAGTAGAGAGATTTTCTACTTTGGAAATCAGCAAGATATTACCATCAACAGATACTGTCGCTCTCATCGCAAGATGGGCATCTGGGCGTACTTCATTCTTTTGATAGCTTAATTCAAAAGGAAAAGGAGACTGTTTGCCTAAAGTCTCATAATATTTTTGTGATAAGATCAACGCAGGTAGTTCCGCGATTGAAATATCCGCTAAGGTTACTGTAATCACGGCATTCTGAGGCAATTTGACCTGCTGCGGAATGACAACTTGCCCTCTAATGACGTCAGTGTCTAAATGCTGCTTTGCATTATGGCTGTGATTGTTAACCTTCGTCTCTTTTACATTATTATTATTACCTTCACAACCGACCAAAAAAGCAGGCAGAACAAAGCCAATTATGCATAGGTGTAGTTTCATAATAAATGTCCAAAAAACAATTTGTTGTTAAGTATTTTTATACTAATCAGAGTGTGATTTTTACTGAAGGCGAATTGATTATAGCTAAAAAATACTCACCAACAAAATATTCTTTCAAAATGTAACAAACAACATCAAAATGTAATCAACTGTTGAACATAGCGGCCTAAACGGTAGTCATCGCCTATTTAAAATCATAGCCAGCCATGCTTTCTGCTATTGATATATAAAAGCGATAAGACAAAAAACGCTCTACCTATTTTTATGTATTAATGGGAAAATACCCGCATCTGATAAATATTAATCAACTTTCAAGGTTGCTATGAGCCCAGAATTGCAAAATTTAATCAGCCTATTGGAGCTGGAAAAAATCGAAGAGGGTATTTATCGAGGTCAAAGTGAAGATCTTGGATTACCTCAAGTATTTGGGGGGCAAGTTGTTGGTCAAGCCATGTACGCAGCGGAACAGACTATCCCCGAAGGTCGCGTAATAAATTCATTCCATAGCTATTTCTTGCGCCCTGGTGATAGCCAACGCCCTATTGTCTATGATGTCGAAATATTAAGAGATGGTGGCAGCTTTAGTACACGACGCATCAGCGCAATACAACATGGCAAGCCCATCTTTTTTATGACGGCCTCTTTCCAAGCACAAGAAGAGGGGTTTAATCACCAGAACCTCATGCCAGATGTTCCTTTACCAGAGACACTGGCATCACAGGATGAAATCATTCAACGTTTGGCAACCCAATTACCCGAGTCGGTCAAAAAGTATGCTTTGCGCCCAAATCCTTTTGAGTTTCGGCCTATTCAATTTTACAGCCCATTTAATAACCCACCGCAAGAGCCTTTTCGTTATATTTGGTTTAAAGCCAAAGGCCAATTGCCTGATATTCCCTCATTACACAACTACTTATTAGGCTATGCGTCTGACTATAATTTTTTACCTGCAACCCTACAGCCACATGGCCGTGGGTTTATGGAGAGAGATTTGCAAGTCGCAACAATCGATCACTCAATGTGGTATCACCGACCATTTAAAATTGATGATTGGTTACTCTATGCCATTGAAAGCCCTTCCGCTTCTGGAGGACGAGGCTTTGTTAAAGGGCAAATTTATGACCGACAAGGGGTCTTAGTGGCAACAGCGGTTCAAGAAGGGGTGATCCGTAAAAGAAGGCCTCGCTAAGTCAACTATAGCTAATTAGTGCGAGTACTCACTAACTATTTTGTGAGTTAAAAAACGCCCCCAGTAATGGCTTATCCAATTATTGGGGGTCATTCACTATTTTCGCTTTAGTTTGGGATATTGTAACCGCACTCATCTATCATTATGTTTATCAAGATATTGAGATGTAGGTGTTGAACAGCTTTAGTTTGATAAACTTCCTTGTATGTTAGTACCAACTCACTTTTTGGCTTCGATCAATTATAGGCACTCTCTCCATGATAAGTGATATCAAGCCCTTCTCGCTCCTGTTCAACATCAACACGTAAGCCTGTTGTCTTATCTGCGATTAAAAATGCAAGGTAGGCAACAATTGAGGTCCAAACAACACAAATAAGTATGCTAAATGCCTGAATGCCAACTTGTTTTATCATTGTTATACCTTCTGCATACCCCATCCCCCCGAGAGCCGCCGAAGTAAACACACCCGTGAGTAAACACCCAACCACCCCGCAAACACCATGAACACCAAAGACATCACAAACATCATCAACTTTTAACCAACGTTTTAAAACCACAACCCCCCATAACCCAGCAATACCTGAAAGTAGGCCGATAATTAATGCTCCTGCAACTCCAACCGTTCCTGCTGCGGGTGTAACACCAACCAACCCCGCTAAGCACCCTGAGCAGGCACCTAACAATGAGGGCTTATCCCTAAATATCCATTCAGCAAGTACCCATGAAAGTATTGCTCCGGATGCCGCTACCACCGTATTAATAAATGCCAAGGCCGCGACGGAATTCGCACTTCCCGCTGACCCCGCATTAAAACCAAACCAACCGATAAATAAGATTGCGGTACCCATAAACACCATCGGCAAGTTGTGAGGCTTTATGACTTCTTTACCCAACCCTGTTCGCTTTCCAAGTAAGTAAGCACCAACAAGCCCAGCAACAGCGGCATTAATATGAACGACAGTGCCTCCAGCAAAGTCCAAAGCACCATCTTGGGCAAGGAGTCCTCCTCCCCACACCATATGAGCAATAGGCAAATAAGCAAAGGTTGTCCAAATGACAGTAAATATCAGTATTGCAGAAAATTTAACTCGTTCGCCTAACGCACCAACCACCAGCGCAACCGTCAAACAAGCGAAAGCACCTTGGAATGCGACATGAATAAATTGAGGGATGGTGGCAGATAAGCTGTCAATATTGATACCCTTGAGCATAAATTGGCTTAATCCCCCAAAAAAGCTATTACCCTCACTAAATGAAATACTGTAACCATAGATGACCCAAATCACTGAAACAAGTGCAAAAATAACCATAGTTTGCGCCATCAGTGCGAGGACATTTTTGCTTCTCAGTAACCCGCCATAAAATAAAGCAATACCCGGAACGATCATGAATAGGACTAATGCAGTGCAAACCATCATAAATGCGTTATCTGCTTTATCGACACCGTCATCAGATGCAAACACTCTTGCAGGAAAACTTGCTATAAATAGCCAACACAAACGTTGAAACAGTTTACTCATCGCTACTCTCCTATAGTGCTTCATCTTGTTTCTCGCCAGTACGGATACGTATGGCTTGCTCAAGCTCTAATACAAATATTTTCCCATCACCTACTTGCCCTGTATTGGCTGCTTTTTCTATTGACTCAATAACGAGATCGGCAAATTCATCGGAAACAGCAATTTCTAGACGCACTTTTGGTAAGAAGTCGACGGTATATTCTGCACCACGATATAATTCAGAATGTCCTTTTTGCCGCCCAAAACCACGCACTTCAGTCATCGTAAGGCCTTGTATCCCTATATCTGAAAGAGCCTCTCTGACCTCATCTAACTTAAAAGGCTTAATAATTGCGATGATATATTTCATTTTCCCTCCGGATAATATGATCCCCTACCTATCCAGCTAAAGACGTACGACAACATCATCATTGGCTGCAACTACACTAACAGCAAATAGCATGCCAAAATTAATTATGCTTATAATTCAAATAGTCATCGCAAAAGAAAAGGCCACTCATCCGAGTGGCCTTTTGACGATGCGTTAAAAATGTGCAAACAGGCTAATTCAATAACGCTTCAGGCTCCATATCATCATGCAAATTCAACGATTCACCGACCTGTTGAAGCTGATACATTTGATAATAACGCCCTTTTTGTTGCAGTAGCTGTGTATGACTACCTTTTTCAACAATTGCACCACGATGAAGCACAACAACCTGATCGGCATCGACAATTGTGGATAATCGGTGTGCAATAACCACAAGTGTAGTCGTTTGGCGGATTATACGCAGTGCTTTTTGAATAGCCTGTTCTGTACCTGAATCGATATTGGCTGTCGCCTCATCCAGAATTAATATTTTGGGTGTTGCAACTAAGACCCGAGCCATCGCGAGTAGTTGCCTTTGCCCGACAGAAAGCGTATTCCCCTGTTCTCCTAGTAGCGAATCTAATCCTTCTGGCAGTGATCGGACATGCTCAGCTAACTGTACAACATCGAGAACCTGCCAAACTTTTTCTTGGGTTATCTCACGCCCTAACGCGACATTATCAAAGAAAGATGCCGCTAGAACGACAGGATCCTGTTGCACCATCGCGATCCCATTACGTAAAACTTGATGTGAAAGTGTGTGTAAGGAACGTCCATCAAGTAGGATCTCCCCTTGCTGCCAAGGGTAATAGCCCATAATCAGGTTTGCGATGGTACTTTTCCCACTTCCCGTGTGACCAACTAAAGCAACAAAGCTATTTTCAGGAATATGAAGATTGATATCCGTTAACACTTTTTTGTCATCACGATACGCAAAAGATAACCCCTGAATATCAATAGCACCACTTTGTAATGGCTGTATATTATTGCCATAAGCTTGTTTCGGACTATCCATTAATTCAAACACTCGCTCACCTGAAACGACCGCTTGTTGCAACATAGATTGTTGAGAGGTCAATTCGATGAGAGGCTCATTTAAACGTCCAAGATAGTTGATAAAAGCATATAAAACCCCAACACCAATTGTGCTCGTACCATCAAATCCAAACAATAACAGTAACCCACAAAGCACCGATGCCGAGATCAAGCTAAGCAGAGGTCGAAGTAATAACCCATCCAGTTTTAATGCCTTCATGCGTGCAAGGTAGTGATCTTGACTAGCCTCTAACATTTTCTCGCCAAACCGAGCTTGTTGGCGAAATTGCTGGATCACTGTCATGCCATTGATCACTTCATTAAAGCCATTATTTATTTCAGCAAGATAAGAACGAACGCGGCGCACAATCGGAGTACTTAGCCGTTGATACACGAGCATCACCACCATCACGGCTGGAAAAATCATGACTGCCACTAAAGCCATGCGCCATTCAAGGGTAAACATCGCGATAAGCATCGCACAAATTAGCGCTAAACTACGGAAGACTGTCGGCACAACCATCACAAATAGGTCTTTAATAACTTCGGTATCATTAGTAACACGGGAAATGATTTGACCTACAGGTTGTTTATCAAACGCACTTAATGGTTGTCTTAATGCTGAGTTCATTACGTCGGTACGTAAAGCCTGAACCACGCCAACAGCCGCTTTGTTAAATAAGATCGTTTGATAATAATGTAAGAGTGCAGCAGCAATCTGTAATAACACAAAACCAACCGCTAAATATAAGGTTAACGGCATGATGATCTGTTTCTTAGCCACCATGTTGTCAATAAAATAACTAATCAGCAAAGGCCCACTGACTTCAGCCGCAGCAGCGACCCATAGCATAACAATGGCAACCGACATTGTACCGCGGTGAACTTTGCCATAGCTAAGTAAGCGTTTTAACGCTGGCCACAATGGTTTTTTCTGACTCATAAATCACCATCCAAAGTGGCTTCGATTTGTTGATAATGGTACATATCTTTATACCATCCAGGTTGGACTGATAACGTTGAGTGAATACCTTCCGCCGCAATGCTTCCTTGGGATAACACGAGAATATTATCAGCGTCGACTAACGCAGATAGGCGGTGTGCACTAATGATTAATGTTTTACCCTCTCGCCAGCGACTTAAATTTTGTAAAATAGTAAATTCAGTCTGCCCATCCACCGCCGATAACGCATCATCTAAAATTAAAATTTCGGCATTTTGCAAAATAGCGCGCGCAATAGAAATTCGCTGTTTTTGCCCACCAGACAACATTACGCCACGCTCACCCACTTGGGTTTGGTAGCCTTCAGGTAACCTCAAAATATCATCATGTACGCAAGCAATACGCGCAGCTTCCTCAATCTGCTCTACTGTGGCTTGTGGGTTGCCTAATGCGATATTCCCTGCAATCGTATCAGAGAATAAAAAAGGTGATTGGTTAACAACGGCTAAACGACCTCGCCACTCATCTAACCGAATCTCAGGTAACGGTTTCCCCTGATAAGAAATCGCGCCTTCAGTAACATCGAATTGGCGTTGGATCAGCGTAATAAGTGTTGATTTCCCTGAACCTGTCGGGCCACATAGTCCTAAAAATTGCCCCGGTTTGAGGTCAAATTGAATGTCGTGGAGTGCGACTCTATCTGTTTCAGGGTAGCTAAACGTTTTAATTCTCGCGCTCAATGCCCCTTTTTCAGCACCCAGTGATTGATGCCCATCTTCAATATCGAGCGGCTCATCAAGTAAACTTCGGATACGAATATATGCAGCACTACCACGCTCTACGATATTAAACATCCATGCCAATGCCAGCATAGGCCAAATCATTAGCCCCAAGTACATCACAAAGCTAGTCAGTTCACCGAGCGTCAATGTTCCTTGTAATACCATCCAACTGCCACCGCCAATAGCAAGCAAGTTAGCCATACCGATAGCGATAAAAATGGTTGGGTCAAAGCGTGCATCAACTCTGGCAACATGCATATTACGCCGCCCTGCTTCTGTCGCAACCTGCTCAAATTGGTTTGATTGGTGATCTTCAAGACCAAAAGCTTTAATCATGCGAATACTGGTTAAACTCTCTTGAGCATGATTATTTAGGGATGAAAATGCGCCTTGGGCATGTTTGAAACGATGATGTAATTGGTCGCCATAGCGTTTAATAACTAGTGCCATAATTGGCATAGGAATTAATGCTAATAACGTTAACTGCCAACTGATCTCCACGCTCATCATGATCAATACCGCACATCCCATGACTAAGGAATCAACAAACGTCAGTACCCCTTCCCCCGCTGCAAAAACAACGCGGTCAACATCATTGGTTGTACGCGCTATTAAATCCCCCGTTCGATAGCGTAGATAGAAAGACTGATTTTGTAGGCTTAATTGGCGATAGAATTTTTGTCGCAATTGTACGGCTAACTTATAGGATGCTCCGAATAACCAAATCCGCCACACATAGCGCAGCCCATACACAACGACAGCGATAAATAACATCAAGGCGACATAAGATACTAGCTGGCTCGTAGCCATCGTCTGGTTGCTAATACCATCAACAACAACGCCCACAAGCCGTGGAGGAACAAGCTGTAAAATAGCAATAATAATGAGAAAGCAAACCGCGCCAACATAGCGCCGCCATTCACTAAGAAAATACCAGCTTAATTGTGAAAATAATCGCACTGAGTTACTGCCTTGAATAAGATTTAATATTTGCCATTATGTGGCATCCTAACGATGCAAAACAATTGAGAAAAGCAGAACTAACAACACTAATCAGGAATAGGTAGCACTGTCGTATACTTGATTTTTTCCATTGCAAAACTAGAGGTTACATCAATCAGACCATGAACGCCATTAACCAGTTTCTTATAAAATAGATCGTAGGATTTCATATCTTTGACTTCGACTTGCATCAGATAATCATACTCTCCTGCCATACGGTAAAACATAAGGACTTCAGGGAGTTGGCTAACAAAAGAGACAAATTGTTCATACCACTCGCTGTTATGGTGTTGCGTTTTGATCATAACAATAACCGTTAGACCGAGACCTAATTTTTCCCCATCAAGCAAGGTCACTCGGTGGCGAATGTACCCTTCATCCTCCAAGCGTTTCAACCTTTTCCAACAAGGAGTCGACGTCAAGTTAACGGCCTCTGCAAGTGCATTTAAAGATAGACTACTGTCATTTTGCAACAAGCGAAGCAACTTTTTATCTATCTTATCTAACATAGGTATTCTCTTTTTATTTATAAAAAAATATCACTGTCGACTTTATATAATAGAATGATTTTACCTAAATAGATTTACGACAGCATAAATAATTCATCAATAACCACAAAAAGACAAAAATTTCCCTGTTCATCACACGCTAGCATCATTACCATGACCCATCAGTTAAGTATTTATATTTTTGAGTAGGAGAAGTGTTTATGAAACGTGCTGTTGTTGTCTTCAGTGGTGGTCAAGACTCGACGACTTGTCTCATTCAAGCTTTAAAAATGTATGATGAAGTCCATTGTGTCACCTTTGATTATGGACAACGTCATCGGCTTGAAATTGAAGTGGCTCAAAAGCTAAGCCATTCACTGGGTGCAGCCGCGCATAAAATCCTTGATGTAAACCTACTCAATGAGTTAGCCGTAAGCAGTTTGACCCGCGACAATATCCCTGTACCCGACTATAACGAAAGTACAGCTAATGGGCTACCTAGCACTTTTGTTCCGGGTAGAAACATTCTCTTTTTAACGCTTGCAGCCATCTACGCTTACCAAGTCCAAGCAGAGGCGGTTATCACAGGCGTATGTGAAACCGATTTTTCAGGCTACCCTGATTGCCGAGACGAATTTGTTAAAGCACTTAACCATGCCGTAAACCTTGGGCTAGCAAAAGATATCCGCTTTGAAACGCCTTTAATGTGGCTCGATAAAGCACAAACATGGGCACTTGCAGACTATTATGGGCATTTAGAAACCATACGTGAGCAAACGTTGACTTGTTATAATGGTATACAAGGTGACGGTTGTGGGGAGTGTGCTGCATGCCACCTTCGCAGTAAAGGCTTGGACTATTATTTAAGCCATAAAGAGTCGGTGTTAGCTTCTCTAAAAAAACTCGCTAATCTCGCTTAGTACTTTGCTTGCTAACCACACCGGAGAGTTAGCAACTTTCCGGTGTTAATGATTAAGCGGCAATAAAATCTTCAGTACTGCTTTTGGATAATAACTCAAGTTTTTCGCGCAGTTCCCCTTCAATCTTAATGGATTTATTCAGCGCTAAATCAATAAAGACAAAAGTCACCTTTGCATCTGATACCACTTCTCTCTTACCTTGCCTTTCGCGTGTTATTTGCTGATAGCACAACGCACTTTTAGTACCAATTTTTTCAATACGCGTCGTCACTGTTAGCTCATCGCCAAGTATGGCACCATGAAAATAGTTCACATTGATATTAACCGCCACCATGGCAAGCTGGCTTTTTAGTGCCCAGCCCAGAAAATTGTGCTCATCCATACAGGCCCATCTATCTGATTCATAAAACTCCAGATAACGTGCGTTGTTCACATGTTGGAAAACATCAATATGATAACCACGTACTTTAATTTGCGTTGCCATAACTACTCCGACCAGTTGCTATTCGTTACAAAAATATAACAAACAATCATGCTATTTGCTGAAATGTTCTATTTTCTTCGATGCTGATCGCGTTTTTTATGTACCAAGGCAAGTATTACAATAATAGGATCGTCTTAGATCACACTATAATATTGGTATTCACCACAAATAAGATTAAGTGCCCACAACAAGGTGGGCACACAGCTCACTATAGCGCTAGCTTGCCTCTGTTTTTCTCTAAAAATGCAGGCCCTATTCCACGTACTTCCAAAATATTTTCAAGAGTATTAAATGCGCCATATTTCTCCCTATACTCAACAATAGCTTTCGCTTTTTGTATGCCAATTCCATGAAGCTTTTTCGCTAACTCTTCGGCACTCGCTTGGTTGATGTTCACTTGATTTGTCTCTTTCAAATTCTCCGATGGTTTTTCCTCCTTAGTCTTTTTACTAACCACCGCTGCCACTGGCTTATCAGCTTCTGCTTTTTTTGCTAGCGCCGATTGTGAGCACATTAATATCGTCAGAATAACGGCAGCGCTGCCTAATGATTGCTTTATAAATTTCATCCATGTCATTGATGTTCTCCTGTTTAAATTGAGATGCCACAATGCCAAATTTATTATGCAAAAGCTTTTTTGTGATGATAGAAATGAGAAAGGCCACCCAAAGGTGGCCTCAACTTATTTTTGTTGCACTTAGAATTACGAGCGGCTTCGCAATTTAGTCTAAATTAATCACTTCAATTTTGGCGTTATTACGTAAGTTCTGAATCAAAGCTTCATTTACCGCCATTCCCATCATACCACGGTAGTTTGCGGTTAACTGCTCAAGCTCTTTATCTGAAGCTTTGCCTGGGATCACTTTATCAAGTTGAATAATGACTAAATTATCTTTTTCATCACGCACTGTTGTATAAGTTGCTTTGCCGTCAGCAGGTTTCGCCATTGCCATTGCCGCGCCAATAACTGGCGTTTGAGGCATCAAGCGTGAAACCTTTTCAGGTGCAGAAAACTGAATATTCGCAGTATCGCCTTTACCTTCTTTCAAGGCTGCAACTAATTTCTCGCCTTCAGCTTTTAATGCTGCATTCGCTTTCTGGCGCTTAACGAGTGTTTCAACTTGAGATTTAACAGCTTCTAATGGTTGAGTTTGCTCCGGTGCATATTGTGATACACGGACAACAAATGCACGGTCACCTTGAACGTCGATAACATCTGAGTTAATCCCCGTAGAACCATTTTGATCCACTAAACGTTCACTGAATATTTCGTTGATCACTTTAGGGTAATTAAGCGCTGCTGGCGGATTATTTTTATCAAACCAATCCGTTGCCACCACTTTTAAACCTGATACTTCTTCAACTGAAGCAAGTGACTCATTATCATTTGTGGCCGCTTCACTGACTTTCTGCTGTAAGTCATAAAACTGCTTACTATTTTTGTCCTGAATCAGTTTATTTTTAATCTCATCCTTCACCGAGTCGAAAGGCTTAATACTTTCAGGTTTGATATCATCCAAACGGAAAATCACAAAATTTGAATCTGACTTAATAGGTGTAGAGATTTGCCCTTTTTCCGTTAAGTTAGCGTTAACGATTTCAGAGGGCGTCGAGGCTTCTTCCATCCAACCAATGATACCTTTATTACCCGCACTAAGCTTATCGGTTGATTTCTCAGTCGCTAACGCCACAAAATCAGCACCGGCTTTTAGCTCATCAATGATAGCGTTAGCTTCTTTCTCTGACGCCACTTGGATCATGCTGTAGTGCTTTTGCTCAGCTTGAGTGTAGTTTTTTAGGTTTTGCTCATAATACGTTTTTACCTCTTCATCAGTGACTGATTGTGGAGATAAAGCTGCCGCGTCTATTTCTACATAGCTAACTTGCACTTTCTCAGGAGCAATAAAGCTATCCTGATTCGCATTATAGTAAGCTTTAATTTCATCTTCAGTCGCCGTCTGCTTTGCTTGTTCATCGGCTAACGAAAGGGTCGCTACACGAATTTCGCGCTCTTGTAAAACAAGCTCTGCATATGTTTTCACTTCTGAAGGTAGCGCAAAATCGGTTTTAATAAATGAATCAGAAAGCTGAGAAAGAATTAAATTAGCACGGACTTGTTCCGCTAAGTTATCAGCACTGTAGTTATTTGCTGCCAATATCTGACGATACTTATCGCCATCAAATTTTCCATTAGTTTGGAATACTGGCATTTCAAAAATTGCATCCTTTACCTGCTGATCACTGGCAGATAAGTTTAATTCATTAGCATACTCAGCCATTAACGTACTGTTAATCAAGTTATTTAAAACCTGATTACGCAAAAATTTCATGCTCTCTTCATTGCCAGCAATTTCAGAGAACTTATCACCCAAGGAATCTTGTAAAGACTGACGCTCTTGCGAGAAAGCCGTTTGGAATTGCTCCCTGCTAATTGACTGTCCATTAACTTTAGCAGCATCATTACTTGAACCGCCAATCATGTAACCAGCAACCCCTGTCAGCACGAATGACAGGATAATAATAGCCAGTAGCACTTTGATAAAAGGACTGTTCGCTTTCGTGCGTAGATTGTCCATCATAAAAAGGCTTAACTCCGCTTGTTAAATTCAATTTCCTAATAATACGCTAATCTTAACCCAGATTGAAAAAAAAGCGCACCATTTCCATGATGCGCCTCTATATTAGCTGATTAATATTATTCAGTCAGTGTGTGTTTTAGAAAAAATAAAACAAAACCAAAAGAAAACTGAATTAGCTATTAACCGCGTCTTTTAAACCTTTGCCCGGACGGAAAGCAGGTACTTTCGCCGCAGCGATCTTAATCTCTTTACCTGTTTGTGGGTTACGTCCTGTACGAGCGGCACGCTCACGAACAGTGAATGTACCAAAGCCAACTAAAGCAACATCGTCACCTTTGCTTAGTGAAGTCGTTACAGATGCAACAAACGCATCAACAACGCGACCAGCTGCAGCTTTAGAAATGTTCGCTTCAGAAGCGATTTGATCAATCAGTTGAGACTTAT
The DNA here is from genome assembly GCF_028477945.1 of Providencia sp. PROV261. Taxonomy (NCBI): domain Bacteria; kingdom Pseudomonadati; phylum Pseudomonadota; class Gammaproteobacteria; order Enterobacterales; family Morganellaceae; genus Providencia; species Providencia sp. PROV261. Next base: position 181,155 of record NZ_JAMPMC010000014.1, on the reverse strand, counting down.
TCACTCTTATCATCCCCATATTAGTTTTGACTATGATCTTAATTAGGCTATTAAGCTAATTAATGATGCAGCCGTTATATCAATCCTGAATGCCAATGGCAAGAGAACAGATTACATCCAAATAATTATCAGAATCATCGTTAAATTAGCGACGAAAAAAAAGACTGACAACCCCTAAATTAGCTGTCAGTCTCATTTTTATGTAAACTTCTTGATTCAGCTCACTCTTTTTGACTTATTTTTTACGATTTCCGCACCAAATGGTGGGTTCGCTAGTGCTAAAGAGAGTACCTCTTCAATTGTTTTAACCGGATGAATTTCCAAATCTGCAATAACGTTTTCTGGAATTTCTTCCAAGTCACGTTTATTCTCAAATGGAATTAATACTGTCTTGATGCCACCGCGGTGTGCCGCAAGTAATTTCTCTTTCAGACCACCAATCGGTAAAACAAGACCTCTTAAAGTAATTTCACCCGTCATTGCTACATCAGCTTTAACAGGATTCCCCGTTAAACAAGACACCAACGCGGTTGACATTGCAATACCCGCACTTGGGCCATCTTTTGGCGTCGCACCTTCCGGAACGTGTACATGGATATCGCGTTTTTCATAGAAATCGCTATTGATACCCAGTTTTTCTGCTCGAGCACGTACTACGGTTAATGCCGCTTGGATGGATTCCTGCATAACTTCACCGAGTGAACCGGTATATGTGAGTTTGCCTTTGCCCGGAACACAAGCTGTCTCAATGGTTAATAAATCACCACCTACTTCTGTCCATGCAAGACCTGTCACTTGACCAACTCGGTTTTCAGTATCTGCTTGCCCGTAATCGAATTTGCGCACACCTAAAAAGTCTTTTAGGTTGTCAGCGTTAATTTCGATATGTTTAAGCTTTTTATCCATCAATAAGGCTTTCACCGCTTTACGGCACAATTTCGAAATTTCACGTTCGAGGCCACGCACACCAGCTTCACGCGTGTAATAACGAATAATACCGATTAATGCACTGTCATCGATGGTTAGCTCACCTTTTTTCAAGGCATTACGCTGAACTTGTTTTGGCAATAAGTGTTGCTTAGCAATATTCAGCTTTTCATCTTCCGTATAACCGGAAAGACGGATCACTTCCATACGGTCAAGTAACGGCGCTGGGATGTTCATTGAGTTCGACGTAGCAACAAACATCACATCTGACAGATCGTAATCCACTTCCAAATAGTGATCGTTAAAGGCGACGTTTTGCTCAGGATCTAATACCTCTAACAATGCGGATGCTGGATCGCCACGCATATCAGAAGACATTTTATCGATCTCATCTAACAGGAATAGTGGGTTTTTTACCCCAACTTTTGCCATTTTCTGGATCAATTTACCCGGCATAGAACCGATATAGGTACGACGGTGACCACGGATCTCCGCTTCGTCACGCACACCACCTAACGCCATACGGGTATACTGCCGCCCTGTCGCTTTCGCAATAGATTGCCCAAGAGAAGTTTTACCAACCCCCGGAGGCCCTACCAGACATAAAATAGGCCCTTTAATTTTGCTAACACGACTTTGTACTGCCAGATACTCTAAAATACGCTCTTTAACGCGCTCTAAGCCATAATGGTCTTTATCAAGGACTTCTTGCGCCTTAACAAGATCTTTTTTCACTTTGCTGCGCGCATGCCATGGCACCTGCACCATCCAGTCAATATAGCTACGTACGACGGTGGCTTCAGCCGACATCGGAGACATCATTTTTAGCTTCTGCAACTCAGCTTCCGCTTTTTCATGAGCCTCTTTTGGCATCTTCGCTTCTTCAATTTTACGTTTCAGCGCTTCGTATTCATCTGGCGCGTCATCCATTTCACCAAGCTCTTTTTGAATCGCTTTCATTTGCTCATTCAAATAGTATTCGCGTTGGCTTTTTTCCATCTGTTTTTTAACACGATTACGGATGCGTTTTTCAACTTGCAGCAGCTCAGTTTCTGACTCCATCATGGCCATCAGGAACTCAACACGCTCGGCGACATTCGCCATCTCCAATACGCGCTGTTTATCTGCCAATTTCAATGGCATATGAGAAGCTATTGTGTCCGCTAGTTTATCGAGTTGATCTTGTTCAATCGAGTGTAGCGAGGTCAGCACCTCAGGCGGAATTTTTTTGTTCAGTTTGATGTAGCTTTCGAACTGACTGACTATCGTGCGATAAAGAACCTCTTGTTCTTTTTCATCAAGAAGCTCTGCAACTTGCGTTTTAGCACCCGCTTCATTGTAAAAGTTATCAGTTCCCGCAACGTGTTTCACTGATTCAGGCTGTAACAGTTCAGCTTGTGCTAAGAAATATTCACCATTGTCAGTTAAACTGCTTATGCGTGCTCTTCTTAAACCTTCAACTAATACTTTAACTGTGCCATCGGGCAATTTCAGCATTTGAATAACTGAAGCAACGGTGCCAACAGAAAATAAATCGTTAACCCCAGGCTCATCAGTTGAGGCCTCTTTTTGGGCTACCAGCATTACTTGCTTGTCATGATCCATCGCTGCTTCCAGACTGTGAATGGATTTTTCACGTCCAACAAACAGTGGGATCACCATATGTGGGTACACCACTACATCACGCAGAGGCAATACTGGTATTTCTATGCGTTCGGAACGCTCAGGATTCATAAAGCTCTCTCTTCGTTTAGCTTACGCTAGTTTAAGGGTTTCCAACTATTGTTTAGAAAGTAATTATTTTAAAAACAAAGAAACCACACTCAGAATATAAACTATATGGGGATAAGATTTTAGCATTCAATGGGTACTTGAAGATAAAAAGTGAAATGAGGGGAGGATCCCTCATTTCACTGATAACTTTTTGGTGCTAAATCCTAGGCGCTAATTATCACCAGAGGCTTGGGCATCAGGCTTGCTGTAGATCAGTAATGGCTCTGATTGTTCATTAATCACATTCTCATCAACAACGACTTTTTCAACACCTTCCATAGAAGGCAGATCGTACATTGTATTTAGTAATGCGGCTTCAACAATTGAGCGTAAGCCACGAGCCCCGGTTTTACGAGCCATTGCCTTTTTAGCAATCGCTTTTAAGGCTTCTTCACGGAACTCTAACTCTGTCCCTTCAAGGCTAAATAGCGCTTGATATTGCTTGGTTAATGCGTTCTTCGGTTCCTGCAAAATCTGAATCAATGCTTCTTCACTCAATTCAGTTAATGTCGCAACAACAGGCAAACGACCAATAAACTCAGGGATCAGACCAAATTTGATTAAATCTTCTGGTTCTGTTTGCGTTAACAACTCACCTTCACTGATTTTGTCAGATTCGCCTTTGACTTCCGCAGCGAAACCAATACCTGAACGTGTGTTTAAACGCTGACCGATGACTTTATCAAGCCCTGCAAACGCACCACCACAGATAAATAAGATTTTAGAGGTATCAACCTGTAAAAACTCTTGTTGAGGATGCTTGCGACCACCTTGTGGAGGAACCGCCGCCACTGTTCCTTCAATGAGTTTCAGTAGCGCTTGCTGTACCCCTTCCCCTGAAACATCACGGGTAATGGATGGGTTATCTGATTTACGCGAAATTTTGTCAATTTCATCAATGTAAACAATACCGCGTTGAGCTTTTTCTACATCGTAGTCGCATTTTTGCAGTAATTTTTGGATGATATTTTCGACATCTTCCCCCACATAACCCGCTTCGGTTAATGTGGTTGCATCAGCCATCGTAAATGGCACATCCAAGTAACGAGCCAACGTCTCAGCCAACAGTGTTTTACCGCTACCTGTTGGGCCGATCAGCAAAATATTACTTTTACCAAGCTCTACCCCTTCAGCAGTGGTATCTCCATTACGTAAACGCTTGTAATGGTTATAAACAGCAACAGAAAGTACTTTCTTCGCTTGTTCTTGACCTATGACGTAATCATCAAGATGCTCTCTAATTTCATGGGGAGTAGGCAGTGCACTACGCTCACGATGAGGAGCTAACTCTTTGATCTCTTCACGGATGATATCGAGGCATAAATCGACACATTCATCACAAATATAGACTGACGGACCGGCAATCAGCTTGCGGACTTCATGCTGACTTTTTCCGCAGAAAGAGCAGTACAACAGCTTACCTGACCCCTCTTTGCGTTTTTCTGTCATCAGTTGACCTCACTTATCGTCAAACTACCCTGTTTATTTGCTGGATAAACAACCTAAAACAGGATAATAAATTTCTTTAATATTAATTAAGTATGGATAAATCCTAGCTAATTAACGGCTAGTATAAATATGGTCGACCAAACCATACTCTTTGGCTTCATCTGCAGACAAGAAACGATCGCGTTCAGTATCACGATTAATCTCTTCAACTGATTTACCTGTGTGCAATGCCATTAATTCATTCATTCGAGTTTTCACTTTCAGAATTTCCTGAGCGTGAATTTGAATGTCTGTCGCTTGCCCTTGATAACCGCCCAATGGTTGGTGGATCATCACACGAGAGTTCGGCAAGCAGAAGCGTTTGCCTTTAGTCCCCGCAGCCAGCAAGAAAGAGCCCATAGAGCAAGCTTGCCCCATACAGATTGTGCTGACATCCGGCTTAATAAATTGCATTGTGTCATAGATAGACATACCTGCGGTGATCACACCACCAGGGGAGTTGATGTAAAGTTGGATATCTTTTTCTGGGTTTTCCGCTTCCAGAAATAGCATCTGTGCGACAATTAAGTTCGCCATATGATCTTCCACCTGACCTGTCAGGAAGATAATACGTTCTTTTAACAGACGTGAATAAATATCGTATGAACGTTCACCCCGAGAGGTCTGCTCAATGACCATTGGCACTAGAGCCATTTGGGATGCTAGATTTTCCTGACCGCCAAAATATGACATCGAAATCTCCTATTAAAAACTATCTGGTGCTTGCGCCTAAATTTGCTGTTTGTTCGACTTTTAAGCATTCTAAGCAGCAAACAAACAGTTTGTCTTTAAAAATTCTCTATCTTGCCTATTTCCACTATTATCTCATCTCGTTATTTCTTTTAAGTTAACTAAAAAGCTGTTAATAGAGATGAGCATGAACACAGCGAATGACGCCGTAGAAAACAAGACCCACTATAAAATAGTTTAACACAAGTCTGTAAGGATTCACGGATTTGTTCTTTCAGATAACCGAGAACCAAACAGCCTATCTTATGTGAATATACCGCAGCGCTTATAATAAAATTAGGGCGAAAATGTGATTTTCAAGACGATTGGTGCGCCTACCTTAAATAATTCGAGTGGTAATAAAGCGACAAGTAAGCCATCTTAGGCAGCACAAATGGCTAATAACCCCCAAGCTCAGCCTCTATCTAGGCACCCTCACCCTAACTTGAAATGTGATAACTCTAATTGGCAAAAAACCCGCAGCGCAATGCCACGGGTTTATTATTTGCACAACTGAAAAAGCGAAATTAACCCGCTTGAACTTGGTTCATCAGTTCTGTGAAGTTAGTTTCTTTTTCAGTCACTTTCGCAACTTCAAGAACTTTCTCAACCGCTTGTTCTTCTAATGCTAAGTTACGAACACTATTCATCAGCTCATTATTTTTGCTGTAGTATTCGATAACTTCTGCTGGATCTTCATAAGCTGACGCCATTTCTTCGATCAATGCTTTAACACGATCTTCATCAGCTTTCAGCTCATTAGCGCTGATCACTTCACCTAACAGCAGACCGATAACAACGCGACGTTTTGCTTGTTCTTCGAACAGTTCACGTGGCAGTTCCATCGCTTGCTTCTCGTTACCACCAAAGCGTTGAGCAGCTTGACGACGCAGAACGTCAATTTCGCCATCAACCACAGCAGCAGGAACTTCGATTTCGTTTGCGTTAACTAGACCATCTAAAACTTGCGCTTTAATACGGTTACGAACTGCATTTTTCAGTTCACGTTCCATATTTTTATGAACTTCAGCACGCAGACCTTCTAAAGTACCATCAACGATACCGAAACGCTTGATGAACTCTTCAGTGAATTCTGGCAGTTCACGTTGCTCAACTTTCTTCAGAACGATAGCAAACTTAGCTGCTTTACCTTTCAGGTTTTCAGCGTGGTAATCTTCTGGGAAGTTAACTTCGATATCAAACTCTTCGCCTGCTTTGTGACCAACGATGCCATCTTCAAAGCCAGGGATCATACGACCTTCGCCCATAACCAGTGCGAAATCTTCTGCTTTGCCGCCTTCGAACTCTTCACCATCGATTGAGCCAGTGAAGTTAATAGTGATACGTGAATCCGCAGTTGCCGCTTCAGAAACTTCTTTCCACTGAGCTTGTTGCTTACGCAGCGTTTCCAGCATGTTTTCCAGATCTTCATCTTTTACAGAAACAACTGGTTTTTCAACTTCGATAGTTTCCAGACCTTTCAGCTCGATTTCTGGATAAACTTCGAATTCAACTGAGTAAACAAAATCTTTACCATCTTCCAGCATTTCAGGTTTGTAGCTAGGCGCACCTGCTGGATTGATTTTTTGTTCGATGATCGCGTTGATGAAGTTACGTTGCATCACATCGCCCAGAACGTCTTGCATAACAGACGCGCCGTAACGCTGTTTAACGATGTTCATTGGTACTTTCCCTTTACGGAAACCATCAACACGTACTTTCTTCGCGACATTAACCAGCTCGCTGTTTACTGCTTTTTCAATATCGGCAGCAGGAACGGTGATTGTTACACGACGCCCAAGGCCTTGAGTCGTTTCAACAGAAACTTGCATCTTCTTACCTCAAAAAAAATCTTAGTGATCGGTCTACTCCAGAGTTTGGTCATTAAATCATAACGACCTTCTCCCTTCCAGAACCGGGGGCGTTGCTTACACAACGGTCATCCCTGATATCAGAAGCGTCCCGAAACCTTACTGAAAATTAGACGCGACATTATACCGATGCAGATGCTCCGAGTCGAGAAAAGCTGATAAAAGAAGCGATCAATCCGCTTTATTTGTGACTTTTCCGACTAAAAAATGTCTTCTCCACGCAAATTGGAGAAAAAATGCTCATCGAAATTAATGTCAACATCGTAAAATGATGTGAATCATTTCATCACAATGACAGTAAAACAGAGAATGAGTCAATCAGCCGTTTGTTTTACCACCACCACGACATGCAGGTGAATTTAATGCCGTATCCGCCAATTCCCCCCATTCTGTCGGGGTATACGTATGGAGCGCTAATGCGTGGATACTTCCTGCTAATTCGTCCGCCAAAATAGCATAAATTTCGCGATGACGGCCAACCATACGTTTATTTTCAAATTTTTCACTGACTAAAACCACCTTAAAGTGGCTTTCTGAACCAGCAGGCACATTGTGTTGATAGCTTTCATTGATCACTTCAAGATGAGCAGGTTCAAAGGCTGCATGCAACTTTTGCTGAATACGTGACTGCATATTCTGCGGTGCATTTATCCCCATAAAAATAACTCCTTTCTTCAACCTACATTTACGTTTTTTTTGTTATCTTTTTTTGTCACGGTAGAGGACAATCACTCTACAATGATATGATAAATACCCGCTTTGGCGAATTTTTTCTAAAATGGTTGTCTAACCCTTTAGAAAATCCGTCACAATGGCACTATACCCTATAAAACATAACAGGGTTCGTTAGATTGCACCATAACGGAACAGACTCAATTAGGAAAGATTAACTGGAAAAAATTATGTTAAGAAAACTTTGTTTTCCACTTTTTGCACTATTTCTTCTAGCAGGTTGTGCAACAAGCAATAACACTTTATCGCTCGAACCCAAAATCACGCTACCTGCGCGCAACCCGACACTCAATGCAACCGCAATTAGTGTGAGTAGCGTTGATAACCGACCATCAAAATCACTTACGGAACTCAACCGTAATGGGAGTTTAGTGGTCTTGTCACCTTCGCGTGATCCTCGCTATTTAATGCAAGAAGCGGTTGAGAAACAAATGGCAGCACGTGGTTTTATGGTGTCGTCACCCGCGAGTGTTAACTTAGTCGTACAATTAAATCAATTAAACGCCCAAGTCACTGAAGGTAGTCTACGTCACAATATCACGGTAAACACCAGTGTGACCGTTAATGCGACAGCGCCTAACGGCTCGACGAAATCACGTACTTTTACGCGTAATTACAACAACCAAGAATTACTTGGTGCAAGTAACGATAAAATAGAAAAAGCGATCAATATCGCGTTAACAGATTTAATTAATGATATGGCAAATGACCAAGAATTGACGCAGTTTATTAGACAAAACGCTCGGTAATCGCCCTTCATTATTATACGGTAAGAGCCTATTTCTATAGGCTCTTAAAAGTGTGGTGCTATTACTACAATAAGCAACCAATAACGGAAGTCCTCTATTTTACAAATAACCAATCATAGGAAGATTATGTCCCGTGCCTTTTTACCTAACTCAGTCATTTTAATCCTATTAGGTTTTGTTTCCGGCCTTCCGTTAGCCCTTACCGCAGGTACATTACAAGCTTGGTTAACAGTTGAAAACATCGATATCAAAACAATCGGTTTCTTTTCGCTTGTTGGTCAAGCTTATGTTTTAAAGTTTCTGTGGTCTCCCATGATGGACAGATATACGCCTCCTTTTTTTGGTCGGCGTCGAGGTTGGTTACTCACCACACAGATCCTACTTATTATTAGCATAGGGGCGATGGGTTTTATGAATCCATCCGAACACCTATGGTGGTTAGCAGCACTTGCCGTCATGGTTGCCTTTTGCTCCGCCTCACAAGATATTGTCTTCGATGCCTATAAAACCGATTTGCTCAGTGCAGAGGAAAGAGGTTTTGGTGCCGCCGTGTCGGTGATGGGGTATCGCATCAGTATGTTAGTTTCAGGTGGATTAGCATTATGGATGGCAGATACGTTTCTCACATGGAAACAGCTCTATCTACTCATGGCGGGGTTAATGCTAATCGGTGTTGTAGCGACGCTGCTTGCCAAAGAGCCTGAAGATAATGGCGCACCACCAACTTCACTAAAAAAAGCTATCTATGAACCATTAGCTGAATTTTTCAGCCGTAACAATGCTTGGTTGATCCTGCTGTTACTGGTGTTTTATAAAATGGGCGATGCTTTTGTTATGGCACTTAACACCAATTTTCTACTGCATGGGCTAGGGTTTAGCTTAAGTGAAGTCGGCACTGTCAATAAAACAGTAGGTATGCTGGCGACCATTATTGGGGCGTTATTTGGCGGTTATTTGATGAAAAAAATGAGCTTATTTAACGCGCTCTTTATTTTCGGAATATTACAAGGCGTATCTAATATCGGCTATTGGTTCCTTGCAGTCACGCCACCTAACATCATGACTATGGGAACAATTATTTTCCTTGAGAACCTTTTCTCAGGAATGGGTACCGCCGCCTTTGTTGCCTTATTGATGACCTTATGTAATAAGTCTCTTTCTGCCACACAATTTGCTTTGCTATCTGCACTTTCCGCAGTAGGACGCGTATATATCGGCCCTGTTGCCAGTATTCTTGTGAGTGCTTATGATTGGCCAATCTTTTATTTACTCTCGATTATCGTTGCTCTACCGGGGATCTTGCTGCTACTTGCCTGCCGCACATCGCTTATCTATACCCAAACAACTGGGCTATTCCAGCGCCGTGAACAATATGCAAAAGCCTACAAAATCGCGGTTTACTTATTCTTGCTAGCTATTAGCATCCTTGCTATTTGGCTAATAACGCTCTTAATCAGCTCATTCTCATCTGTCAAAATCTATCTGTTTACAACTCATCTATCACTTTGGCTTTCCTTGCCCGAATATCAAAATAGCATCTTCAATACCGGCGTTGGGATTGGGGCATTAAGTTTGATTATTGGTGGATGCCTTGATTTCTTTGCAGTCAAGAAAGTAGTTAAAAAAGCTATTAATTAATCAAAAAAAATTAATAACTAGAGTAATTATCCCGAAATAAGATAAATCTGTTTCGGGTTTTTCTTGACCTTTTAAATTAGATCTGACTAGCAAATATTGATATCTCTCGCGTCATATCGTGATGTATATCACTTATTCAATGAAATATATTTTTTAATTACAAATGAAAAGCCTAATATCTCACACGTTAAGGGCTAATCAGCCTCACGGCTGAATAATAAATATCGTTAATACTCAAACGAAAATAATATATTATGAAAAAACAACTTCTCTGCGCCGCGGCACTCGTATCTTTAGCTGGAACAGCGAATGCAGACGACGGCTTTCTTGGCTATCAGAATGGTTTCGCGGATATCAATGTCAACTATCTAGACTGGTCTCACCGCACCGAAACTAAGTCAGAATACACTTCTCGTAAAAAAGACTTTGCCTACATTGAGTTAGAAGGTGGTGCTAACTTCAATTGGGGGGAATTATACGGCTTCTTTGATGTGGAAAACCCATTCCATAAACGCCGTACTGAACCAGGTCGTAACCAACGTTATACAATCAAAACCACGGGACGTTTCTATTTAGGTGACAGTGGCTTTAACGTATATGGACACGTCTATGGTACTTGGTCACTGCCAGGAGCTAAATATGGTGGTAATTTCCATGAAGTCAATACATTGTATGGCTTAGGATACAACACTGCATTTGGTGACCTGTGGTTCAAACCATTTATTGCAATGCACTATGTCGATCAATCGTTTTATTCAGGTAATAACGGCTATGTCGTCGGCTGGGTTGCTGGTTATGGATTCAAAATGTTTGAAGAGAATTTCATGATCACTAACTGGCACGAAATGGAGTTTGCACGCCATAAACGTTATGGCAGCGGTAACGGTGGTCGTGATGGTGTCAATGGTGCATTAGCATTTTGGTGGAATGCAACACCAAATTTAGCAGCAGGTGTTCAATATCGCTACGCTGATAACAAGTTAGGTGAAGATTTCTATCAAGATGCGATTATTTATACATTAAAATATACGTTCTAAATAGCTCACTTAAGTCAACATGAATACTTATAGAAAAATTTAAAAACTCTCTTTTCTTTTCAAGAAAGTAACAATTTTTCTTAGCTATTTTGGCCGGTAAGGTGGTGCTAGCCGCCTTATCGGCATTAAAAATCGTAATTTCACCTATCATTTTATTTAACAATCATAGCAGTTTCTTCATTTTTTGCTCACTTTTGTACATATTTTTCTTTGAAAAATGACAAAGATATTTTAGTATTACCTTCGTTTTAGCAAAATATACCTATAATCTGCATGACTTTTAACTTTTTAATCATAAGCTCTTTACATGTGATCATATTAACATAAAGAGCTAACAATCCTGCTTCTTTACCTTACAATTGTTTACACTCACATAACCTTACCGTAGAATGCCCCCACTGATGAAACGACAATTAGAATCTTTGTCATTTGGGGTCGTGGATGAGACTTATGAACTACAAAAAAAGCATTGGGGCAATCTCGCTAGTTGTAGCCGCCTTATTATTAGGTGGTTGCGACATGGTGTTGATGGACCCTAAAGGCGCCGTTGGCGTCAAACAAAAAGAGCTGATTCTTATTGCAATCGGCTTAATGCTCGTTGTTGTGATTCCTGTTATTTTCATGGCATTTATCTTTGCAATGAAATATCGTGAATCCAATAAATCAGCAACTTACCGTCCTAACTGGGCTCACTCAAATAAAATTGAGTTAGTCTGCTGGACCGTTCCTATCATCATTATCATCATTCTAGGTACTATTACTTGGAAGACGACTCATGAGCTTGACCCTTATAAGCCATTAGTCAGTGATCAGGAACCTGTCACTATTGAAGTTATTTCGGCTGACTGGAAATGGATCTTCATCTATCCAGAGCAAGGCATTGCAACAGTTAACGAAATCGCATTCCCTACTGGTGTGCCAATCAACTTCAAAATTACGTCTGATTCGGTGATGAACTCGTTCTTCATTCCATCGTTAGGTGGTCAAATCTACGCGATGGCAGGTATGCAAACTAAGCTTCACTTAATTGCTAATGAACCTGGTACTTATAAAGGCTTCTCTGCAAGCTACAGTGGTCATGGCTTCTCTGATATGAAGTTTAATGCTATCGCAACACCTGATCGCCAAGGTTTTGATGAGTGGGTACAAAAGGTGAAAGCGTCACCTAAGACTATGGATACCATGCAAGCGTTTGATGAAGTCGCCAAACCTAGCATGAACGTTCCTGTAACCTACTTCTCTAGCGTGAAACCAAATCTGTATGAAGACATCATTCTCAAGTTTGGTCATGAGCACCATAAAGGTCACGCTCCTGCAGACAAGAAAGATGAAACTGCAGGTCAATCTATGCATATGAGCCATAACGCTCATACAGGCGCTGAGGAATAAGGGCATGTTCGGAAAATTAACACTAGATGCTATTCCGCTCCATGAGCCAATTGTCGTCGTGACACTGATTTGTATCATTATCGGCGGTATTGCGCTTCTTGGTGCGATCACCTACTTCGGTAAATGGAAGTGGTTGTGGAAAGAGTGGTTGACATCCGTTGACCACAAAAAAATTGGTGTCATGTACATCATTGTCGCAATGGTCATGCTATTCCGTGGTTTCGCGGATGCTATCATGATGCGTGGTCAACAAGTACTCGCTTCTGCTGGTCAAGAAGGTTTCTTAAACCCTCACCACTATGACCAAATTTTTACCGCACACGGCGTTATCATGATTTTCTTCATGGCGACTCCATTTGTTGTCGGTCTGATGAACCTTGTTGTTCCTCTGCAAATTGGTGCGCGTGACGTTGCTTTCCCATTCCTGAACTCACTGAGCTTCTGGTTCTTCGTCGTCGGTGTTGTGCTGATTAACATCTCGTTAGGGGTGGGTGAATTCGCACAAACAGGTTGGTTAGCTTATCCGCCGCTTTCGGGCTTGGAGTACAACCCGGGTGTCGGGGTCGATTATTGGCTCTGGAGTCTCCAGATATCCGGTATTGGTACACTATTAACAGGGGTTAACTTTATCGCGACAATTATCCGCATGCGTGCACCGGGTATGTCGATGATGAAAATGCCAGTATTTAGCTGGGCAGCACTCTGTACGAACGTACTTATCGTAGCAGCGTTCCCAATCCTGACTGTTACACTGACGCTTCTGACATTAGACCGTTACCTAGGTACCCATTTCTTTACTAATGATATGGGCGGTAACATGATGATGTACATCAACCTGATTTGGGCATGGGGTCACCCAGAGGTGTATATCCTTGTACTACCTGTATTCGGTGTTTTCTCAGAAATTGCGGCAACGTTCTCCAAAAAACGTCTGTTTGGCTACACCTCGTTAGTGTGGGCAACTATCGTTATTACCGTTATGTCCTTCATCGTTTGGTTGCACCACTTCTTTACGATGGGCTCGGGAGCAAACGTCAACGCCTTCTTTGGTATCGCCACGATGATTATCGCAATCCCAACAGGGGTTAAGATCTTCAACTGGCTGTTCACCATGTATCAAGGTCGTATTGAGTTTAAATCACCGATGCTGTGGACTGTCGGCTTCATTATCACCTTCTCTGTCGGTGGTATGACAGGTGTTCTACTTGCAGTACCTGGTGCAAACTTCGTTCTGCACAACAGTTTATTCCTGATTGCTCACTTCCATAACGTTATCATTGGTGGTGTGGTATTCGGTTGTTTCGCGGGTATGACTTACTGGTTCCCGAAAGCTTACGGCTTTACGCTAAATGAAAAATGGGGTGTCCGTGCCTTCTGGTTCTGGATCACTGGTTTCTTCTTAGCATTTATGCCGCTATATATCCTTGGCTTTATGGGAATGACTCGTCGTTTAAGCCAAAATATTGATCCGGCTTATCACACGATGCTCGTTGTTGCTGCATGTGGTGCTGGACTGATTGCGCTGGGTATCCTGTGTCAAGTTATCCAAATCATCGTGAGTATCCGTGACCGTCATGCAAACCGTGACCTAACTGGTGACCCATGGGGTGGCCGTACACTGGAGTGGGCAACATCTTCTCCACCGCCATTCTATAACTTTGCCATCGAGCCAAACATCCAAACTCGCGATGCTTGGTGGGATATGAAAGAAAAAGGTACCGCTCATAAGCGTCCTGCTAAATATGAAGAAATTCATATGCCGAAAAATACAGGCGCTGGCGTGATCATCGCTGCATTCAGCTTGGTTTTAGGTTTCGCGATGATCTGGCACATCTGGTGGCTCGCAATCGTTGGTTTCGCTGGCATGATTGTTACTTGGATTGCAAAAAGCTTCGACGAAGATGTTGATTATTACGTACCTGTAGCCGAAATCGAGCAAATCGAGAATAAGCACTTTGAAGACTTACGTAAGGCAGGTGTGAACGATGTCAACTAATACAATGACTAATCAAAACTTGGCCCATGCAGAGCATGGGCACCATGATGCAGGCGGAACTAAGGTATTTGGTTTCTGGCTCTACATAATGAGTGACCTGATTCTGTTCGCCTGTTTATTCGCAACTTATGTTGTCTTGGCTGACGGCACTGCTGGCGGCCCTGAAGGTAAAGACATTTTCAGCCTGTCATTCGTTTTAGGTGAAACCTTCCTACTGTTATTCAGTAGTATCACCTACGGCTTTGCAATGTTAGCCATGCATAAAGGTAAAATTGCATCCGTTAACTTATGGCTGTTTGTCACTTTCCTGTTAGGCCTTGGCTTCGTTATCATGGAAGTTTATGAGTTCCATGAGCTAATTGCAGAAGGCTATGGTCCTGACCGCAGTGGCTTCTTGTCTGGCTTCTTTACGCTGGTTGCAACTCACGGTATCCACGTGACTTGTGGTCTAGTTTGGATCATCATCATGATTATCCAAGTTTCACGCCGTGGCCTAACTGAGGTGAACCAAACGCGTCTGAACTGCCTGAGCCTATTCTGGCACTTCTTAGATGTTGTTTGGATCTGTGTATTTACCGTTGTTTATCTTCTGGGGGCAATTTAAATGAGTCACGCAAAAGATGCTCATACTGGAGCAAGCCACGGTAGCATGAAGACTTACGTGATTGGTTTTGTTCTGTCAGTCATATTGACAGTGATTCCTTTCTGGATGGTGATGGAAGGTACAGCATCACAAGCCACTATCCTTTGGACAGTTGTGGGTATGGCTGTTGTACAGATCCTCGTTCATCTAGTATGCTTCTTGCACATGAACACATCATCAGATGAGCGTTGGAACCTGATTGCATTCCTGTTCACTATGCTAATCATCGGTATCGTTGTCATTGGCTCTCTGTGGATTATGTACAACCTGAACATCAATATGATGCTCGACTAAAGAGTTGCCGATATGTTTAAGCAATACCTGCAAGTGACCAAGCCAGGAATTATTTTCGGAAATCTAATTTCTGTGATCGGCGGTTTTCTTCTCGCCTCAAAAGGCTCGATTGATTACCCGCTGTTTATTGCGACTTTGCTGGGTGTATCACTGGTCGTCGCTTCTGGTTGTGTTTTTAACAACTATATCGACCGTGATATCGACCGTATCATGGAAAGAACGAAGAATCGCCCTTTAGTTAAAGGGCTGATTGACCCGAAAATTAGCCTGATTTACGCCGCTGCATTAGGTATTGCTGGCATGCTGCTACTTCTTGTAGCAGCAAATGCTCTGGCAATGCTCCTTGCGGTAATTGGTTTCGTAGTTTATGTAGGTATTTATAGCCTATATATGAAACGTAAATCAGTCTATGGCACGCTAATTGGTAGTTTATCTGGCGCAGCTCCACCGGTTATCGGTTATTGCGCTGTCACAAATGAGTTCGATACAGGTGCATTGATCCTGTTATTGATTTTCAGCTTGTGGCAAATGCCTCATTCGTATGCCATCGCGATTTTCCGTTTTAAAGACTATAAAGCAGCTAATATTCCTGTTTTGCCTGTAATTAAAGGGATCTCTGTCGCTAAGACACATATCTTCTTATACATCTTGGCATTCATGGTTGCCACACTCATGTTAGCTATCAGCGGATACGCTGGTTATAAATATCTGGTTGTGGGTGCTGCGGTCAGTCTTTGGTGGCTTGGCATGGCAATTTCTGGGTTTAAAACCGAAAATGATGACCGTGTTTGGGCTCGTAAACTGTTTATCTTCTCCATTGTGGCGATCACTTCATTGAGTGTCATGATGTCAGTTGACCCAACAGTTTCAACCGATACTGTTATAGCTTTAGTTAGATAATTTCTGACACAATAACTCCCAACGGCAGGCCAGTCCTGCCGTTTTCATTTATAACATCATTATTGATTATTAATAATGATTAAATATTCATTTACCTACCTCTAGGTTCCCCAATAGAATAACCTTTTTCGTCTATACCCGAGGCTTTACCATGAATGATAACAAGATGACCCGCTCCGAATTACGTGCGACATGGGGGCTAGGCTCTGTTTTTTCCCTAAGAATGCTAGGGATGTTTATGGTATTACCCATATTAACCAGTTATGGTATTCACCTTAAAGATTCATCAGAGCTTTTGGTCGGGGTCGCGATTGGTATTTATGGCCTAAGCCAAGCCATCTTCCAAATCCCTTTCGGCTTGATGTCAGATAAAATTGGCCGTAAACCTTTAATCGTAGTTGGGTTGATGATATTTATCATTGGTAGCGTACTCGCCGCACTTAGTGACTCCATATGGGGGATCATTATTGGTCGTGCCTTACAAGGTGCTGGAGCGATTTCTGCTGCCGTTATGGCATTACTTTCTGACCTTACCCGCGAACAGAATCGTACCAAGGCCATGGCTTTTTTAGGGATTAGCTTTGGCATCACTTTTGCTATCGCATTAGTCCTAGGACCAATCGTCACCCACTGGGTTGGATTAAGTGGGTTATTTTGGGGGATCACCCTACTAGCGGGCGGTGCTATTGTGGTCACCCTGTTTGTGGTGCCTAATAGCCATCAGCATATGACTAACCGCGAATCCGCTTTCGTAAAAGAGAATTTGCGTACAGTCATAACGAACCCCCAGTTGCTAAAACTCAACTTTGGCATTTTAAGCCTACATACTTTGCTTATGTCGAGCTTCGTTGCCTTCCCCTTAATCATGACTCATGCGGGATACTTGGCAAAAGATCACTGGAAGGCTTATCTGATTACCATGCTGATCGCCTTTGTATCAGTGCTTCCCTTTATTATCTATGCTGAAAAACACCGAAAAATGAAACAGGTGTTTTTACTATGTATTTTTATCTTGGCGTTAGCTGAGGTCACTTTATGGTTATCGGGAAACCATCTGTGGGTGATCTTTTTAGGATTACAGCTATTTTTTGTCGCCTTTAATATTATGGAAGCCATTCTCCCTTCATTGATCAGTAAAGAAGCTCCCGCTGGCTATAAAGGAACCGCAATGGGGGTTTATTCCACCAGCCAGTTTTTAGGTGTGGCGATAGGCGGCATACTCGGTGGGTGGCTCTATGATATGGATGGAGCGGCAGCCGTATTTATTGGCGGGCTAGCCTTAACAGCCATTTGGTTTATCGTGAGTCTGACCATGCGGCAGCCTCCTTATGTCAGCAGTATTCGTCTTGTTTTACCTCATCGATTTAAAAATATCGACAAGTTACAAGCTCAACTTTCCACGCTGCCGGGTGTATTAGAAGCCGTCATTATTCCCGATGAAATGGGCGTTTATGTGAAAGTGGATAGGAAACTGACAACGCGAGAACAACTAGAAGCAATAATTAAAGGTGAAGATTAATACAAATAGCCCGCGGCAATACCAGCAGCGGGCTGTTGTGCCTATTAGTCACGGAAGTTAGTAAACTGGAATGGCTGGCCTAAGTTGCCAGAACGGACAAGTGCCATCACTGATTGTAAATCATCACGTGATTTGCCTGTCACTCGCACTTGCTCACCTTGGATCTGAGCTTGAACTTTCAGTTTGCTATCTTTAATTAACTTAACAATTTTTTTAGCCGTTGCCGCATCAATCCCCTGCTTTAACGTCACTTCAACACTGTAAGTTTTGCCACTGTGCACAACATCATCGGGAATATTCAAGACAGCGCCATCAATGCCACGCTTTGCCATTTTTTCACGTAAAATGTCTAACAACTGATGAACTTGAAAGTCCGACTCACTCGTTACTTTGATAGATTCACTCTTCTCATTGAGTTCGAAGCTTGCCGCCACATTTTTAAAGTCCCAACGGGTGGTTAATTCGCGCTCGGAATTTTCAACCGCATTACGCACTTCATTCATTTCTACTTCAGATACAATATCAAATGATGGCATGGTTATGACCTCCTGATAATCAATGTGATGCATGATAGCTTCTTTCTATTAAGAGCAAAAGCACTATACTTGATATATGAATTTACAAGCATCTATACTCGTCGAGCTTCAAGCGCAGCACCATTGGCTATGTGTTTACCCATCAGATGACGATTTTAACACCTAGCTGCAATTTGAAAGGGTTAAAACTGACCATTAAATAACTATTGGCTTGAACCTGACTAATACCCAGAGGGGGAATATGAAAATAACGCTTATCGGTTGTGGTGCTATTGGTAAATTATGGCTCGCCGCGTTAAGTCAGCAAGGGCACGATATACAAGGCTGGCTACGCATAGCCCAATCTGACTTATTTGTTGATGTCAACGAACCCGATGGCCGTATTTTTCGTGAATGGATCCCTTGCAACAACCTCAATCATTTACAAAACAGTGAATTGGTTATTGTGTGTTTGAAGGCATGGCAAGTCTCCGATGCGCTACTGCCTTTACTGCATAATATACCAGACGCCTGCCCGATCCTGTTACTTCATAACGGCATGGGGACCCTTGATGAATTAGGCACTTTACGCCATCCTTTTTTATCCGGCATCACCACCCACGCAGCTTGGCAAGAAAATAACCAAGTTTTTCATGTCGCTAATGGTATAACCCATATCGGAGCCGTTAACTCACTGGCTGAAAATTACTACCCCATTGCCGATATTTTGCATGAGGCCCTTCCAGATGTCGCATGGCATAACCAGATCCTGACGACGTGTTGGAAGAAACTTGCCGTCAACTGTGTGATAAATCCTCTCACTATTCTTCATAATTGTAAAAATGGTGATTTACTCAATCATTCACAGCAAATTAATTTGCTAATTGATGAAATATGCCAAGTGATGGCTATTGAAGGACTGCATACTGATAAAGCCCAGCTTGTTGACTATATTTATGGCATTATTCACAGTACGGCGAGTAACTACTCCTCAATGTTACAAGACATTCGTAATAAGCGACGAACCGAAATCGACTACATTACAGGCTATCTCATTAAACAAGCAAGAGCACATGGCCTAAGTACACCAGAGAATGATCGTTTGTACCATTTTATTAAACAGCGAGAAGAAAAAAATGACGGCTTCCGTACTGATATGCATCGCCAATGGTAGTGAAGAAATCGAAACCGTAACCACTGCTGATTTATTAGTAAGAGCAGGGATCAAGGTTACATTAGCTAGTGTGACTGACGATGGCTCTATTGAAATAACCGCCTCTAGAGGCGTCAGAATTGTCGCTGATACCCCAATTATCAAGGTGGCTGATGAACCTTTTGATGCGATTGTTCTTCCCGGTGGAGTAAAAGGAGCCGAAACCTTCCGCGACAGCCCATTAGTCGTGGAAAAAGCGAGGAGAATGCACCTTGATGGTAAAATTGTAGCCGCGATTTGTGCCGCTCCTGCTTTGGTATTGGAATACCACCAGTTATTTCCAATCGGGAATATGACAGGTTATCCCACGATGAAAAATCAAATTGCGGCAAATAAATGGGTTGATAAGCGAGTCTATTTTGATGAGCGTGTCAACTTATTAACGAGCCAAGGGCCAGCAACAACCTTTGATTTCGCCTTGAAATTGATTGAGTTGCTGGTTGGCCGCGATATCGCCGGCAAGGTTGCATCTCAATTAATTTTACCTAATGGGATTAATGATTATTTAGAGCAGTAATAGTAAAGGCCGATACGATGATACCGTTCGGCCTTTATCTTAGTTATGGCATGACTCGGTTACGGGCGATAGACTTTTACATTATTAAACCCCTGCTCTTGCAAATAAAGAGCTTGTAAACGGCTCATCACCCCGCGCTCGCAATATAACAAGTAGGTTTTATCTTTTGGTAAATCGCCAAATTGAGTACCCAAGCGGTAAAACGGGATATGCTTAACCTCAATCCCTTCAATGGATAATGGCTTCTCTTCGTGTTCGTCCGTAGAGCGAATATCTAAAATCACTTCATGCTCAGGCGCAAGCTCACTCACCATTTCCACTTCCATGACTTGTTCACGGCTTTCTTGGGCTATCTGGCGAATATCAATATTTTGTGACTGCTCAACGACTTGATCTAAGATACTAAAGTCAAAATTGGCTTCTTCCGCTTCAATTTTCGCTTTCACTGCTTTAACAGTAGGGCTTTTCGAAATCACACCACAATATTCAGGCATGGTTTTCGCAAAATCTTCTGTGCCAATTTGACGGGCAATTTTGATGATATGCTCTTTGTCATGAGAGATAAGAGGACGCAACACCAAAGTGTCAGACGCATTATCAATCAAACGCAAATTGGTCAATGTTTGACTTGATACCTGCCCTAATGCTTCCCCTGTCACTATCGCTTGAACGCCATAGCGTTCAGCAACCTTTGAAGCGGCACGGACCATCATGCGTTTCAAGACAACGCCCATTTGTCCGTCATCTACTTTTTCTAAGATTTCTGCCACAACAGGCTCAAAATTAACCGCAATAAAACGGACTTTATGGGAACTACCAAAGCGGTTCCAGAGATAGTGGGCAATTTGTTTAACACCAATTTCATGAGCCGCTCCACCTAGATTAAAGAAGCAGTAATGAACACGGCAACCACGGCGCATCAACATATAACTTGATACCCCAGAGTCAAAGCCCCCAGAGATCAGTGATAATACATCTTCTTGCGTCCCAATAGGGAAACCACCAATACCTTCATAGCGTGCTTTTACGAGGATCAAGTTTTCGTCTTCTATCTCTAAATGCACCGTAACATCGGGGGCTGTCAGCTTCACTTTCGCAGAAGGAATATGTTGATTTAAGCCACCACCGATATAGCGCTCCGCCTCAATAGAAGTAAACTCATGCTTCCCTCTTCGCTTGACGCGCACACAGAAAGTTTTATTTTCTAGCGAAGGCGCATAAGAGTCATGCACCATCTCATAAATATGGTGCAAACTGGTGAACGGCTTTTCTTCAACTTCTAACACATGGTGAATACCGGGAATGCGCGTCAGCATGTCACAAATTTCGTCGTGTTTCGTTTCCCCTTTAACACGCACTTCAATGTTATCCCAATGACGGACAACCGCGATTTCTTCGCCCAACGGCTTCAGGACATTACGGATATTGCTGGTAAGGATCTTAATAAAACGTAGCCTAACGGTCTGGCTTTTAATCGTAATTTCTGGGAATAACTTAATGATAAAC
Source organism: Providencia sp. PROV261 (assembly GCF_028477945.1). Classification (NCBI taxonomy): domain Bacteria; kingdom Pseudomonadati; phylum Pseudomonadota; class Gammaproteobacteria; order Enterobacterales; family Morganellaceae; genus Providencia; species Providencia sp. PROV261. The sequence continues at coordinate 159,719 of NZ_JAMPMC010000014.1, read as the reverse complement.
TTCATAATAGCAGCATGTTAATGTTATAGGGGCAAGTGAACGTATTTTAAAAGTGACACACGTACAGGTTACCAATTGTCAATAAAGAGGCGTATTATAGCACTATCTTGTGTGTTGAATCTAAAAACACCAATAATAAATTGTATCCAGCGCGAGACTAAGTTAGTCTGCTCAATTAATACAATCCTTTGATTGAATGATTAAATATTTGTGGTTAAAGAAAGATGGCTAAAGAAAAATCTCAGCAAGTACCTGTAGTTAGCTTCGAAAACTCACTCAAAGAACTTGAGGAAATTGTTTCTCGCCTTGAGTCTGGCTCACTACCACTTGAAGATGCGCTCAATGAGTTTGAACGAGGCATCCAAATCGCTAAACAAGGGCAAAAAGTCCTGCAACAGGCTGAGCAACGCGTGCAAATCCTGCTTAGCGATGATGAAAATAAAGCTCTTGATGATTTTTCACCAGATACCGAATAAATTATGTCCGAACAACACCCTAATAGCTTCACGATACAGCAACAACAAGCGTATGAGCGAGTTAACCAGTATTTACTAAATGCCTTAGATGCGCTTCCTTTCTCTGATTTACCCCTTGCCGCTGCCATGAAACATGGTGCACTACTTGGGGGGAAACGCCTACGCCCGTTTTTGACCTATACTGTAGGAAGCATGCTGGGTGTCGATTCTGTTAATCTTGATGCGCCAGCGGCAGCGGTTGAGTGTATTCACGCCTACTCATTAATTCATGATGATCTCCCTGCTATGGATGATGATGACCTACGGCGTGGGCAACCCACTTGCCATATCAAATTTGGTGAAGGGAATGCCATTTTGGCGGGTGATGCGCTACAAACATTAGCCTTCCAGCTACTGTCTTCCGCAGAAATGCCTGATGTTACTGACAAAGACCGAATTGCTATGTTGTCAGAACTCGCTTATGCCAGTGGTCTAGCGGGTATGTGTGGTGGTCAAGCACTCGACCTTGAGGCTGAAGGCAAGCGTGTTGATCTTGCAGCCCTTGAACGTATTCACCAACACAAAACGGGTGCATTAATACGAGCAGCTATTCGTATGGGTGCTTATGCCGCTGGAATAAAAGGACATAAGGCACTACCTGCATTAGATAAGTATGCAGAATCTATTGGCCTCGCATTCCAAGTACAAGATGATATTTTGGATGTGATTGGTGATAGTGAAGTGACAGGCAAACGCCAAGGCGCTGATGCTGAGCATGAGAAAAGCACGTATCCATCTTTGCTAGGACTTGAAGCGGCTCAAGAAAAAGCTCGCGAGCTGTATTATAATGCGTTGGAAGCGTTAAAAGCCATTGAAGCAGAAGGCTATAATACACAAACTTTAGTCGCCCTAGCGAATTTCATTATCGAGCGTAAAAGCTAATCTTACATACTCTCAAACGATTAAAGATGCGGCTAGGCGAGAAGCGAACAAGTTGCTAGGATCATACAAAAATCTATGGTCAGCACGCGTGAACATAGTCAATAACGCTGCCATCGAGATCATAACGAGTATACAATGCTGCTTTCTATTCATACTATTGATAATAAAAGTGGCATAATAGCTAAATTCAAACGCTGGAATTAACCAGCGTTATTACCTTATTAACAATTATAAATAGTCGTGGGCCCCCTAATGAGTATTGATATCGCTAAGTATCCAACACTAGCGCTGGCAGAAACACCGGAAGAGCTACGTCTGCTGCCGAAAGAAAGCCTGCCGAAGCTGTGTGATGAACTCAGGCAATTTTTACTTAGTAGTGTTGGTCGATCTAGCGGTCACTTTGCCTCTGGTTTAGGCGCCGTTGAACTCACCGTTGCATTACATTATGTCTATAAAACTCCTTTCGATAACCTTGTCTGGGATGTGGGACATCAAGCCTACCCCCATAAGATTTTAACAGGTCGCCGAGATCGCATTGATACCATTCGTCAAAAAAATGGTTTGCATCCCTTTCCTTGGCGTGACGAAAGCGAATATGACGTATTGAGCGTTGGTCACTCATCAACCTCAATTAGTGCCGGTTTAGGTATGGCCATTGCCGCTGAAAAAGAAGATAAAAACCGCAAAACCGTCTGTGTCATTGGGGATGGTGCGATTACTGCGGGTATGGCATTTGAAGCCATGAACCATGCCGGTGATGTTGCTCCTGATATGTTAGTCATCCTCAACGATAACGAAATGTCGATTTCTGAAAATGTTGGGGCGCTGAATAACCATCTTGCTCACCTGCTCTCTGGCAAGCTCTACACCACTTTGCGTGAAGGTGGTAAAAAAGTGTTTTCTAATATGCCGCCGATTAAAGAGCTATTAAAGAAAACAGAAGAACATATCAAAGGCATGGTCGTTCCTGGCACCATGTTTGAAGAGTTAGGTTTTAACTACATCGGCCCTGTTGATGGTCACGATGTCGTTGCGCTTGTGCAAACCTTGAAAAATATGCGTGATCTAAAAGGGCCTCAGTTCTTACATATCATGACCAAAAAAGGTCGTGGCTATGAGCCTGCTGAAAAAGATCCGATCAGTTGGCATGCTGTTCCTAAATTTGATCCAAGCACATTTACCCTGCCTAAGAGTAAAGAGACCCGTCCTACATTTTCTAAGATTTTTGGGGATTGGCTATGCGAAGAAGCCCAAAACGATGATAAGCTCATGGCTATCACACCGGCTATGCGTGAAGGGTCAGGAATGGTGCGTTTTTCCAAAGAGTACCCTAACCAATACTTCGATGTCGCCATCGCCGAGCAACATGCCGTTACCTTTGCCGCTGGCTTAGCTATCGGTGGTTATAATCCGATCGTCGCGATTTACTCCACTTTCTTGCAGCGCGGTTACGATCAAGTGATCCATGATGTTGCGATTCAAAAAACCCCTATCTTATTTGCCATTGATCGTGCGGGGATTGTTGGGGCTGATGGCCAAACTCACCAAGGGGCATTTGATATCTCTTACCTACGGTGCATTCCAACACTCGTTATCATGACGCCAAGTGATGAAAATGAATGCCGCCAAATGCTACATACTGGTTACCATTATAAAGATGGCCCTAGCGCGGTACGCTACCCTCGCGGAACAGGCACTGGAGCAGAATTACAACCTCTTGCACCACTACCAATTGGTAAAGGGGTCATTCGTCGCCAAGGGGAAAAAATTGCCATCCTCTGCTTCGGTACATTACTCAAACATGCGCTCGTCGCTGCCGAAGCGCTTAATGCAACCGTTGTTGATATGCGCTTTGTTAAACCATTAGATGAAGCACTGATCCTCGATATGGTAAACAGCCATGACATGTTAGTCACGCTAGAAGAGAATGCCATTATGGGCGGTGCAGGCAGTGGTGTTAACGAATTCCTGATGCGCGAACATAAGATGATACCTGTATTAAATCTTGGTTTACCTGATTTCTTTATACCGCAAGGCAGCCAAGAAGAGCTTATTGCTGACTTAGGTCTCGATAGTCAAGGTATTATTCACGCAATCGAACAATATCAGCAGAAATCATAACCTATAGTAAAAAACAGGTATTGTGATAATAACAATACCTGTTTTTCTCAATATTCTTCCTTAATCGATCTTCCATTACAATCCCCTCTTCCTTATGTGAAATTTCATTTTTCTTATTTAAGATAAAATTATTTTGATCATCGATAAGATCAAACTAAGCTAAAATTCTTTTAAAAGGATCTTGCTTTTATCTCAAATAAAGTTCAGTATGAAGTTAATACCCAATTACCCTCATAATAATTTTTGTCATTATTGACATAAATGTCTCATATTTATATGAGATATACGCCTCATTTTTATTTTAGCTGCCTTTTGGCAGCTTTCTTTTGCAAAAAAGAAAATAAATCAAATAGATTCAATAGATTAAGTAATTTCCTCTAATTTTCTAATCGCTATTTTTAATATCCTCTATCTAGAACCTATTATATTTTTCTATAAAAATTCGCGGTAATGACCTCTTTGTAACCTATATAAAATAACAACACGGATTATTACGATAACAAAAAGATCTTTTTTGATCGCTTAAAATAAAAAACCCGTCTCAATCACTGACACGGGTTCACTAAACAACATGATTATTTTATCAACTTAACTATTAACATCCGTTAATGCAAAATGATCAAACCCTTTAAGGGCAACATCAACCGCCTGATTATCACAATAATAACTGATCCCTTCTGATTGCGGTTTTATTTGACCAATACACGTAAAATTAGCGCCTGTATGAGCCAATGCTACTTCTAAAGCACCACGATTAACTTCAGGGATCGTAAAGCAAAGCTCATAATCTTCACCACCACTTAACGACCAAATGCGTGCTTGCTCTACAGAGCAGTTTTGTTGCAACGCCTCGGAAAGTGGTAAAGCATCAAGATTAATACGAGCGCCACAGCCGCTAGCCTTGAGGATATGATTGAGATCGGAAATTAAACCATCAGAAATATCAATCGCGGAAGAAGCTAAGTGGCGTAACGCCTGCCCTTGTAAAATACGCGGCTGAGGACGCAGATGACGCCCAATTAGCCATGACTTTTGGCTCTCATCAGCAATATCTAATTTCCCCTGTAATATTGCTAAACCCGCAGCGCTGTCACCTAGTGTGCCCGTCACGTATATCCAGTCGCCATTACGGGCTCCTGAGCGTGACAATGCTTTCCCACTCGGTACTAAGCCATGTACGGTATAAGTTAGGCTCATTGGTCCACGCGTTGTATCACCGCCAATTAGCTGCATACCGTAATAGTTAATTTGCTCAAATAAGCTATCGCTAAATTGCTCTAACCAATCTGGATCAACATGAGGTAGTGTGATCGCTAGAGAAACCCATGCCGGATCTGCTCCCATAGCAGCAAGATCACTTAAATTAGACGCTAATGATTTGTAAGCAAGATCGGCTGGAGAAATTTCAGGAAGGAAGTGGATACCAGAAACTAATGTATCGGTGCTCACAGCAAGCTGCTGTTTTTCTGGGATGGTCATCAACGCACAGTCATCACCAATACCAATATTCACATCCCGTCTGTTTGTTGTTTGACGGTTAAAGTAACGCGCGATGAGGTCAAATTCGCCATATGACATGGTAGCTTTTCCATTTTCGCTATGCCCAGTTATCAACTTCATCACTGATAATTAGACATAAAAGACAAAGATAGGCCGGAACCCAGCCTACCTCATTACTACTGTAGTATTACAGGAGGGAACCCTGATCAATTTTTATTTTTTACGACGAACAGAAGGCGCAGCCTTATCGAGAACACCATTCACAAATTTATGGCTATCTTCAGCACCAAAAACTTTGGCTAGTTCAATGCCTTCGTTAATTGCAACTTTATAAGGCACATCTTCACGGTAGCTTAGTTCATACATAGCAACACGTAAAATCGCTTTCTCTACCTGCCCCAACTCTTCAAGCTGGCGAGATAGGAAAGGAGCCATTAGCTGGTCAAGCTTAGCAGCGTTATTGGCGACTCCCGACAACAGTTCACGAAAATAAATAACGTCAACGTCAGACATGTCCTGTTCAGCAATAAATTCATATTCCACATCGGAAACATTATTACCGGATAATTGCCATGAATAGATGGCCTGTACAGCACACTCACGAGCGCGGCGACGAGCAGCAGGTTTCACAAGATTCCCCTTAAATAAAAACTAAATCAGCCTTTTACAGCTTTAAGTACATTAATCATTTCTAATGCCGTCAGAGCAGCTTCAGCGCCTTTATTGCCAGCTTTAGTACCAGCACGTTCAATGGCTTGCTCAATATTTTCAGTCGTCAAAACACCGAAAGTGACTGGCACTTCACTGTTCATTGCGACATGAGAAAGACCTGAACTGCACTCGCCTGCAACATATTCAAAATGCGCAGTTCCACCACGGATCACCGTGCCTAATGCAATAACAGCATCGTATTTTTTCGTTTCGGCCAGTGCTTTAACGGTTAATGGTAGCTCGTAAGCGCCTGGCACCCAGACAACAGTGATGTTATCTTGAGACACTTGGCCGATACGCTCTAAAGCATCAACAGCACCGTCCAGCAGACTATCATTAATAAAGTTGTTAAAACGAGCGATTGCAATGGCGACACGCGCTTGTGGCGCGGCAACAACACCTTTAATTACGTTCATAGCCTTCCTTTAATATTAATTATAACCCGCGGGGCGCGGATTTTATCACATTCTTTCGTTAATCGCGTGGTTGAATTTTAGCAAAATGATAAAAAACTTTTATTACCACACAGGACGTAGCCTGACACGCAGGTCATCACCGACTTTCTGCACATCAGTAAATTCAAATTTTTGTGCATCTGACAAATGTGCAAGTGCTGGAATATTCACCAAACCTCGCGCTGTATCCCCTAATAATTTAGGAGCAATATAGACAATCAGCTCATCCACCAAACCAAGTTTTAGCAATGAGCCAGCGAGTATTGGTCCTGCTTCAACCCAAACGCTATTCACATTTCGTTTAGCCAACTGCATCATCAAGATCACAAGGTCAATACCATTATCATCAGATGGAATAGCAAGCTGTTCAACTTGCCCCTGCCAAACCGCATCAGGCTCGGGTTGAGAGCGAACTAACCAACATTCACCTGCCAATTGGGTGACCTTATGTTCCGCCGTGACGCGATTATGGTTATCTAAAACAATACGAATTGGTTGACGCAATGTGCTTTGCGGATAAACAGCTTGTATCTCGGCAGGTAATTCATTCCAACGTACGGTCAGTGAAGGGTTATCTGCCAGCACAGTACTACTGGTACTCAAAATTGCACTCGCTTGCGCACGCAATACCTGTACGTCCTGCCTTGCTGCTGCTGACGTTATCCATTTACTTTCACCTGATTCTAAGGCCGTTTTGCCGTCAAGGGAGGCTGCAAGTTTCAGTTGAACATAAGGGAATGCTGTACGCATACGCTTTAAAAATCCACGGTTTAATGATTCCGCTTCTTCCATCAATACGCCACTTGCGGTTTCAATCCCCGCTTGAGAAAGCATATATAATCCCCGACCTGCAACTTGAGGATTGGGGTCTTGCATTGCTGCCACAACACGACGAACACCCGCATTAATCAAAGCCTCAGCGCAAGGTGGGGTACGACCGTGATGACTGCATGGCTCTAATGTTACGTAGGCGGTAGCGCCTTTCGCTTTCTCTCCTGCCATGCGTAAGGCATGAACTTCAGCATGCGGTTCACCCGCTTTTTGGTGATACCCTTCACCAACAATTTCACCATCACGTACGATAACGCAACCCACATTAGGATTTGGTGAAGTGGTAAAACGGCCTTTTTGGGCAAGCTCAAGTGCCCGCGCCATATAGATGCGGTCTTGTTCAATCATGTTCTTAATCCTGTAATTTAGCGATCTCTTCGCCAAACTCCCGTACATCTTCAAAGCTACGGTAGACTGAAGCAAAGCGGATATAAGCCACTTTATCCAGTTTCTTCAGTTCATCCATCACTAAATTACCAATCATTTTAGAAGGGATTTCACGTTCCCCTGTTGCACGTAGTTGTGATTTGATAGAAATAATGGCCTGTTCAACGGCATCAGCACTTACGGGCCGTTTTTCCAAGGCCTTTTGCATACCACGACTTAGCTTTTCTTCATCGAAGGGTTCGCGTACTTCATCACTTTTAATTACCCGTGGCATAACAAGTTCCGCCACTTCAAAGGTGGTGAAGCGTTCATGGCAAAGCAGACATTGACGACGCCTGCGCACTTGAGAGCCTTCTCCAACCAGACGCGAGTCAATTACTTTCGTATCTACAGCAGAGCAAAATGGGCAGTGCATAGTGTTTCCTGATTCTTATTTCGGGTAAACAGTGTAACCCAGAGCTTAATAAAAAACACCCCGCAAGACTGTACATTTGCAGTCTAACGGGGTGTTTTCATGTTTAAGCCATCTTTTTAGAACACACCAGACGGCTTTCATTCAGTCACCTAAGCCACCGACTTTCACCCAATGGGGATTACGGTAGTAAAGACTCTTGGTCAGCACCTTCTTTCTCAACTTTCGGTGGAAGTAAGTGCTCACGTTTCATACCCATTTTCAGTGCTAGTGCAGAAGCCACATAGATAGATGAAATCGTACCGATGGTTACACCGATTAACATGACCAATGAGAAGCCTTCTAACATCGCGCCACCGAAGATATACAGCATCAGCACCACTAACAGTGTTGTTGCAGATGTCATAATGGTACGGCTTAAGGTCTGTGTTAAAGAGACGTTCATGATTTCATACGGTGTACCGCGACGAATTTTACGGAAGTTTTCACGGATACGGTCAGATACAACGATACTGTCGTTCAGTGAATAACCAATAACGGACATCAATGACGCCACGATGGTCATATCTATCTCAATATGGAACAAAGATAGAATACCTAACGTAATCACAACGTCATGGGCAAGTGCTAATACTGCACCTGTCGCTAGACGCCATTCAAAGCGGAAACCAACATAAATCAAGATACAGATAAGCGCCGTTAACAGTGCAAGTGCCCCTGTTTGAGCAAGTTCTGCCCCAACACTAGGCCCCACAAATTCAATACGCTTCACTGTCGCTTGCTCATCAACATTTTTATTGATGATAGTGATGATCTCTTTACCGACTTCTTGACCTGCAACCCCTTCAATAGGTGGTAAACGGATCATGATGTCACGGCTGCTACCAAAATTTTGGATTAAAGGATCTTTGTGAGCCGTATTAGAAAGGCTGTCACGAATTTTATCCAAATCAGCTGGCTGACTCAGGTTGACTTCGATGACTGTACCACCAGTGAAGTCAAGGCCCCAGTTAAAGCCTTTCATCCCAATAATCGCGATAGATGCGATCAGTAATACAATAGAAATCCCAAAGGCAACGTTGTCCCAGCGCATAAAGTCATAGACTTTACGACCATAGTTCAATTGTTCAACAGTATAATCCTGTGCCACAACGTGCTCCTTAAATTGACAGCTTGTTGATACGTTTACCGCCATATAGCAGGTTCACGATAGCACGTGTACCAATAATAGCTGTAAACATAGAGGTGGCGACACCGATAGCTGTCGTAATTGCAAAGCCTTTGATTGACCCTGTACCCACTGCATACAGAATAATTGCAGTGATAAGTGTAGTCAGGTTTGCGTCGATAATACTTGAGAAAGCGCCTTTATAGCCTTCATGAATAGATTGCTGGACTGAACGCCCATTGCGCAACTCTTCTTTAATACGTTCGTTAATCAAAACGTTAGCATCGACAGCGACAGCAAGGGTCAGTACGATACCGGCAATACCTGGCATGGTCAGTGTGGCGCCTGGTAACAAGGACATCACCCCAACAATCATGATCAAGTTTGCAAACAGCGCCGTACTCGCAATCAAACCAAACTTACGATAGTAAATAATCATAAATAAGATTGAGGCGAACAAACCAGCTAAACAAGCTTTTAGACCTTGTTCAATGTTTTGTAAACCAAGAGTCGGCCCAATAGTACGCTCTTCAACGATTTGGATTGGCGCAATTAATGCACCAGCACGTAGCAATAGCGACAATTGACGAGCTTCGTTTGGATCAGTGATCCCCGTGATACGGAATTGGCTTCCGAAACGCGCAGAAATATTCGCCGCGTTAATCACTTTCTCATCTTTCATCAAAATTACACGGCCTTCGGCATCTTTTTTCCCGCTGTCTTTATATTCAACAAACAGCGTTGCCATTTGTTTACCCTGATTGTCACGGGTAAAATCAGACATGACAGAGCCACCCGCGCTATCAAGGCCAATACTTACTTGTGGCGCACCATTTTCATCACTACCTGAAGTTGAGTCAGTGATGTGGTCACCAGTCAGGACGACTCGCTTATACAGAACGTAAGGGAAGCCATTACGATCATACTTAACCTCAGAATCGCCTGGCACACGGCCATTTTCTGCCGCTGCTGGGTCAACACTTTGGTTAACTAAACGGAACTCTAAGGTTGCCGTTGCCCCTAAAATTTCTTTGGCACGCGCGGTATCTTGGATACCAGGTAACTCAACAACAATACGCTCCGCACCTTGGCGCTGAACAAGAGGTTCTGCAACACCCAATTGGTTTACACGGTTACGAATAATGGTAATGTTTTGAGATACGGCATAGTTACGAGCCTCACGTAGACGCTCATCCGTCATAACCGCAGTCATGGTATTATTGTTACCATTAGAAAATACAAGATCTTGGAACTTACGAAGGAGTATTTTCTCTGCTTGGCTACGATCATCAGCATTACGGAAACGGATCTCAACGCTGTAATTGTCGCCTTTACGGATAGAAGAGTACGGAACTTTTGCTTGGCGCAAATCGTTACGTATACCGTCCATGTTTTGTTCCTGCAATTTACTTAATGCAGTGTCCATATCGACTTCCATGAGGAAGTGAACCCCACCACGCAGGTCTAGACCGAGTTTCATCGGCTCACCACCAACAGCTTCTAGCCATTTAGGTGTTGCAGGTGCAAGGTTTAATGCAACAACATATTGGTCACCCAGAGCGCTAACCAGTGCTTCACGAGCGCGCAATTGAATATCCGGGTTGTTGAATCGGGCAAGTACAGCCCCATTTTCCAAGGCAATAGATTTGCTCTGGATATTGTCTTTTTCTAACGTTTTTTGGACTTGGATCAGCGTTTGCTCATTGGCGGCGGTTCCCCGCACGCCAGTGATTTGAACAGCCGGATCCTCACCATATAGGTTTGGAAGCGCATAAAGCAGACCGATGAGGATCGCAGCGATCAGCATCAGATACTTCCACAAAGGATAACGGTTTAGCACGGCAGTTCCCTTCGGGAAAAATCAGAAATTAAATACCTTTCATTGTGCCTTTAGGTAAAACAGCAGCAACGAAATCACGTTTGATAGTTACTTCGGTGTTCTCACTCAGTTCAAGAACAACATAACCATTATCAGAAACTTTGGTTACACGACCAATCAAACCACCTGTTGTTAAAACTTCATCGCCCTTAGTGATTGACTCCATCAGTTTACGATGCTCTTTAGCACGTTTTTGCTGTGGACGTAAAATCATAAAATAGAAGATCAAAGCAAACACGGCGAGCATAATAATCATCGTATACGGGTTGCCCTGTGCTGGCGCGCCTGCAGATGCCGCTGCTTCAGAAATAAAAAAACTCATTCAACTTTCCTCATTGTTATTGAACGCTATTTAAAACATAAGTACAGCAAAGCTTAATATGCTACACAGATTAAGCTCATTTCGCACTTAAATTCATTCCATATTTAATGAAGGTTGGCTTTTGCCAATCTTCTGATAGAAATCTTTCGCAAACTCTTCAAAGTTACCATCTTCAATCGCTTGACGAATACCTGCCATTAAACGCTGATAATAACGCAAATTATGAATGGTATTTAGCCTTGCGCCAAGAATTTCATTACAACGATCGAGATGGTGTAAATACGCACGACTATAATGACGGCAAGTATAGCAATCACACTCAGGATCGAGTGTTGAAGTATCCGATTTATACTTCGCATTGCGAATTTTTACCACGCCATTCGTGACAAATAAATGACCATTGCGCGCATTTCGTGTTGGCATCACACAATCAAACATATCGATGCCACGGCGAACACCTTCAACTAAATCTTCCGGTTTACCAACCCCCATTAAATAGCGAGGTTTATCCGCCGGAATTTGTGGGCATACATGTTCTAAGATACGATGCATATCTTCTTTTGGCTCGCCTACCGCGAGGCCGCCTACAGCGTACCCATCAAAGCCAATCTCTACCAGTCCCTTAACTGAAATATCACGTAAATCTTCGTAAACACTACCTTGAATGATGCCAAATAGTGCGTTTTTGTTGTTTAATTCATCAAAGCGTTGACGGCTACGTGCAGCCCAACGTAAGGACATCTCCATGGATGTCTTCGCGTAATCCCAATCGGCAGGATATGGCGTACACTCATCAAAAATCATCACGATATCTGAGCCGAGATCGTATTGAATTTCCATTGACTTTTCAGGGCTTAAGAAGATTTTTTCACCGTTAATAGGGTTACGGAAATGCACACCTTCTTCTTTAATTTTACGCATAGCACCAAGGCTAAAGACTTGGAAACCGCCTGAGTCAGTCAAGATAGGACCTTGCCATTGCATAAAATCGTGTAAGTCACCATGCAATTTCATGATCTCTTGCCCTGGGCGCAACCATAAATGGAAGGTGTTACCAAGCAGAATTTGTGCACCTGTTTCTTTGACCTCTTCTGGGGTCATCCCTTTGACTGTTCCATAAGTACCAACAGGCATAAAAGCGGGGGTTTCCACCACGCCACGCTCAAAAATCAAGCGCCCACGACGCGCATTGCCATCCGTGGTTTGTAATTCATATTTCACGTTTATTTCTCCTAGCAGCAGAAAAACAGTCTGTTGCTGATATTAACTTTCACAGGCGAGCAGCTTATCCACCGCCTATCTAACTCACGCTACTGCCCAATCTGCTCAAAACGAGCATCAGGATTACGCGTGATATACATAGCATCACCATAACTAAAGAAACGATATTTTTGTGCTACTGCTTCTTTATAGGCCTGCATAGTATTTTGATATCCAGCAAATGCAGAAACTAACATAATCAGTGTCGATTCTGGCAAATGGAAGTTGGTGATCAAAGCATCAACCACTTGATACTCAAACCCTGGATAAATAAAGATTTGGGTATCATCAAAAAATGGGGCAATGAGCGCATCTTGGCTCGCTTTTGCCGCACTTTCTAATGAGCGTACAGAAGTGGTTCCGACAGCGACCACACGGTTACCTCTCGCTTTACATGCCAATACGGCATCCACAACCTCTTGTGGCACCTCTGCATATTCAGAATGCATGACATGATCTTCGATAGTGTCAACACGCACGGGTTGAAAGGTTCCCGCGCCGACGTGTAAGGTGACGAACGCCATTTCAACGCCTTTTTCACGTAGTGCATCCAATAAAGGCTCATCAAAATGCAAGCCAGCGGTAGGAGCTGCAACCGCGCCAGGACGTTGGCTATAAACGGTTTGGTACAGTTCTTTATCCGATTCTTCATCAGGGCGGTCGATATAAGGTGGTAATGGCATATGCCCGATTTCATTGAGGATACTCAATACATCGCGCTGATCATCAAACTGCACTTCAAATAAAGCCCCATGGCGCGCAACCATAGTCGCATTAACGCTTTCATCTTCACCTAAAATCAGCTCTGCACCCTCTTTCGGGGCTTTAGATGCCCGAATATGAGCAAGTACGCGATGCTCATCCAGCATTCGTTCGACCAGCATTTCGATTTTGCCACCGCTCGCCTTACGACCAAATAGCCTTGCTGGAATGACACGCGTGTTGTTAAACACCAGCAGATCACCGGGTGACAGTTTCTCAAGGATATCCGTAAAAATACCATGCGTGAGCTGCCCCGTTGGGCCATCAAGGCTTAGCAGTCTACATGCGCTTCGCTGCGCTTGAGGATAATGGGCAATTAATTCTTCAGGTAACTCAAAAGTAAAATCGGAAACACGCATTGTCTTAACTTCAATCTAAAAAAATAGGCGACTAGTCTAGTGCTGAGCACTCAAAGGCGCAAGAAATAAGCGTATTTTTGCCGAAAAAACCTTCAATATTTAACAAATATTTCTCAAGTCACGAAAATTTTCTTCCTTATGTCATCGCTGCATCGCTGTTTTCTATTCGATTTCGTGCTAAACGGATATCTCTAGGCAATTTCAGATCCGTGTTAAAACAACAGACCATAGACATTTAAAGATGCGTGCACAGTAAACGGGCTATAATTTACCAAGCATCGAGTATATGATATCAACATGAACTTTCTTGCTCACTTGCATCTTGCCTATAAAGCGAATAGCTCCCTATTGGGCAATATCATGGCCGACTTCGTTCGTGGCAACCCAGAAGGCCATTATGCGCCCGATGTTGTCGCGGGGATCACTATGCATCGAGCCGTTGATAAGGCGACAGACTCTCACCCTTTAGTCAAAGAAGCGCGCGCACTGTTCAGGCCGGATTACCGTCGGGTCGCACCGATCACACTTGACCTTGTATGGGATCATTTCCTCTCATTGCATTGGTCTAAAATCGAACAAACTATCGGATTGGCCGATTTTATCTATTATGCACGTCGCCAAATTGAACCTAATCTGCGTCATACGCCTGAAAAGTTTCAGGAGTTAAATGAGTTTCTCTGGCCCCAAAATTGGTTAATTCGCTATGCAGATAAAACATATATAGGGCAATCATTGAATGGAATGGCACGTCGGCGGCCTAAACTACATGCGCTTAGCGGCTCTTTTGATGACTTTTTATTGCAATATAAGCCACTTGAACAGATTTTTTTCCAGTTTTATCCGCAAATGATACAACAGGCTGAACAAGGAATATTTGTCGGTCACCTCACAACACTGAAGCCTTGATCAATTATCACTTGTACTTTACCGTAATAAAACTATTGTATTGATATCAATTTGTTAAATAAGTATAATTGATAGATAAAAACTATCACAGAAATTGGTATTTATACCTTTATTCTTTGTAGGGAATTTCATATTCTCTCTTGATATATTGCCTAAATAATTTGAACGGTTTGTTGGCAACCAGCGAAAGGCTTCCTAGCAGCAAAATAGCGCTATCACTAGGCACCTAACGCGGTCCAATAAGTGGTTTAAACTATTATGGATATAAAACCTTTAATTCAAACTCATAGGAGTAAATTATGGTTCTGGTAACACGTCAAGCCCCTGACTTTACTGCTGCAGCTGTTCTAGGTAACGGTGAAATTGTTGACAACTTTAACCTGAAAAATCACCTAAACGGCCGTCCAGCGGTGATCTTCTTCTGGCCAATGGACTTCACTTTTGTTTGTCCTTCAGAACTTATCGCGTTCGACCACCGTTATGAAGAATTCAAAAAACGTGGTGTGGAAGTAATCGGTGTTTCTTTTGACTCTGAATTCGTTCACAACGCATGGCGTAAAACTCCTGTTGATAACGGCGGTATTGGTGAAGTGAAATACCCAATGGTTGCTGACGTCAAACGTGAAATCATGAAAGCATACGGCATTGAGCACCCAGAAGCTGGCGTTGCTCTGCGTGGCTCTTTCTTGGTCGACAAAAATGGCGTTGTGCGTCACCAAGTCGTTAACGACCTACCACTCGGCCGTAACATCGATGAAATGCTGCGTATGGTTGATGCGCTGCAATTCCACGAAGAGCACGGTGATGTTTGCCCAGCGCAATGGGAAAAAGGTAAAGAAGGCATGAACGCATCACCTAAAGGTGTTGCTGACTACCTGACTAAAAACGCAACTGGCCTATAATTCATAGCGTTTACTGTTTTTATGGATCGGCATAAACTTCGGTTTATGCCGATTTTTTATTTTTGACAATCCCATTTGCCCGCTTTTACTTTATTCTCTGCTTTTTATTCGTCTTTTTTCAAATAATTATTGCTAGAAAGTTCTTAATTGATGCTAAAGAACAATATATCTGAGGATATATAGCGCACCATACTTTTACAGGACTGCTATTTATAATATGGTTACATTTATCCATAAATAGTTACATTTTTAACTCAATATAGCGTCAATCGTAAAGTAGGAAAAAACGATGAAATTTAAACTGTTAGCATCGGTTGTTATAGCTGGTACTTTGCTTGCAGGCTGTGATAACAACCAAACAGCCTCTGAAAGTAATTTCAAAAAATCCATTCAAGATTATCTCGATACTAAATCGGCTATTTGTATCAATACTGGCCCATTCCCTGCTGAGCTTTTAGCACAAGCAAATACTCGAAAAATAGAACAATTAGATAGTTTGGTTGATGCTGGATTATTAAACAAATCAGAAAAAAAAGTCGTTATCAAAGATATGTGGGGAACAGAACAAACAGGTGAAGGTGTTGAATTTACCTTAACGAGTGAAGGTCAAAAATTCTTTGATGAAGCAAAAGCCGAATTTTCTGGGCGTGGCAGCTTCTGTACAGGTAAGTTAGTGGTCACTGAAGTCACGAATTTCACAGAGCCAGCTGAGCGCGGTGGTCAAAAAATCTCTATCGCTAACTTTAAACAAAAAATTGAAGATGTGGCACCTTGGGCCAAAAATGAAAAAGTCATTGCCGCCTACCCACAAATCAAATCAACCCAAGAGCGTGCTAAAAAATCACAACAAAGCCCATTGGTACTGACCAATAACGGCTGGATCCATATTGCATTGTTCAACCAAAAATAAATTGGTCTCCCTAAGCAGAGCCACGATCAGGCTCTGCTTAACCCATTGTTTTATATTTTTAAGTTAATTTTTTCACTACATTGTTAACATTTCTCGATTGTATCTTTCAGTCTCTCCAGCTATTTTATGCTATACATAAAGAACACAATTAATTAACAAATGAATCACATTAGTTAATTGTGTTACTCAATTTCATAAAAAGCCCATTCCATTTTATTCATCGGGAGATACGAATGATAAAAACATCATGGCGCCCCTCTGTCCTATTACTTTCACTGCTTATCTCACCTCAACTCTTTGCCGCCTCAGAACCTGCTGTCGAGGCCAAAAAAGGAATGGTTGTGTCTTCTCAACACCTAGCCTCTCAAATTGGTGCCGACATCCTTAATGCAGGCGGTAATGCAGTTGATGCGGCTGTTGCTGTGGGATATGCCCAAGCCGTGGTTAATCCATGCTGTGGGAATATTGGTGGCGGCGGATTTATGACCATTCACCTTGCTAATGGCAAAGATCTTTTTATCAACTTTAGAGAAACCGCCCCAGAAGCCGCTAGCGCTAATATGTACTTAGATAAGAATGGTAATTTAATAAAAGATGCCAGCCTCTATGGTTACCTCGCATCGGGGGTTCCGGGAACGGTAAAAGGGCTTGATTATGCGCTCGAAAAATATGGCACAATGAGCCGCCAGCAAGTCATGGAGCCGGCAATTAAATTAGCCAGAGAAGGTTTTGTTTTAACGCGGGCAGATACCGATGTCCTAGATACCACTGTCGATCGCTTTAAGCAAGACCCAGAAGTCGCACGCATTTTTTTAAAACCTAATGGTAGTGCCTTTCAACCTGGCGATCTGTTAGTACAAACCGACTTAGCCAATACCCTTGAAAAAATTGCGAAAGAAGGCCCTAAAGCTTTCTATGAAGGCGAAATACCGAAGATCGTAGAAGAAGCGTCTAAAAAGAATGGGGGGATCTTAACCGCAAAAGATTTTGCTAATTATACGATCACCGACACCACACCAATTAGCTGTACCTATCGAGGCTATAAATTTATTTCAGCACCACCGCCTAGCTCGGGTGGGGTAACCATCTGCCAAACACTCAATATCTTAGAAGGCTATAACCTCAAAGAGATGGGGTTCAATTCGGCAGAATATATTCATACTCTCACAGAGGCAATGCGCCATGCCTACATGGATAGAAACACTTTCCTAGGCGATCCGGCATTTGTCGATAACCCAACCGACAAGTTATTGAGTAAAGCCTACGCAGAAGAGCTACGTAAAGAGATCAAACCTAACCAAGCAACGCCATCAACACAAGTCCAACCCGGTGTAGGGCCACATGAAAAACCAGAAACCACTCATTACTCTGTTGTCGATGACAAAGGTAATGCGGTTTCAACGACTTATACCATCAATGGCCGTTTCGGCTCCGTGGTGATCCCGCCTGGTACAGGGTTCTTTTTAAATGATGAGATGGATGATTTCACCACCAAAGTCGGTGAGAAAAATATGTATGGTTTAGTTCAAGGTGAAAGAAACGCGATTGCTCCTGGTAAGCGCCCACTATCATCGATGAGCCCAACCATAGTGACCAAAGATGGTAAAGTGTTCTTAGTACTCGGCTCCCCAGGCGGGTCACGGATTATTTCAATCACATTGCAAACCGCCCTGAATATCATTGACCATGGAATGCCTCCTCAAGAAGCCGTGAACGCACCACGTATCCACCATCAATGGTTACCCGATGAAGTTTACTATGAGGAGCGTGGTGTCTCTAAAGATACCTTAGCGTTGCTCGATAAGATGGGTTACAAAATGGTAGAACAAACACCATGGGGCGCAGCAGAGTTAATTATGGTACCCGTACCGGATGCTAAAGGAGATAAAACAGACTCATCAGGCAATGATGCCGCAGTTTCAGGCAAAGTTCGCCAAGGCTATATCTACGGTTCAAATGATGTTCGTCGTCCAGCCGGTAAAGCCGTTGGTGTCGATTAAAATCCACACTTAAAACAAATGGCGGGATAACCCGCCATTTAAATGATTAGCTAAGCGGGGAGACCCGCTTAGTATTATCTACTAAAAAATCAACAAATTGATATTTTTAATGGTTTTCACAATCTCTTATGGTCGCAGCCAAACACCTTGATGTTGACCCACGGCCTGAAATTACCTTGCGTTATTTACGAATAAAATTATCCACAATAAGGCTGATCGCTTCTTCACTACGACCATGTAAAACCGCTTTTGCCGTATAAAGCCCCATACCGACAACACTATTAAGCTCTACATTCGGTGGCATAACCAATTCATTCGGTGAAGTATGCACGTTTAATACCGCTGGGCCATTATAATTTAGGAAGCGGATAACAGCGTCCTCCAATGCTTCTGGGGATTCAACTGATTCACCAAACATCCCTAACGCACTCGCCAACTTACCAAAATCAGGGTTTTCTAAATCGGTATAGTTATTCAATAACCCTTCAACTTTTTGTTCTAATTCAACAAAGTTAAGCGATTTATTGTTGATGATAACGATTTTTGCCGCCAATTTTTCTTGCGTCATAGTGAGTAGATCGCCTAATAGCATCGCTAACCCACCATCACCTGACATAGAGATCACTTGGCGATTAGGAAACGCTTTTTTCAATCCTAATGCTTGAGGCATTGCGTTAGCCATGGTGCCATGTTTTAAGCTCGTTAATGTTCTTCGCTGCCCATTGGTATTGATATAGCGCAGCATCCAAACCATTGCAGAACCCCCATCTGCCGTAAAAATAGCGTCGCTATCTGCATGCTTATCGAGTAGCTGAGCAAGGTATTGAGGGTGGATGACATGAGCTTTCGCCCCTTTTTCTAGCCAGCTAATTTTTTCGAGTGTCTTTTTGTGCAAATCGACAGATTTACGTAAAAAATCATCATCGGTTTTATTGTCAATTAAAGGCAATAATTGCAATAAGGTTTCATTGACATCACCATTAAGCCCTAAATTGACAGGGTGGCGTTTACCGATATTTTCTAAATTAATATCAACTTGTACGATGGTTGCTTTTTCAGGGAAAAATTGAGGCCATGCGAAATCAGTACCTAACAGCAGCAAAGTATCGCAGTTTTTTAACATGGTAAAACCGGACTCAATACCGATCATTCCCGTCATTCCCACATTATATGGGTTATCATATTCAATAAAATCTTTGGCTCGTGAGGTATGTGCAATTGGCGCTTTTAATTTTTCTGCCAATTGAAGAAGTGCTCCTCTGGCATCTTTACTACCAATTCCCGCATAAATACCTATTTTCTTACCTTTATTTAATACATCTGCCAGCGCTTTAATATCTTCTTGAGCCGGGATAATTCGCGGTTGATGATAATTGACAGCTATTTTATTTGGATAGTCTATTTCAGACTTACTTATATTTACTGGAAGAATAATAACAGCGACACCTTTTTGACTTAAAGCTGCACTAATGGCATTTTTTGTCACTTCAATCGCTTTATCAGGGCTAATAATTTCTTCGCAGAATACTGAGCATTCACTATAAACGGATTTAAAATCGACGTATTGAGGGAAAGAACTATCGGTTGTATTAGTATCTAATTGGCTTGCAATCAAAATAACAGGCGCGCCATTGCGATGTGATTCATATAATCCATTAATAAAATGTAAGCTTCCAGGTCCACAGGAGCCTGCACATGCGGTGAGTTGGCCTGAAATAAAGGATTCGGCACCGGCGGCAAATCCCCCAACCTCCTCATGCCTTACATGGATCCACTCCATCTTACTTTCATGTATCGCATCCGTGACATAATTTAAAGTATCACCAACGATGCCATAACAATGCTTCACACCTGAATTTTGGAGAATATCAACAATCACGCTAGCAACATTTTTTTTCATGCAAGGCTCCAATAGCAGATTATTTCTTATAAACAAAAGATCACAGATGACTCTTGTCTACATATTTATATTATTAATATCACAATAAGTAATAACTGCAATTAAAAGCACTATTTTTATTTTAACCCTTTCTTTTTATGATATTTTTCCGTCAGAATAAGAAGTAAAAAAGGAGCTAATAAGCTCCTTTTTCTATTATTGAATATTGATATTTTTAGGCTTGTTTATGTTCGGCTGCGGGTGTGATCACTCGGTCACAAATTGCCGCTACAATTAACACCACAAATGATGGTAATAACCATGCCAAATCTTGTTGATATAACGGAATTCCAGTCATCCAATCAGGAATATACGTTTTCAGATGATCTGACGCTTTCGCTGCACCAATTAACCCCACAATAAAACTGGTCAACATGGTTGGGGCAATCACCACACTTGGGTTACGCCACCACTTTAAAGTAAAGCTTAATAAAATAAGCACAATACAAGGTGGGTAAATCGCCACTAATACAGGAACAGAAAACGCAATCAGTTTACTTAATCCAAGATTAGAAACGACCATGGAGAATGCACCAAGTACCAAGACTAGCGTGCGGTAAGAGATTGGCACATAGCGGCTAAAGAACTCCGCGCAAGCACAGGTCAAACCAACAGCCGTCACCATACAGGCAACAAAAATCAATACGGCAAGGAAGAAGCTACCATAGTTACCAAATGTATACTGAACATAGGCATGCAGAATATCAGCACCATCTTGAGGGTTTGGAATAATGGATGCGCTGTTTTCACCTAATTTAAATAGTGAAAGGTAAACCAGTGTCAGTAGCACTCCCGCAATCAGCCCCGCCCACATGGTATAGCGGGTCAGTAGTGAGGAATTTTCGATACCTCGCGAACGGGCCGCATTAACAATCACGATACCAAAAACCATTGCCCCCAATGTATCCATCGTCAAATAGCCATTGATAAAGCCATTTGAGAAAGCCATATCGCGATATTCATCTGTTGATAACATAGGTTGACCTGCCGGCCAAAGCACAGCCGCAACACCAAGGATAGCAAGGGCTAACATTTTTACAGGTGCCAGTATGTGACCTACACTATCCAGTAGTTTACCTGGGTATAGAGAAATACCGATGACTAGCACAAAATAGACTGCACTATAAATTAATAATGATATATCTGATTCGCCACCAAGTAGCGGTGCAATCCCCACTTTGTAAGAAACCGTCGCAGTGCGAGGCGTGGCGAATAGCGGGCCAACGGACAGGTAAGCAACAACAGCAAGCAATAGCCCCGCCGTTTTACCAACAGGTGTACTTAGGGCTTCAATACCCCCACCCACTTTGGCTAATGCCACAACGGTTAAAACAGGCAACCCCACACCTGTAACCAAAAAGCCTAGCGCGGCAGTCCACACTTGCTCGCCAGCCTGTAAGCCAACCATTGGTGGAAATATGATATTTCCAGCACCAACGAAGAGCGCAAAGGTCATAAAACCTAAGGCAAGAATATCTCTGGATGTTAAACGATGAGCCATATTTTATGTTAAATCTTTGTAACAGTGTTAGAAAATATAGAGTAACTAATCAGTAACTCTTTGAATTATAAATGGCGGTATAGAATTCTAATTAACAAGTTGATAAACAATACAATGTGTACGATTTATCACATCAGGCAAGATTAAAAATCAAAAAACAGAAAAAATCGCCAATAACTGGCTACAAGTAAAACTTTTATAGGGAAAAAAGGCAATAGCAAACCTAAAAACAAGAATAAATCTCTAAAGTATTTTTTATAACTAGTGATTACTGTCAGTAAAATAAGAATATGCGCTATATGATTTGAACAAAAAACAACCAATTAAACCATTATTTATCTTATCTTTTAAATCGATTATGGTTTTGCAAAGCGAAATATAGGTTTTTTAGAAAACAGAAATTTTTAATAACCCATCACAAATATAGAGAGATTCATTTTTTAAATAAGAAGGAGCGACATATCTGGCGGTGATAATGATATGTTGGATTGGGTCGATAAGAACGGCTGTTTACCGCTCTCATCGAGGTATGTCACGTCTTTAATGAAGTGTTTTAGCTGTTTTTTTGTCTGATACGATCAATACAGGAGGCAGGGTAAAAGAGAATTCGCTCCCCTTGCCTAACTGACTGGTTATCATTAATTGGCTATTATGATGCTGCAAAGCGTGTTTGACGATCGCTAAACCAAGCCCCGTTCCTCCCCCTGTTTGGCGAGACCTCGCCTTATCAACACGGTAGAAACGTTCAGTTAAACGTGGAATATGCTCTGGGGGGATCCCCAACCCATTATCAGCAACGCCAAAACGTGCCCCATTATGTGTTTTCTGCCAACTGACTTGGATCGTTGTCCCTTCCGGTGTATGCATAATGGCATTATAGACCAAGTTAGCCACCGCACTACGAAGCTGCTCTTCATTACCGTAAACATACAGCTTTTCATCAACCATAAATTTAAACTGTTGCCGCCCTTGGCTTAAACTCATCGCTTCCTGTTCAATCATTTTTAAAATTACAGGAATATTTACCTGCTCATCTAAATTAATATGAGGCGCCACTTCAATGCGAGATAACTGTAACAGTTGTTTAATCAAATTATCCATTCGATGCGCCTGCTCTTGCATTACCGTTAACGCTTTTTTGTTGGCAGCTGAGGCATTTTCTTGATCATCTAATACTTCAAGATAACCTTGGATCACCGTTAGTGGTGTGCGTAGTTCATGGCTGACATTCGCAAAAAAGTCTCTACGTGCTTTTTCTAATCGGCGCTTTTCCGTGACATCCCTCGCAACCATTAATAGCTGACCTTCGGTATAAGGTAAGACACGGAATTCAACAATAGCGCCACTGTTTAGCTCTATCGTTAACGCTTGTTCATAGTTTTGTAATGTAAAATAACGGCTGAAATCTGGATAGCGTAATAAATTAAAAATCGGTTGCCCGCTATCTTCCGGCCAGCGAAAACCTAATAAATGTTGAGCATGGCGATTACACCAGAAAATATTCCCTTCAAGAGTCATCATTACGACGGCATCAGGGAGAGATTCTGCGCCACTGCGAAAGCGTTTGATCAACTGCCCTAATTCACGCCGACGTTTTCGGTTTCGCTGCTGAAGCTGATAGATCCCATAAAAGATTGGCTCCCAGCCGCCTTTACCATCAGGGGGCAGCATGCTCCGATCAAGCCATAACCAATATGACAACTTCATCAAGTTATAACTGTGCCAAATCAGCGCTGCGGTCAATGAGATGACTAAAAGCCATGCAAGATGGCCGATAAAAATCGATAAGATTAATGCAGGTAAGATGAATAAAAACAGCCCCCAAATTAGCTGTTTCCATGATAGGCGTTCAAGCACTGGTATCTCCTGTTATTGATCAGTAACGCACTGAGAAGCGATAACCAGTACCACGCACTGTTTGAACCATTTTATCATGCCCTTCAGCCTCCAAGGCTTTTCTGAGGCGGCGGATATGCACGTCAACCGTTCTATCTTCAACATACACATTCGCTCCCCATACATAATTGAGTAACTGCTCGCGGCTATATACTCGTTCAGGGTGAGTCATAAAGAAATGCAGCAGCTTATACTCCGTCGGCCCCATATCAATAGGAGTGTCATTACTGCTGACCCGATGAGACGTTGGGTCTAGTGTTAACCCGTTCATTTCAATAATATCTTCTGTTGCCATCGGGGAAATACGGCGTAGAATGGCTTTCACACGAGCGACGAGCTCTTTGGGTGAAAACGGCTTTATTAGGTAATCATCCGCCCCCACTTCCAATCCTTTTACGCGGTCCTCCTCCTCCCCTCTTGCGGTTAACATCATCACAGGAATATCGCGCGTATCACTGTCACGCTTCATGTGTTTAATCACTTGAATGCCTGAACCACCAGGGATCATCCAGTCTAATAAAACAAGGTCGGGTAATGGATCAACTAACTGCGCGATGGCGGAATCATAATCATCAGCTTCAATCGACTGAAAACCATTCTGCTCTAATACAAAACAAACCATTTCTCGGATGGGCGCTTCATCTTCAACCACTAGAATGCGTCTTGCCATGATTAATCCTGTAAATAAGAAGAGATCATTAAAAGTGAAAGCATTATGCGTCACTTTTATGACAGAATTATGAATACCGTCATCAAATAACAATAATCCTTTCTATATTAGCGGTAAATTGTCATTTAAGTGAAACATTCTCGTCATACTTTACATTGTCGCGCCTGCTGCTTCGCCTATCGTTATCACATTGAATTGTCTGCTTGTTCAGAGATCCCCTTAAAGGGTCATGATAGGGTATACTGAGCATAGTATACATATAAAGCCGTAGGAAGGGGCCTTCATGCGTATTATCCATACCTCTGACTGGCACCTTGGCCAGTATTTTTTCACTAAAAGCCGCGCAGCCGAACATCAACAGTTTTTAACTTGGCTTATTGAGCAGGTCAAACTTCATCAAGTTGATGCCATGATTGTTGCGGGAGATATTTTTGATACCGGCTCCCCCCCAAGTTATGCCCGTGAGCTTTATAATCAATTTGTCGTCTCGCTGCAGCAAACAGGCTGCCAATTGGTGATCCTAAGTGGTAACCATGACTCTGTTTCCGTCTTAAATGAAACCAGTTCACTGCTTGCCTATTTGAATACGGATGTCGTCACTTCAGGAGCAACGCCCCATGTGATCACATTAAAGAATGCACAAGGGCAACCCGGAGCACTGTTGTGTGCGATCCCTTTTCTACGCCCTAGAGATATTCAATTAAGTGTTGCAGGACAGAGCAGTGAAGAGAAGCAGCTATCATTACAAACAGCCATTCGTGACTATTACCAAGCTAGCTATCAGCTTGCCGAGCAGCAGCGGCAAACTATGGGGTTAGATATCCCAATTATCGCAACGGGGCATTTAACGGTTGTCGGGGCTGAATTGACGGACTCTGTGCGTGATATCTATATTGGTACTTTAGACGCATTTCCCTCTGCCGCTTTCCCTCCGGCTGACTATATCGCCTTGGGGCACATTCATCGTCCGCAAGTTATTGGTCAACAGCAACATATTCGTTACTCTGGTTCACCGATTGCATTAAGCTTTGATGAAGCGAACCAACAAAAAAGTGTTTGCTTAGTGGAGTTTGATGGCCGCGAACTGTCGCAGATCCACCAACTTGCGATCCCAACTTTTCAACCTTTGCAAACACTAAAAGGGTCACTTGCAGACATTCAAAAGCAGTTACATGCACTCTCTATCGAGCCAGATACGCCCCCAGTTTGGTTAGATATCGAAGTCGCTTCACAGGACTATCTTGCTGATATCCAACAACGTATCGAAAATATTATCAAAGACTTACCCGTTGAAGTTGTATTGTTACGCCGTGCACGTAAACCACAAAACCCCCAACAAGCTCTCGCTAATGAAACCTTAAATGAGCTTACCGCCGAAGAGGTATTTTTGCGTCGTTTAGCGGAAGAGTCGCTAGATGATAAAGAAAAAGAGCAGCGCTTATTAGTACTCTTTAGGCAATCTTATGACGCTTTGCGTGCTGAGTTAGAGGGAAATTCATGAAAATCTTAAGTCTACGCCTAAAAAATATTAACTCTCTAAAAGGCGAATGGAAAATTGACTTCACCCAAGAGCCGTTTGCTAGCCAAGGATTGTTTGCGATCACAGGCCCTACTGGGGCGGGTAAAACCACCTTACTAGATGCTATTTGTCTCGCACTCTATCACCAAACACCTCGTTTAAGTACACTATCCGTTAAACAAAATGAGCTTATGACACGCCATACTGGCGAGTGCTTGGCTGAAGTGGAATTTGAGGTCAAAGGTATCGCTTACCGCGCATTTTGGAGCCAACGACGAGCCAGCAACAAGCCAGAAGGAAAATTACAACCGCCAAAAGCCGAGCTAGCGACTGTCAGTGACGGCAAAATCATTGCGGAAAAAGTCAGTGACATACGAGAACAAATTGTTCAGATCACAGGGCTAGATTTCGGACGGTTTACAAAGTCTATTTTGCTTTCACAAGGGGATTTTGCCGCCTTTTTAAATGCGAGCGAAAAAGAGCGAGCCGATCTGTTAGAAGAGATCACCGGCACGGAAATTTATAGTCAAATATCCAGCTATATCTATCGCCAGCACAAACAGGTCAAAAATGATTTAGAGATTTTAAAAGCTCGAGCGCAAAGCATTCATTTGCTCACCGAAAGCGAACATCAAGCCCTCATCGAACAACAAACCGTATTAGCAGACCAAGAAAGGCAGCTTAATCAAAAACGAACGCGAAACCAACAAGCGTTGTATTGGCAGCAACGCCAACAACAGTTAACTGCCCGCTTACATCAGTTAGAGCTTGATCAACAGCAGGCTGAAAAGGCATATCAAGACGCTGAGCCTCAGTTTAAAAAACTCTCAGACAATCTGCCTGCTGAAAATTTGCGCCCTTTATGGCAGGATGTGGAACGCCAACAACAGGCATTAAATGAATTATTAGAGAAGCAACAGAGCCTTTCACAACAGTGTGAAAATAACACTCAACAACTTGCGCCTTTACAAGCACAACTTGCTCAAGTCCAACATGAGCATAGCCAGCACCAAAATTATGTTCAGCAGCAAACCGTGTTGATCGATACCCACGTTCGCCCATTAGATAATGCGATTCTTCATCTACACCAACAGATTAAAGAAATTTCAGAACAAAAAGAGCAATATCACACGGAATATCAATCGCAGCACAGCTTAATTACTCGAACCCAACATCAAGCTCATTTGGACCGTGAAGAGTTACAACAAATTGAACATTACCTACAGCAACATCCCCAAGATGCGGCTATTACCCAACAAATAGGTTTATGGCGGCAACAAGGTCAATTTATTGATGAATTGAGTCAAAAAGTACAAGCCTTAGAGCAAAAACAACAACTACTGCAACAAGAGCAGTCAGCATTAGTTAGCGAGCAACAACAGCAAATTGAGCAAAATGCCCAAACGCAGCACCAACTTGAACAGGATACTGCGGCATATCAACTCGTTGAAAGTCGCTATCTAGAGTGGCAAGAAAAACAAGATATTGAACAACTTAATCAATCAATAGAACAGCTACACACCAGATCACAACATGCCCAACTTTTACCTTTATTGTTATCTCAATGGCAAGAGCAGCAAAACCAATTAAAAATCAAACAACACCAGCAAGAGGAGCTAACCCAATCAATTTCTCAGGCTGAAAAGCAGCTCCAGCTAACTGAAACACAAATTACGCACCTTCAGCCTCATTTAACAGATTTGAATGCGCGGTTACGCTTAGAGCAGAAAATCGTCAGTTTAGAAAAGGAGCGCCAACAACTTATTGCGGGTGAGCCTTGCCCACTTTGTGGCTCTACCGAACACCCTGCAATTGAACAATATCAATCTGTAGAGCCAACGCAAACTGAACAGCGCTTAATCGCATTAACCAAACAGTTAGAAGAGCTTAAGCAAACGCAAGTCACTCAACAGTCGCTACTGCAAAGAGAAATGCAGCGCCAAGCAGAAAATCAACAGGCACAACAGCAGCTTATAGCTCAAGAGCGTCAGCTGCGAACACAATGGATGACCGCGTGCCAGAAAGCTCTCGCCCCTGAACTGACCACGACTCATGCTGCCGTAGAGCAGTTGCTCACGGATATCCAAAAACAGTTATCAGAGAAACAGCAGTCATTACAGGCGTTCACCGCCCTCGAACGTGAATATCAACAACTTAAACACCGATTACATGAGCAGCAGTCATTAAATAAACAGCAACAATCCTCGCTCGCCTTGCTTACTGAACGAATTAAGCATCAGCACCAACTTATTGATGAAACACAAAAAGAGCATGTCGTACACCAACAGCGCCATAATCAGCAGCAGCAACAGCTCCACGAGGCTTTGGCTGAATTTAGGTTGCCTGAAAGCGAAAGTTTTGAACAGTGGTTTACGTTACTAGAGCAGCGTGGTCAGCTATATGCTGCGAAAAAACAAAGTGCGCAAGATATTAGCCAAAAAATAGCGGTCGCTGAGGCGACGTTGCAAGTTGAGTTAGCTCAACAAACCCATTTAAGTAAACGGCTAGAAAATACGCAACAGCAATTGCAACAGTTACAACAACAGGTTGAACAAAAACAGGCGGCACGGCAGCTATTACTTGATGGGCAATCTATTTCACAATTTATGGGTCAATTGCAAGATCAGCAAAACAAACTGGCTCATCAGCAACAACAACTTAATGAGCAGGTCACGCATCATGAAAAACACTTAGCTTCTCTAAAAGGCAGCCTTAACGAGGTCATCACGACGATAGAAAAGACACGATATCAGTTAACCACAGCACAGCAGCGCTTCGAGCATGCCCTTTCGACTAGCCCATTTGCAACACAGCAAGCATTCTTAGCCGCACTATTATCGCCGGATGAAAAGCTGCAACTTGAACAATTGCAACAACGATTACTCCAGTCACGTTTACAAGCGCAAACCCGTTATAAAGAAGGTGAGCGCGCACGACAAGAACATTTGGCCCAAAAGCCCGATGATCATATTGAGGTAAGCTTGGAGGAGTGGCAGCAAGCAATTACTCAGCTTGATGAGGAGATTAAAAATCTCAATAAACAACAGGGGCAGATCTTCAGCCAACTCGAAGCAGACAAACAACAACGTCACCAACAACGTGGCTTATTACAAGAAATCGAGCAGAGCCAATCCCACTATGAAGATTGGGGATATCTCTGCGAACTGATTGGCTCAGCGGAAGGAGATAAATTCCGCCGTTACGCGCAAGGGTTAACCTTTGATTGCCTCATTTCTCTCGCTAATCTGCGCTTGGATAAGCTACATGGTCGCTATTTGCTAAAACGTAATCATAATGCGGATCTGGAATTACAAGTGATTGATGGCTGGCAGGCCGATACTATCAGGGATATTAAAACCCTCTCTGGCGGAGAAAGTTTCTTAGTCAGCCTAGCGCTTGCTCTCGCATTATCGGATATGGTGAGTAACAAAACTCAACTCGAGTCTTTATTTCTCGACGAAGGCTTTGGCACACTCGACCCTGAAACATTAGATATTGCCTTAGATGCGTTAGAAAGCCTGAATGCATCCGGAAAAACGATTGGGGTAATTAGCCATGTTGAAGCGATGAAAGAGCGAATTTCTGTACAGATCCCCGTGAAAAAGACCAACGGTTTTGGCTTTAGTGAATTACCTAGCCGATATCGTATCCGTTAAAATATAAATGGCGCTTTATCATAGGAACAAGGCATTCCTAGATAAAAGCGCCTTACCACATCAATCAAAAATTTCTTTCAATTTTCTATCATGAAGGGCTGATAGATGCTCCCCAATGCAATCATAAAAAATAACAATTTGTATTTAATTGATTTTAATAAAAAACAATTAAATTGACTCAGCCGAAAAATTTGAACCTTACCGTTAATTTTTTTTTCTATGATTTTCCCTTCACAGCGCTATAGTAATACTTAACAAATAGCTAGGAGACTCACATGTCAAACGCATTTATTGAAATGATTAAAAATCGTCGCACTATTTATAACCTCGGCGATGCATTACCAGTTTCTGAAGAGCATGTTACAAAATTAATTAAAGAAGCAGTAAAACATTCACCTTCTTCTTTTAACTCACAAACATCACGTGTTGTGATCTTATTTGGCGCAGAGCATAAAAAACTGTGGAACATCACCAAAGAAACATTGCGTGCCATCGTGCCAGAACAGGCATTTGCAGCTACTGAACAAAAAATTGATAGCTTCGCTGCGGGTGCTGGCTCTATCTTATTTTTCGAAGATATGGCGGTCGTGAAAGGCTTACAAGAGCAATTTCCACTTTATGCCGACAATTTCCCAATCTGGTCAGAACAAGCCAGCGGTATCGCACAATTTGCGGTATGGACAGCCTTAGCGCAAGAAAACGTCGGGGCATCACTGCAACACTATAATCCACTCATTGATACTCAGGTACAAAAAGAGTGGGGAACACCTGATAATTGGGTACTACGTGCTCAAATGGTATTTGGGTCAATTAATGCTCCTGCGGGTGATAAAGACTTTATGGATGATGAAATTCGTTTCAAAATCTTTAAATAATCAGAATAAAATTCGAATAAAAAGCCCTTGTTGATTAAAACAAGGGCAAATCACCTGCCAAATAATGTGATATATCACTTTTCAATACCAGCCAACACCAAGGGATCCGATTATTATTGATATGCAATATCAATTAGTTATTCCACAACCCATGCTATCAAACGCTAATCCTTTAGAATATAAAATCAATTAATAGCAATCTAATAAAATTTCATATTGATAATCTCTATTAGATACCGACTTATTGTCGGTATCTATCTATTTTTAGCTATCTTTTTAGAATATTACACTAAATAAATTCGTTTAAATTTCATACTGTTACAAAATAAACTAAATAAAATCGATATTTTATTAGCATAAATCATATTTTTTACTCGTATTTGAACTAAACTAGTCAGTGAGAATTTTGTAACGCGCTACTCGTGTTATTTAACTAGCGCTAGTTCAACTAGGAGGTAGAAGCAATGAAATGTTTATCCTCAATTGTAACAGTGACTGCTTTACTCATTTCCAGTTTTACTTTTACCCATGCTGCAACCAATCGAATCGGAGGTGGAACCATTACTTTTATTGGCTATGTCTATGAGCCACAATGCGCAGTTAAAGTATCCAGTAGCGAACAAATTGATCTTGAATGTTTCCGCAATGGTAAAAATATCACCAAAACCAGTTCACTTAAAAATGCCAAAAAACTCAGTTCTGATTTTGTAAAAGTCGAATATAATCAATTCAACAATAAACCCACTCTAAATGTGACCTACGATTAATGCTCTTTATTTATTAAAAGAGTTAGCGAAATCTTGCTAACTCTTTCAACGATACTAAATTAACTAAGCTTTTATTTGATAGTTAAATTTAATTAGTATTTAACGTTATGGTCATTTTACTGTTTGCTTTACCTGGTTTAATTGGCTCAGTTCCATAACGAACATAGCGTGCTGTAAAGTTTAATAGCAGCTCATGTGTTGCAGCGCCTGTCGTTGGCACAGAAACGCTAGTCCAATTATTTGCTGTAGGAATTGGTGAATCAATTGCTCCTAAACGAAGTAGTTTATTTCTCTGCCCCGATGAATTTAATATTTCTATCGCGACCCCTTTTGCTGTCGAGCCTAAATTAGGATCTAATAATAAATAGTCAACCTCATTCATAGCCCTATTTTCTTCACCAGGTGCAAAACCATAACTAATTTTAGCCCCTTTCTGACATTCTAATGTGAAAGAAAAAGGAGTAGGAGTTGATGGAATATCATTTGATGAATGGCTACCTAAATAAACGGTTGATGTCGACGATTTCAAACCACAAGTTGTAACCTGACGTCCCCCGACTGGACGCTGACGTATTTTAAAAAAAGTGTAGCCTGCGGGTTCATAGTTATTATTTATCGTATTATTGATCCCAGGGCCTTTGAACCCAACAACCCCTCTATTAACGACCCCAACGGTACCTAACGAGTTACCACTGACATTTTGCTGAGAGCGAACCTGTTCAATAGAGAGACCCGAAAAATGTTTCAGCTTAATATTAATTTTTTGTGGGTTATCAGGATCTATGTCATATGCCATAGGCTTCGCATTCACCACATTATCAAATTGATATGAAGCATCTCTATTCATACCTAGAAATAGTTCAAAAGCCATTCCTTGAATATTCGTTCCCCAATATTTTATATTGTCATACGTAAACGCGGGAGCGGCGTTATCGAAAATATAAGTTTTAGGTAAATAGTATATTTCAAAAATAGAGGATGCATCAGCGATATCACATTTAAAAACGACACGATCTGGCGGAGCGCCCATTAATGATGCCATTTGAGTGCTCGTTATAGAATCAAAAGCAATTCTTGTTCCAGCAGGCTGAAATTGTAACCCATATATACTGACGTCAACCTTAGAGCCAATACTCACTTGTGTTCCAGGTATCCCACCATTTTGGATAATACAAGTGGAATTTGCTGTTCCAGCGAAAAATAAAATCATAAAACCAATTGATGTTATGGCTCGTTTAGATATAAACATAACGCCCCCAAAATACTTGTTAACGAATAAGTCTTCTTTAAAAACTTATGGGTAAATTAATAAAAAATATAATGATTAATAAGCCCAACACTGAATAGTTAATCTTTAAAAGATACTAATTTTCATATTTTAGAAAAGTATCGAAACTTATTAACCCTAAAAACCGTAAATTAAATAAGGCACAGTAGCACTTTAAGAAATCATTTCTTCTTAAACAACATACAACCTTAATAAAAATAACAAACAGATTCAGAAATAGAACTATTACTTGAGATGTTATAATCAAACTTACAACGTTGATGACTACCTTCACCCCATTTAACAATAACTGTTCCTTGTTCAGATTGAGAATTAAAATGTACTAAGCCACCTTGCCCAACTAAACCAATCTTATTATTATTTTCATCATAAATATCGGCACCAAACGGCACTGCTTTTTTATCTTGTAAAATAATACGATAAGTAATGTTGTTACCTTTTTGTGTATTAAATTTCACTAATACCGCAGACCCTGCATAAGGTGCTATCTTGGCTAAGTTATTATCTAATTCAACATCTGTATCCATATTTTCTGTATTAAGATACAGTGTATTATATTGATAAGGTACTAATGAAGGTACAACGGCTTTTCCGCTATCATTAATAACAATATTACTCCATGAGGCTACTGATGCACCTTCCGCTTCATTAGCTTCCACAATCGCAAAAGTATCACTTAAATAACGAGACGGAATAACGCCACCTTGATAAGCCACTAATGCACCACTTGCTCCCACCGATAATGACTTGTAATTATTACCTTGTGAATAACCCGCGTTTACAGAAGCCGAAGAGAAATCTTTCTGAATATTTCCAGAGAAGCTACTGTTTGAGTTACCAATATCACTCGCTGTCGCGTTCCAAGAAATAGAATTATCTTCACCGAAAGAGCTACTAATTGTCGTATTATTTGACCAACGATGATCTGAATCAGAACGTGTTATGGAGCTACTTAATAACGTATTCTGTTCTGGATACCAAAGTGAGAATGGTACAGAGACGTTAAACATATAGTTATTATCTCCACCCTGATCGCCATTTCGATACATTTTTATATAGGTAAAGCTATAACCAATACCTTTAAAGTTATTCATATAGCCAGCTTGCAATTGCTTAGTATCTGGCAAATTATCACGCCAAGTTTGCAATGAACCACTGACATACACAGTACCATAATCCGCTAAATTTTGGTTAACCGTTAATACATATTGGGAACGTCTTGGGTTAATGCTTTCGCCATTAAACAAATAACTATCACGATAAGAACTTGCTTCATATAAGCTTAAATAGTTCTGCGATTCATAACGGTAACCAGCTAACGCAATATTTGTACCAGTGGCATTAATGTCTTTATTCCACGTGACTCGCGCACGAGCACCGTTATAAGTACGTTTATTGTCTAATTCAGCTTTTGAGCTTGCCATATCAAAGCTAAATGCACCGACTTGTGTATTAACCGCAAAACCTAATAACCCAGATTGGTATTTATTGGAGTACTGCACCCCTGCAAATGGCGTTAGAATATTACTTAAACCATATTTTATTGTTGATTGAGCAAAAATATCGGAAGAAGTATGATCACCCCGTAACTTACCACTCACAATGCTATAATCAATCTGACCCGGCCTTAATAAACCTGGTACCGTTGAGAATGGCACGACAAACGTGGAAACACTGCCATTTGCTTCAGTCACTTCAACAGTTAAATCACCGCCATAACCTGTTGCATAAAGGTCATTGATCGTAAATTCACCGGGAGAGACATTCGTTTCGTATATTACAAAACCATTTTGTATTATTCTTACCCGAGCATTACTATTTGCAACCCCCCTAACTGTTGGCGCAAACCCTTGCATTGATTGTGGACGCATTCGGTTATCAGTCGCTAATTCAGCACCGGTATACGAAAAGCTATCAAATAGGCTTCCATCGGTAAAAGATTGCCCAACCGTTAATTCACTTTTTATTTGTGGAATAGCTCTCTGAACATACGTTCTGATGCTTTCATGATGAAATTTATCATCTTCATTGTATTGCAAATTAGATTGATGGCGAATTCTAAACAAGCCTAAATTAAGCCCAGCCGATATATTTCCGTAAGCAGAATGTTCGTCCTTACCATGACTACGAGTACTATACCCATTAAGGTTATAGTTCATAAAAAAAGCAGGAACCCCTTCATTAAGAGCACTGATTGGTACAGAGCCGCGTGCTGAATACTCCACCATTGCTTGAGGAATTAAAATATCTAATCGTAATATATCTTGCTTTAAATTAACTTGAACATCTTTTGATAATGATTTTAAGTCTTCACATTCACCATTAGACTCTATTAGCCCTAAATATTCTGGTTTTATGTTAAACCCATCAACATCTTCTTTGGTTAAACAAGGAACAACACGTCCCTGTTCATTTTCATAAAATCTAATCTCTTTATTATAAAGAAATTCATTATTTAAATATAAATCGACATACCAATTACCTGGAGTAATTTGGTCTTCTGTTAATTTATCTATTGATATATCTTTAGCATTACCTAATAAGAACCCCTCATTGTAAGAGTATTTCTTTTCATTTTGGTTTTCTTCTACCGCTAATGCAAATCTACCATACCCTAAAGACAAAGAAACAAGAACAAAAAGTAATTTTATTTTCATAGCAATACCATTTATTATAAATTAGACTCGTAGGAATCTAAGCCACCATAATCATTAATGACTGAGTAGCTAACTTTTTTTGCATTAATAAAATCATTGGGTATTGCTACACCTTTTCCTCTATTCAGATAAATATCAGAGAATGGCGCAACCATATTCCCTTCTAAGCTTAACTTTCTATTCCCTTCAGATAATGTAACATCCTGAAAAGTAATAAACCATGGCGAGTTATTTTTAACAAGCAACTCATTTCCTTTTGCCGTTTTCTTTATTGAGAAAGAAAGTTTTTCATTAACCTGTGCAGGCATTTTAATGTCTGTTGGTCGATAAAATAATTTCACTCTTGTTCGAATGGCAATTTGCATTGTATTCTTATTTTGAGAAGCAGTATCTTCATTCTCAGGTGGAATTTCTAACACGTTCAAATAAAAAATAGACTCTTTATCTTTTGGTAAAGAATCACCAAGATAAGTTAACCTTAAATTTTGACCTGCTCCAGCAGACATTTTAAATATCGGTGGTGTAATTGAAAATGGAGTTTTAATATTTTCAGGTAACTCATTAGGATCTCCATTATCTAGCCAAACTTGCACCAAAGCTGGCCATTTATTATCATTAACCAACTGTACTGTTTTACTTTTAGATTTTTCATTATATATAACACGAGTGCCATTAATAATAACGCTGGCATACATGGATGTTGATACAATGAATAATGAAATAAATAAAACGATTTTATTTATGATAGATAGCCTAGTTATCATAATGACCTAACCCTACTCTAAGTTGTAATAATTTAGTCTTTTATTGATCTGCCAGGGGAATGAATTCCCCCGGCAGAATTAACTTATTATGGATAAGTCAATGTATAGTTAACTTGTGCTGTAACAGCACCTGGAGCGGTTACTACATCTTTCGCATAATAGAATGCTTGGTATGCCAATGTAGCTGCACCATTAACGATTGGCTGGCTACCTGCTGGCGCGCCGTTTACTTTCGCAGCGTTACCAGCTTGGTCTGCTAAACCGATCTGTACGTTAGCAGGTGCAGTTGTTGGGATAAGATTACCAGTTACTGCATCACCACTTGTCAAACTTTCGAAGTTTGCTGCTACATCAACACCACTAACGCTACAGTTAGCCAGTTCGATAGTGAATGATGTATTACCTGCTGTTGCACCAGCAGAACTCAATGCAGTAGTCGATACTGTTGGCAGAGTGACTGTGAAGTCACCACCATTACCCGTAGTGACATCACAAGTTGTTGCAGTGATTTCACCGTTGAACGTAATAGTACCATCTGCCGCTAATGCTGATGCCGAAATTGACGATGCAATGAATAAAACTAAAAGTGATTTTTTCATATTTAACCTTTGTTAAGATAAAACAATTCCAATCCTTTATTATTAAAAATAAGGACAACTGACTACACATTTAAGTAAGAGCTAAATCCATTTAAGACAACATTCCAAAAACTAAATAACTAAAGTATTCGCGACAAATATATTTTTATCGTAAATAGTTTTGTCATAATCAGACAATAACACGACGATATCTACATTAAAGGCATTAGCAAATTTTGCTAATGATTCGACATCAATTCTATTAACTCCACGTTCAAATCTAGAAATTTGCTGTTGGCTTATTCCTGTTATTTTACCTAATGCTTCTCCACTCCAACCATTTTGCAATCTCAGTGACTTTATTCTTTGCCCAACAGACAATGAATATTTATATCTTTCATTTTCCATATGCGGGTACCTCTGAATTTATTATTCACACATTGATTCAGATTAGTTCTTGTCAAATATATTACGTATCCATAATTTAAAAACAAATAACACCACTCACGAAAGAGTAAAATATATTATGAAAATAAAAATAGAAACTAGAATTATCGGAAGTCAAACAACGCCAATAAAAACATAATGTTAATCAAATATCCCAAACCAGAATTAACATCTGATTTAGAAATCAACAAGCAATTAAAGAAGATAAAAAATCTACTTAATGTTGAAAAATCGACATTAACACCAAAAAAATCAATTTTATGTATTAATATATATCAACCTATTTGCATTTTTAGATTATCATCATTAATACTCGCAATTAGAGTAACTCATTTATATTAAAATTTAATCATAAATCAATCATCAATAATAGAAACTAGAAATAAAAAAGTGCCCCCTTTCACAATTTAAAATTGTGTAAAGTTACCTATTTAATTACATAACTAATATTTACATTACATTATCTTTGGATTTCATCTTGAAAAAGCGTCCTTTATAGAAAATCATTTTTTGAATGATATTATAAAAAATGAGTTCATCTTCTTTTTTTAGAAAAATTTCATATTAAAAAAATGAATATATTGAACAGCACTTTTTGTAATGAAAAAAAATTAATTAACATTAAAAATATATAAAAAAATTAATATTTCTCTTATTGTTTATTTCATTCTTAGATAGAAACACAAACACAATTAGACTAACCCTTTTGTTATATATCAGAATTGTATCTCCTATTTTCACCGCCTATTAATGATGTTTTTCAGCTTTTATCTTTAATAACGAGGTAGTGATTTTTATACCTTCAATAAAAAAAGCCCCATTATTATTAAAATGAAATTAACAATAACGAGGCTTTTAATGATCAAATTTTAATAATGGTACTAAATTCGATACTGCTTATTTCTCAGTTAAGTCTATTTGGTAAATAGCAAAACCAATATCATCAGTGCCTACCTGTTTTAATGGGTATTGGGCATTCTGCTGAATGAATTTCGCAGCTTTATCACTCTGAGAGGTTTCAAAACGAATATCGAGAGCCTTATCTGTTTTAATTGGCAAGAATGACCAATTATTATCAGCTCTACTGGTAACCTCACCGTGTTCTTTAGAAACTTTCGCAATATAAGAGGCCAATACGGCACGGTTTTCATCTGGGGAAGCAAACGCAATATGATTATCGCCCGTTCCGGCAAATTTACCGCCGTATGCTCGATAATTATTGGTTGCAACTAAGAAGGTAGCTTTCGGGTCTATTGGTTTCCCTTGATAAGTGACATGCTTAATTCTATTCGCCTGTTTATTGACTAGCTGGCAATCTACATCATATTTTGCAGGCTCAGTGAGGTCGATTTGATAATTTATCCCACTGATAGTGTCAAAATTATAAGTTCTAAAGCCATCCCAGTTAATTAAGCTTTGCGGTGATGTTGATTGAGGATCAATACGGTTAAACATACCCGCTGAACACTCCAGCCACTCGACCACTTCGGCACCTGTCGCTTTCACAACCACTAGTGTATTTGGATATAAATACAAATCAGCGGCATTGCGGAAGGTTAGATCTCCTTTTTCAACCTCAACAAATTCGTCAGGCGCATTTTTACGTCCACCTACTTTGAATGGAGCAGCTGCAGACAATACAGGCAAGTCAGCAAGGTCAGGGTCACCTTGAATATAATGTTTCGTATAATCAACTTGCGCATCATTCACTATCTGTACCGTTGGATCGCTTTGAACTAATGCCAAATAGCTGTACATATTATCGGAGGCTTTTCCGATCAATTTCCCAACAAACTGACGTGTATCGTTATGAGGTTTATCAATGATCTTCGCTAATTCATCATCACGCTCAACCAGCGCTTTTTTGTTGGCTTTATCATAAACGGGTCGAGCATGCGCATTCGCATCAACAACTTTCCAACTGCCGTCGTCATTATTGACGACTAAGTCGACGACACCAAGGTGATCCCCCCATTGGCCTGGCATCACCGCTGGGATCCCGTTAACGGTACCTTTGGTAATATCAACACCTTTAATATTGGCGAAATCTTTACTTGGAAATACCCCATGAGAGTGACCAAACATAATCGCATCTATTCCCGGTACCTCACTCAGATAATAAACAGAGTTTTCAGCCATTGCCTTATAGGGCTCTTGTGAAAAACCGGAGTGAGGGATTGCCACCACTAAATCAGCACCTTCTTTTTTCATTTGAGGCACAAATTTTTTGGCGGTTTCCGTAATATCGTTGACCGTCACTTTGCCACTAAGATTGGGTTTATCCCAAATCATAATTTGTGGGGGAACAAAACCAATATAACCAATTTTTAAGTTATGGGTTTTTCCATCACGATCTTTGACGGGAGTATCAACAATAATATAAGGAGTAAAATAGTTTTTACCCGTTTTAGCATCGATGATATTGGCGTTAACATAAGGGAATTTTGCCCCTGCAATTGCCTTTTGCAGATAATCTAAACCAAAATTAAATTCATGGTTACCAAAGTTACCTACAGTATAGCCCATTGTATTCATTAGACTATGAGCAGGATGTGACTCCCCTTCCTCAAGGCCTTTTGCTGCCATATAATCCGCTAAAGGACTGCCTTGAATTAAATCACCATTATCAACTAAGACGGCATTTGTCACTTCACCTTTAGCCGCCTTAATTAAACTTGCAGTACGCACCAATCCAAATTGATCCGTTGGTTTATCCTTAAAATAATCGAAATCAATCAAGTTGCTGTGTATGTCAGACGTTTCCATAACACGTAAATCAACTGTTGCGGCATTGGCATTGAATGCCACGAATAAAGCTAATGCTGATAATTTAAAAATAGTATTCACCGTAATTCCCCTTACGTTGATTTGTGCAAAATAACCCTTGCTTATATTCTCTGTAAAAATAGTACAAACAGCATTACATATAGTGAATGTGTGCGTTCTATTCGTTGATATTTCGATAAGCGTTGATAAACAGTGCCTCTCTTGTCCATCGAAGTCACTGTTTATCTTAATAAGCACTATTTAATCATATATAAGTCACAAAATTATTGACGGTACATAACTATTTAGGCCAAAGCCATGCAGCCCCACGCACCCCACTTGAGTCACCATGAATGGCCTGCCGAATTGGCGTATCACATTCACGACCGAATACCCAGTTTTTCACCAGTGAAGGTAATGTTTGATATAAGCCTTCGACATTACTCATTCCACCACCGAGCACAATGACATCGGGATCGAGCATATTGATAACTTGAGCTAATGCTCTAGCAAGCCGAGATTGGTAATGTGTCATTGCGGCTATTGCATGTGGATCCCCAGACTTCATCAATTCGATGATTTCTGAACCTATTTTGGTTTCACCAGACAATTTACGATAGTCCGCCATAAAACCTGTTCCAGATACGAATAGTTCAGTGCACCCTGTTAGCCCGCAATAGCATTGCTCTTCTTGAAGAAACAATGCGTCTTGGCTGTCTTGCCAAGGCAATGGATTATGGCCCCATTCCCCCGCGACCCCATTACCACCAGAATGAACCTGACCATTGATCGCAATACCAGCACCACATCCCGTACCAATGATCACTGCAAATACCACTTTTGCCCCTTTGCCTGCACCATCAACGGCTTCTGAAACAGCAAGGCAGTTAGCATCGTTGGCGACTTTTACAGGCCGCTCAAGTATTCGCGCTAAATCTACATCAAAAAATTGACCGTTGAGCCATGTGGAATTGGCATTTTTCACTTTACCTGTCACAGGTGATAGTGTCCCGGGGATCCCAACTCCCACACTTCCTTTTCTCGCCGTGGCCACTTCGGCATCATGAACAAGACCTGCAATCGCATTTAACGTTGCGTTATAGTCTCCTCTGGGCGTCGCCACGCGCTTTCTAAATAGAGTTTCGCCATTATCATCTAATGCAATCACTTCTATTTTTGTACCACCAAGGTCAATTCCAATTCTCATCATCACACCCACTACTTAGCTATTTTCTGTATCATTGCCTGTATACCCTATCGATTTCAAGCGATTAGCGACAAAACTGAGGCCTATAAACACAACAAATACGCCAAGAAGGCATTTTTTTTCGCTTAATAACCGACAATTCGTTATCATAGCCACCGGCTAAAACAGGTAATCCATCAACAAAGGTAGGTTTTTCATGTGGTTCAAGAATATATTGGTCTATCGTCTGAATCGTGATCTGGCTCTCAGTGCTGACGATCTGGAAAGACAGCTTGCCCCTCTGGCCTATCATCCTTGTGGTAGTCAAGACATGATGAAAACGGGATGGGTGTCACCCATGAAAGGTTCTGATGCTTTGACCCATGCCGCGGGTAACCAAATACTGATCTGTGCCAAAAAAGAAGAAAAAATGCTGCCTTCCCCTGTCATCAAACAGGAGCTACAAGAAAAAATCGAAAAACTTGAAGCAGACCAAGGCCGTAAACTGAAAAAAACAGAAAAAGATTCTCTTAAAGATGAGGTTGTCCATGCCTTATTACCAAGAGCATTCAGCAAATACAATAAAACCTACATTTGGATTGATACCGTCAATCAATTGATTATTGTTGATGCCGCCAGCGCTAAACGTGCAGAGGATAATTTAGCACTATTGCGTAAAAGCCTCGGTTCACTGCCTGTTGTGCCGCTAACTTTTAAAGATCCTATTGAGCTAACGTTAACCGAATGGATCCGCTCAGGCTCTCTGCCTCAAGGTTTTGCCGTAATGGATGAAGCAGAGTTAAAAGCCATTTTAGAGGAAGGTGGCATCATTCGTTGTAAAAAGCAGGATCTGATTTCTGATGAAATTGCGACCCATATTGAGGCTGGAAAATTAGTGACTAAACTGGCTTTAGACTGGGAAGAACGGATCCAATTTATGCTGTCTGATGATGGTTCACTGAAAAGACTAAAATTCAGTGATACATTAAAAGAACAAAACGATGATATCGGTAAAGAAGATTATGCTCAGCGTTTTGATGCCGATTATGTGCTTATGACAGGGGAACTGAGCGCCCTGATTGCACGCCTTATTGATGTTCTCGGCGGTGAAGCTGAACATTAATCGATGCCATATCCCCAGATGGCAGCAGACGATCCACCGTGTTGCCATCACTTTTTAGACCTCGCTAGCATTGCCACTATTAATTCATTGACTGCCTACTCAATCTCTGGTGAATTGAATTACATCTTGATAACAAAATTATCGCAACGTTTATTTGTTAAATAAAAATAACTAAACGAATCACGTTAACTATCAAAATAAGGTCAACTTCAATCGCAGGAATTGTTATGAAAGAGCTCATCGAACCCGAAGTGGATGAACATTCAGTTGTCACGCTACAAAAAATTACGGCAGATAATTTTTCGGAAATTTGCCTACTCAGCCATACGCTCAGCGAAGCACAACGCGGTATGGTAGCGGATAATGCCTATTCTATTGTTGAAGCTCAATTTTCCGATTGTGCATGGTATCGCGGTATATATGCTGACGATGTTCCCGTTGGTTTTATTATGCTGCATTCGGGGCTAGATGATGACGAGCTTGAATATGATGGAATTATGCTATGGCGCTTTATGATAGCAGAGCCTTATCAAAAATTAGGCTTTGGTCGCGAAGCCCTTCTTCAAGTGATCCGCTATTTAAAAAAGAAAGGTTATCCACGACTTTATAATAGCTGTGGCGAAGGAGAAGAAAGCCCGTTTGAATTCTATAAAAAGCTTGGTTTTATTCCTACAGGGGCTTATTTAGATGATGAATGTGAACTTGTTCTTGATTTAACTAACTGGCAAGAAGAACCGTGATTTAGCAAATAGGGGGATTGCCACCTATTATTATTTAATGATTAACATGGCAATTCATAAGCCTATAATGCCGATATCTCTCTGAGGCGGGAACCTCGAAGCTCACTTCAGCAGATCATCTAACTCATTCAGGTTGCAGCAAGGCGGCAAACGAGCAGATCCCTAGAAGCATACATAAGTATGTCACTAGGGTCTGTGGAAGCCGCCAACAGCGCTGCAACTTAAAGTATGGCAAGTATCGTTATTTCTGGATCAAATAACGTATAGTTGGTCCATCTTGCTGAATATCCAGCACGGTATAACCATAATTTTTGGCATCCAAAGGGATATTATTAATTGATTGTGGGCAATCACTGACCACCTCTAATATTTCCCCTTTTTTTAAGGATGGCATCGCTTCCAATGTCGCTACGGCCGGATAAGGGCAAGGCTCCCCGACCATATCTAACCGATAGTCAGGAATGATTTCTTTATGACTCATACAACCTCCGCTGATGTTGAAACTGGTGATTGACGTTTACGGAAAAAATAGCGTTCCCACACCAACATCAAGATAAATGCTAAAGCTAACAACAGATAAGTCACCGCTAATCCCCCTTGTGGACCAAAGGTTTCTAGCAAATTCACTTTATCGAAATCTGTTGCTAACCAAGGGCCTAAATCATCCCAATAGTAAGCAAGGATGGTTGCTCCGATAATATTACCGAAACCGACCCACCAATAATGGACTTGCCCTTCTACGGCACGGTACATCCAGCCCGTTTCACATCCTCCCGCAAGCACAATACCAAACCCAAACAATAACCCGCCAATAATGGCATTCGGGCCAGCCCATAAAATTTTTGGCGTTGCACCTAATTGTACATAACTAAAAATACCAATTGCGCTCACCGCCATACCAATAATAATGGCTTTTGCCATATGTGTTCTTCCGGTGATCCATAAGTCACGAAAAGCGGAGGTGAAACAAATTTGTGCTCGTTCAATAAGCAAACCAAACCCAATACCGCATAGAATGGCGATACCTAATACGGGCGCATCCCATAAGGTATAAAAGCCCCACGCGATCGCGACTAAAAAGATAGTCATCCCTAATTTAAAGCGTTTTTTTGCCACATCTAGGTATTGTGTTAATGGAGAAGCAGCAGAGACTTTTTTGAGCTTAACAG
The DNA here is from genome assembly GCF_028477945.1 of Providencia sp. PROV261. NCBI lineage: Bacteria > Pseudomonadati > Pseudomonadota > Gammaproteobacteria > Enterobacterales > Morganellaceae > Providencia > Providencia sp. PROV261. The sequence continues at coordinate 115,896 of NZ_JAMPMC010000014.1, read as the reverse complement.
GGATCCTGAACATCGGCATTAATGTGAATTTAGCACCGAAATAGGAGCCTACTGCGGTTGCGATAGCAAAATACCATGCGTGCAGAGAAAACTGAGGGATCCCAGTAAAAAATGCGGCTAAGTTGCACCCCATCGCTAAACGCGCACCGAAACCAGCGATAATACCGCCAATAATTGCTTGGAAAATACGTATCTTGTGTTGTGGCATACGTAATTTTACGTTATTTGCCCATAACGCAGCCGCAAAACACCCCGCAAACATACCGATGATCATCACACCATCAATTCTATCTAGGGGGCTACCTTCTAAGCCAATGACTTTAAAATATCCCCAGTTTTCGGGTTCAGCACCGAATAACTGCATGATATGCCCACCCCAACGGGTGAATTCACCAGTAACAGCCCAGAATGTACCTGTTAAACCAAAGTAATAGGTGGATAAGATCCCTGCCGCAATAACCGCAGGTAGAGGTTTCCAAAAACGGATGAGATAGTGAGATTTAAACTCAGACCAAGTCATTTTAACGTCCAATTCATTCGCGCCAGAACCTGGCAGAGAACCCCGCCGTTGTATAGCATGCCCGCTTCACAAGCCCCCCAATGGTTGCAAGAAAGCAAATTGGCATATTCCCCACAGCAGATAGGGATAACATCATACTCCGATAATTAGTTTCGGGAAGCTATATGCTATAAATATTTCACGGTCTATCCCTTCAATCGCTGATTTTTACAGCAGATATAATAACCTATCGAAAATAAAAGGATGGCTCGCAATACCCTAGGTTGATTATATTGCATCTCAGGTTTTGCCATTAACATGAAGATTTTGAAAACTTACATTAACTTTATGTTTTATAAAAGAAATTTAAGCAAAAAAAAAGCGTTATCAGAGATAACGCGGGAATGTGTAGTCTTATTTTATCTATAGTAGAGGAGTATAATATGAAATTGCCGTATAACGGCGTTGCATGCTATGCGTAGTCTGAAGTCAGCCCATTTGACTCCAGTAATAACATTTATCAACTTAAAAACACATTCATCCGTAAGTTAAAAAATAATACGATATAGATCATTTTTACTAACTCAAATTATCAAGATGACTTTATTTTTCCCTAGTTTGGCGAATAAAGAAAATAAAAAAATTTGAAAGATGAAAAGTGTTTAAAAGTATTTCTAAATGTTATTGACCGCATTATAACTCAACATAATTGTTGCGCAAGTGTTTTTTTCATTTAACTAAAATTTCAGCGTAAATTCAATTTTAATGAATAAAATCATATTGTTACACTATTATCGTTAAATATAAAAAACATAATTATATATTTTTAATAATAATTTACATAAATAGCGACATCTTTAAAATGTTACAAAACAAATTATTCAATTAACTCTTCTTATCTAGATAATAATTAACATTTAATTGTTAGATTTATTTATATAGATATCATAATTTGAATAAGCATTAATCTAATTTATTTCATTATCTATTCTACTCAATAACACTTGTAATGGATAAATATAATCTGTATTTATACTCTCAATAATATAATCAGAATTTTATATGTAAAACAAAAGGTTACAAAAGATAAATAAAAAACCCTTTATCTACGCAAAAATAAAAAATACGCGTAATTACTTAAAGACTCACAAAATAAAATAACATCCTAATAGAAAAATAGTTTATTTTTAATAATCACTTATTGAGGAACTAGGCAAAAAAAGATGTGTTAGTGGACAAAAAAAAACCATACAACTCAACGGATAAATCACAAAGAAGTCATAAAATTAATTCAAAAAACTAATCATTACTCGCAATACGTCATACCGAATCAAGAAAAAAATTGTGACTTAGGCACCTCAATGATGCAGTTTGGTGCCTGTAGATTTAAACCCTCAATAAAAAACGCACCTTATAACCCCACTATATGTAAAGGGATAAAGTGCGCTTGCTATAGAAAAAGATACTAGCGAACTACTTAGACGCCGCCGCTTCCATGCCTACTAGGCCAATTTTAAGATACCCTGATTGACGCAATGCATTCATTACATCCATCATTGTTTCATAATCAACACTCTTATCCGCTTGGAAGAAAATTGTGGTATCTTTATTCGCATTTGTTGCCAGATCAAGAGAGGCCGCTAACTGCTCTTTTGTTACAGCTTGGTCTCCTATGAATAATTGGCTATCCGCTTTTACCGTCAGAAAGACCGGTTTTTCTGGACGTGGTTGCGGTTTCGCTGTCGAAGCAGGTAAATCCACTTTGATATCAACCGTTGCCAAAGGAGCGGCAACCATAAAGATAATCAACAGAACTAACATAACATCGATAAACGGTGTTACGTTGATCTCGTGCATTTCACCACTATCGTCTTGTTCGTCACCTAAACGCATTGCCATAATCGTTACCTTGCTTTGCTATTTGCCAGATCCAGATCGCGACCTAATAGTAACGCAGCCTGTGCTGCAACATCACCGACCTGACCACGGTAGTTATTAATCATTCTGGCAAAAATGTTATAAATAACAACGGCAGGGATTGCTGCGATCAAACCAATTGCTGTTGCTAATAATGCTTCCGCGATCCCTGGAGCAACAACGGCTAAGTTAGTGGTTTGTGAGTGAGCAATACCAATGAAGCTATTCATGATCCCCCAAACCGTACCAAACAACCCAACAAACGGAGAAATCGCCCCAATGGTGGCTAAATAACCATTTCCACGCCCCATATGGCGGCTAATTGCAGCGATTGAACGCTCAAGACGGAACCCTGTGCGATCTTTAATACCAGAAAGATCTGTGCTTTGTGCTGACAGTGTTCTTTCCACAACCGCTTGTTTTAACAATAAACGGGTTACACTGTTTGCCTTAAAACCTTCAGCGATGCTCATTGCCTCATCTAACGATTTGACCTTATTAAGCTGTGCTACTTCAGCTTTTAAACGACGGCGCGCTGCCAATAACTCGATGCCTTTAGAGAAGAACAAGGCCCATGTAATCACTGATGCCAAAACCAGACCAATCATGACTGTTTTAACAACGTTATCTGCATTTTGGTACATACCCCAGACCGATAGGTCCTTATCAAAGCCACCTTGGTTTTCGGTCGCAATCTCAATACTTTCGCTAACCACTGGTGTTGTTGCACCATTTTCTGCTGCGGCTTGAGTTTGTGCCGGTGCTGCTGCCGATGGGGTATTTGTTTCAGTCGCCGGTGCCGCTGGTGTTGTTTGGGCTGACGCTGTGGATGTCGCTGGGGTTGTTGCTGGTGTGGTTTCAGCATTTGCTGTCCCCAACAGGCCTATCGCCAATAGAATAGAAGCTGTTAGTTTACGCATCAGTTGGCCTTATACTCTCTTTTTCTGTGTTCTATTAATAAATTCGTGCCGATGATTTCACGTTCACCGACTAACCTATAAAAGCGAAATTGACTCGCCCAATTCATCTCTTTTTTCAAAAGATGGTGCAGATAATATCAAACGCTGCGCGAATTGATAGTAATTATCATTACTATTCAATATTTTTTTCATATTTCTTGCGCTTTAACAAATATGCCCTCAACAACAGTGAGACTATTACTGAGTGACATGAAAAAAAATCCGATTGGACGTTTACACTTGTACATCTTCAACAAAATCATTTAACTTCAAGTATTCTCTTTTTGTTTCGTATCGCTCAGGAGCAGCTAAAGGACGCAATATGGCTAAGATCAAACCAGAAACTCAACTCGTGCACCTTGGTAGAAACCCTGCTTTTACTCAAAAAGGCGTGAACCCTATAATCCAACGCACCTCATCCGTAATATTCAACACCCTTGCTGAAAAGCGCCATGCGACACAAAACAGAGCCAATTCTGTACTTTTTTATGGGCGTCGTGGAACACAAACTCACTTTGCATTTCAAGAGGCGATGACGGAATTAGAGTGTGGTGCAGGTGCGGCACTTTATCCCTCAGGGGCGGCCGCAATCACCAATGCACTGTTATCTTTTATCTCTTCGGGAGATCATATTCTTGTCACAGGCTCAGCTTATGATCCCACACAAAACTTTTGCGATAAGATCCTAACAAAACTAAACGTTACAACGGACTATTTTGATCCGATGATTGGAGCTGGTATCGCTGAGCTTATCCGTCCTAATACTCGAATAGTCTTTTTAGAAGCGCCCAGTTCTATCACTATGGAGATTCATGATCTCCCTGCTATTGTGCAAGCGATACGTCAAAAAGCCCCCGAAACTATTATTATGATTGACAACACTTGGGCCGCGGGCGTGTTATTAAAACCTTTATTATTAGGCATCGACATCTCTATCCAGTCTGCGACTAAATATATTAATGGTCACTCGGATGGTATGTTAGGCGTTGCCGTTGCTAATGAGCGCTGCATTGAACCCCTTCGCGAAAACTCTTATTTACTCGGTCAGACTGCCGATCCTGATACGGTATATATGGCCGGTCGCGGCTTACATACGTTAGCAACGAGACTCAAACAGCATGAAACCAATGGCTTAGCTGTTGCCCAGTGGTTAGCGCAGCGCCCTGAAGTTGAACGGGTTTTCCATCCCGCGCTTCCTTCTTGTCCGGGGCACTCATTCTTTGTTCGTGATTTTAGTGGCAGCAACGGGCTATTCTCTTTTCAATTAAAATCACGCTTATCCCAAACACAGTTTGAAAATTTCTTAAATCACTTCAGCCATTTTAAGATGGGGTATTCATGGGGAGGTTATGAATCTTTGATTTTGGGATACCAAAAAGAAGATCTTATCAGCATGCGTCAGTATGATTTTACCCCCAATGAGGGTACTTTTTTCCGTATTCATGTTGGTCTGGAGCATCCCCGAGATTTAATTGATGACCTCACATTGGCATTTGAACGTATCCAATAATGGTGTTTTGTTACACGCTTTCATCATCGACCCAAGATGAAAGCGTGAAAATTCAATCATCTTATTTATCAACTAATCCTCTCATTTAGTAAACAAATCAAACTTGGTGTGGTTTTTTCCTGTAATATAAGAAAAGAAATTCGCTTTTTCGTAGATAGACAGGAACAATTATGGAAGTACTACGCGAAATCGTGCTGGCGCTTTGGCATCATGATTTCCTTAAACTCTCCAATCCAGAAGTGCTTTGGGTTATTTACACAGTTCTCTTTGTGGTCATTGTGCTAGAAAATGGGGTACTCCCCGCCGCTTTTTTACCTGGTGATACCTTATTGATCCTTTCGGGAGCCTTAATTGCAAAAGGAGTGCTGCACTTTATTCCGACCATTTTGCTACTAACAACAGCGGCAAGCTTGGGGTGTTGGCTCGGTTTTCTTCAAGGAAGGTGGTTGAGTGAAACAAAAATCGTTAAGCGTTGGCTCTCACAGATCCCGCATGAATATCATGATAAAGCCAACCATATGTTTCATAAACAAGGCCTTTACGCCTTACTCATCGGTCGTTTTTTAGCCTTTGTCCGCACACTATTGCCGGTATTAGCTGGGCTGTCTGAGCTAAGCCATCGACGTTTTCAACTCTTCAATTGGTTAAGTGGCTTACTTTGGGTAGGCATTATCGTGACATTAGGATATGCACTGAACCAAATTCCTTTTGTGAAGCAACATGAACAAATCGTCATTAGCGTATTAATGATCTTACCTGTACTTTTGCTCATCGGTGGGCTTATCGGCTCCATCATGATGTATTGGAAACATCGCAAGTCTATCAATAATAAATCGAAATAATAAAAACCGCCTCATCATTGAGGCGGCATTAGACTTAGTTACGATGGCTTATTTTAATGCGCTGTTAAGGCCGCAAATAAGTATTGACCAATTTCAGGGGTCATCCACGTACCTTGTGAAATAACAGGGTTTTCGCGATAAATTTGACGAATTTTTTCCTGTAATTCAGGGTCTCCCCCAGTAAATTGATTAAACATGTTTAACCATGTTTTAGCCAAGGATTGCACTTCTGGTGATTCAGGTGATACACCTGATTGCTGCGCTCTGTATAAGCCCGCAATCAATTCAGGCCATACTTTACCTGATTCAAAGTAGTGTTCACGCACAAATGCAAACTGTGAATCCGTTAAATAAGACTTAAAAATCGCAAGCTGGTGCTCGCTAAACCCTTTCGCCACATATTCAATCATTTCCTCAGTAATACCTGAAGACAATGCAAATTCATTATCCGACAAATGAATTTTATTCAATCTAGCGAAAAAGTCAGGGTTCCCACCAGTATCACGCTCTAAAGCGATCATCCACTCCGCTGACACTTTGCGCGCTTGTTCAGAGTCAGGTGTAACACCTTCTTGCATAAGGTTTTTAACGGTTTCTACGCGTTGCTGCCACTCTTGGCTTTTTAACGTATTCGCCGTATATAATGGCATTTTTTCTAATTCTTTCGGTGTAAAATACTTGTCGTACATAGACATCATCTCCAATATGGAAAACCAATCAGCCTGAGTGAGAATATCGCCAGCTTGCATTTGTAATTGAAGCTGCTCTAACCGATAGCGTAGTTTGGCTATCTGTTTCATCTGTTCAGAAAGCGCGCTAATACGTTCCTGTAACAATTGCGCCATATTCCCACTATGGCCATCTAAGATCTTACCGATGTCTTTGAGTTTAACGCCCACTTGTCTGAGCATTTGAATTTGAGTTAAACGCTCGAGACACTCTACGTTATAGAGTCGATAACCCGCATCGGTTCTCGCAGTTGGAACGAGTAATCCTATCTCTTCATAATGATGAAGTGTGCGAATGGTTAGCCCTGTTTTTTGTGCAATCTCACCCACTTGAAATAGCATATCGAACCTCCTGTGATTGATGTGCAGGTTAGTGCCTCACGTTACGTGAGAGTCAACCGTTTCTGACAAGAATTTTATCTTTTTTTCTCTTTCTAGATCATCTTTATCTTCACAAACACACTGATTATAATTTTCGCGGAATAACCCACACTGAATAATAATGGTGAAATTAATGAGTATGAAAGCAATATGTATAGGATTGCTTTTACTCCCTTCTTTAGGGTTAGCAAATCCCCTAAACACCGGAGAGCCGAGTACGCCTGGGTATGAGAAAGCCGAGGAAGCTAAAGCGTGTATTGACCAATATGCTTTTGATATCGCAAGACAATATGACCAACCTGCCAGCCAAATAGCCGAAGCGGCTCTTGGTTACTGTGATCAAAAGATAGAGTCATTTCGCCAATACAACCGAGAAATGAGTGTTGCCAACATTCCACAAAGTAACCTCCGAGAGCTTTCTTTGCGGGGAGCCGCGCTCTATGCTGCCGACCAGCAATTCCATGATCTCAAACTTTCGTGGATAAAAGATATTGAATACAAAATATTAAAACACAGAGAAGCAACACAATAGCATTTTCTTAAAATAAAAAAGCCCTGCCACTTAAGATTAAGGACAGGGCTTTAAACTTATCTTATTGCATTATTTAATTAGAGCATGCATCTCTTGCACTGAAATCACTTTTTCCGTTGGATCAGCGCTTAATGACATTGTGGTCGCAAAGCCGCCATTCAACGTCGTATCATAGTGTACTTTATATTGTAATGCGCTACGGCGTATTAACTTAGAATCCTCAATCGCTTGACGACCAGCCGTAGTGTTCACAATATAATCGTATTCACCATTTTTGATCCTATCTTGGATATGAGGACGACCTTCATGCACTTTGTTGACCAAACGAGGGTTGATCCCAGCTTCACCTAAGACGATGGCCGTACCATGGGTCGCATCCAATTCAAAACCATGCTTAAGCAATTTAGCCGCCAAATCAACGACACGAGTTTTATCCCCTTCGCGCACAGACAACAATGCACGACCGGATTTTTTCATTGTCGAGTTACTGCCTAACATTGCTTTCGCGAAAGCCTCCGCAAATGTACGGCCAACGCCCATCACTTCCCCTGTTGAGCGCATCTCTGGCCCCAAAATTGGGTCAACACCTTGGAATTTATTAAATGGTAGCACCACTTCTTTTACAGAATAATAAGGAGGAATAATCTCTTTCGTCATCCCTTGTTCTGTTAATGATTGACCAACCATCACTCGCGCAGCAATTTTTGCCAGAGGCAGCCCAGTCGCTTTAGATACAAATGGAACAGTACGCGCTGCACGTGGGTTCACTTCGATAAGATAAACTTCGTTATCTTTTACGGCAAACTGGACGTTCATCAAGCCACGAACACGTAACTCAAATGCCAAGTTACGCACTTGCTCACGCATCACATCTTGAATTTCTTGGCTAAGTGTATAAGCAGGTAATGAGCATGCTGAATCACCTGAGTGCACCCCAGCTTGTTCAATATGCTCCATGATGCCACCAATCAACACCATTTCACCATCACAGATTGCGTCAACGTCTACTTCAACTGCATCATCTAGGAAACGGTCGAGTAGTACTGGTGCATCGTTAGAAACACTCACGGCAGTTTGGAAATAGCGACGTAGATCAGATTCGTCATAAACGATTTCCATCGCACGTCCTCCTAAAACATAGGATGGACGTACCACCAGCGGATAACCGATGCCTGACGCTTTTTCAACCGCCTGCTCAATCGTCACTACAGTCGCATTTTGTGGTTGCTTCAAGTTCAATCGATTAACCGCTTGTTGGAAACGTTCACGGTCTTCTGCACGGTCAATGGCATCTGGGCTAGTACCGATGACGGGTACACCAGCCGCTTCTAGGGCACGAGCCAGTTTTAATGGCGTCTGCCCGCCATATTGAACAATAACCCCTTTTGGCTGCTCAATACGTACAATTTCAAGTACATCTTCTAAGGTAACTGGCTCAAAATAGAGGCGGTCTGAGGTGTCATAGTCTGTTGAAACCGTCTCAGGGTTACAGTTAACCATGATGGTTTCATACCCATCTTCACGTAGTGCCAACGAAGCATGAACACAGCAATAGTCAAATTCAATACCTTGACCTATACGGTTTGGACCACCACCTAATACCATAACTTTAGGCTTGTCGAAATTAGGGTTAGACTCACACTCATCTTCATAGGTGGAGTACATATAAGCGGTATCTGTTGCAAACTCAGCCGCACAGGTATCAACACGCTTATAAACAGGGTGTAAGCCATAACCTTGACGCAGTTTACGTAGCTCAGCTTCAGAGACACCAACAAGTTTTGCTAAACGTGCATCAGCAAAACCTTTGCGTTTCAAAACGCTTAAAAACGTTTTGGTTAACCCATTAATGCCTAGCTCTGTAACTTGTTCTTCTAAGCGCACCAGCTCTTCGATTTGCACTAAGAACCAGCGGTCGATGTTAGTTAGGTTGAAAATACCGTCAACGGATAGTCCAGCACGGAAGGCATCGGCAATATACCAAATACGCTCTGCGCCCGCGTCTTTTAACTCGCGACGAATACGTGTTAGTGCTTCAGGATCATCTTGGCTAACTTTTGGATCAAAACCAGTCGCGCCAACTTCAAGGCCACGTAATGCTTTTTGCATTGACTCTTGGAAGGTGCGACCAATTGCCATCACCTCACCAACGGACTTCATTTGCGTTGTCAGGCGGTCATTCGTGCCCGCAAATTTTTCGAAATTGAAACGAGGAATTTTTGTGACGACATAGTCAATGGAAGGTTCGAATGATGCAGGTGTACGACCACCTGTAATATCATTCATTAGCTCATCAAGTGTGTAGCCAACAGCAAGCTTAGCGGCAATTTTGGCAATTGGGAAACCAGTCGCTTTCGAAGCAAGTGCGGAAGAGCGCGATACACGAGGGTTCATTTCAATAACAATCAAACGTCCATTTTTGGGATTGACGGCAAATTGAACGTTAGAGCCTCCAGTTTCAACACCAATCTCACGCAATACCGCCATCGAGGCATCACGCATAATTTGATATTCTTTATCGGTCAGTGTCTGGGCTGGCGCAACGGTGATAGAGTCACCCGTATGGATCCCCATCGCATCAAAGTTTTCAATTGAACAAACAATAATGCAGTTATCATTTTTGTCGCGTACCACTTCCATTTCGTACTCTTTCCAGCCAATGAGCGACTCATCAATCAGTAGCTCATTGGTTGGTGAGAGGTCAAGGCCGCGCGTACAGATTTCTTCAAATTCTTCACGGTTATAAGCAATACCACCGCCAGTTCCCCCCATCGTAAATGAAGGACGGATAATACAAGGGAACCCAACATCTTCAGCTACCGCGTAGGCTTCTTCCATATTGTGTGCGATACCGGAGCGCGCTGTATCCAAGCCAATTTTTTTCATGGCTTTATCAAAACGTTGGCGGTCTTCGGCTTTATCAATCGCATCGGCGGTGGCACCAATCATTGTCACACCGAACTCAGCTAATACGCCTTTACGCTCAAGCTCCAGTGCACAGTTCAAAGCAGTTTGCCCACCCATGGTTGGCAACACCGCATCCGGACGCTCTTTTTCGATGATTTTACGCACCACTTCCCAATGAATTGGCTCAATATACGTTGCATCAGCCATTTCAGGGTCAGTCATGATGGTTGCTGGGTTAGAGTTGACTAAAATAACGCGATAGCCTTCTTCACGCAGTGCTTTACACGCTTGCGCACCTGAATAGTCAAATTCACATGCTTGGCCGATAACAATCGGGCCAGCCCCTAGAATCAGAATACTTTTTATATCTGTACGTTTTGGCATTTTTCTGCTCCCGATTATTTTGCGTTATGACGAGGTTGGTTCTGGCGATATTCATGGATAAGTTCGATGAAGTGATCGAACAATTTCGCCGCATCGTGAGGGCCAGAACTTGCTTCAGGGTGCCCTTGGAAACTAAACGCTGGCTTATCCGTACGGTGAATACCTTGCAGAGTGCCATCAAACAATGACTTATGTGTCACACGTAATGTGTCGGGTAATGTTGACTCATCGACAGCAAAACCATGGTTTTGTGCTGTAATCATGACAACATTTTGATCTAAATCTTTAACTGGATGGTTTGCACCATGGTGACCAAACTTCATTTTCATCGTACTTGCGCCGCTTGCTAACGCCAGTAGCTGGTGCCCTAGGCAGATACCAAAAACAGGAATTTCTGTTTTTAAGAAATCTTGAATTGCTTTGATAGCATAGTCACAAGGGGCAGGGTCGCCAGGCCCGTTAGAAAGGAAAATACCATCTGGATCCATCGCCAATACGGTTTCTGCTGGTGTTGTTGCAGGAACGACAGTCAAACGGCACCCACGATCCACTAGCATACGTAAAATATTACGCTTAGCCCCAAAGTCATAAGCGACTACATGTAACGGTAGCTCATCTTCACTTTTCGCACTCAGTTGACCATCAGCCAAAGTCCAAGAGCCTTGAGTCCAACTGTATGCTTCTTTCGTGCACACTTCTTTCGCCAAATCTAAGCCGTTTAGGCCAGAGAATGCGCGAGCTTTTTCCAGCGCCAACGCCGCATCTGGTACATCACCGGCAATGATACAGCCGTTCTGAGCCCCTTTTTCTCTTAATAAACGCGTTAATTTACGTGTATCAATATCGGCGATAGCAACGACATTATGACGTTTCAGGTATTCTGATAGGCCTTCCTGACCGCGAAAGTTACTATAAACCAGTGGTAGGTCACGAATAATCAAACCTTGAGCATGAACATTTGGGGATTCTTCGTCATCAGCATTAGTGCCGACATTACCAATATGGGGATAGGTGAGAGTAACAATTTGGCGGGAATAGGAAGGGTCGGTAATTATTTCTTGATATCCGGTCATTGACGTATTGAAAACGACTTCTCCAACAGCGGCCCCTTCAGCACCAATGGCGCGCCCGTGGAATTCGGTTCCGTCTTCGAGAACCAGTATAGCTGACTTAATCAAAACACCCTCCAGGGAATAATAAATCACAATTAGTGCATATTAATTCAGATTTGAGGATCTAAATCAATGCCAAAATGCGTTTTTAAGCAAATTTTTGGCAAATTGCGCGCATTCTAATGATGAGATGAGGTCTTGTCTAGGAAAAAACGCATTTTTTTCATTTTTTTGTTACTTTTTTAGTGATCAGCCCGATTTTTAGTGCGATGGCTAGCAAAACTAACACCAATAGTACCTAAGTAAACGGTTGCAAACTGAATTAAGTGAATATCTTATGGTAAAGCAGGAAGAGCATCGAAGAAAGTCTATTTTTTAAGCAAAAAGACTTAGAAAAAACAATTAAACATCAAAAAACAAAGGTAATTTATAAAACATATAACAATAGATGCAAATCACAACAAATACATAAATAACATCATGATTTGCATCAATAATATTAAAAAATAAATCTATAAATTCTCCAAATCGAGAACATCTTTCATATTATATAAGCCTGCATTTTGAGCAACTACCCATGCAGATGCTTTAATTGCCCCATTAGCAAAGGTCATTCGACTGGAAGCCTTGTGAGTTATCTCTACACGCTCACCAATATCGGCAAACATTGCAGTGTGCTCACCAACAATGTCACCCGCTCGTACAGTCGCAAAACCAATTGTGCCAGCTTCGCGCTCTCCGGTATGGCCTTCACGCGCATATACTGCACACTCTTTAAGATCTTTACCTAGTGCATGAGCAATCGACTCACCCATAGCCAGTGCCGTACCTGAAGGGGCATCGACTTTATGGCGATGGTGAGCCTCGATGATCTCAATATCCGTGTAATCTCCCATCACTTTCGCCGCTTTTTCCAGCAATTTCAGCACTAAGTTAACGCCCACACTGAAATTTGCTGCAAACACAATAGGGATCGATTTAGCAGCTTCGGCGATGGCTTGTTTGCCTTGATCGTCAAAACCGGTTGTACCAATTACCATCGCCTTATGGTTAGCGCGGCAAAAAGCTAAATAATTCAACGTACCTTCGGGACGCGTGAAATCAATCACGACATCAAAATCATCAACAACTTTATCCAATGTATCAACGACAGCAATACCCAGTTTGCCGACTCCCGCAAGCTCACCCGCGTCCGTTCCAACTAATGATGAACCGACGCGCTCAATTGCCGCCCCTAACCGGATACCCTCTTGATTTTGTGTTGCCTGAATAAGCTGACGCCCCATGCGCCCTCCTGCACCAACAATTGCAACACGTACCATTGAATTTGCCATTTGCTATCCTTTTTGTCCGTTTTGCGGTGAATGTGAGGCCCAATACCACTTCACTCGCCACCACAACATCGTCATGTGAAAAATCATTGTGATATAGCTTAGCGAGCCTCTTGAGACTCTGCTAGCTCTAATCTTGAATTATTAACAAAAGCGTATAATGGCTAGAAATTATCAGAAAAAGTTGTGGGAAAAATAGGAATAGCCACAGAAGGGGGTCCTCTGTGGCTAGCGTGTGAGATAAGTCAGCTAATCATTAGAAATTAATTGAACGACGACTAGTCGGCCGCCTTCTTCTGTCGATAACACAAACTGCAAGCCATCAGTCAATGCAATCTTATCGCCAATAGGTATCTGTCTTTTTTCTGGTAATACCATCAAGCCATCAATACGTTCATTCACTAGCCACCATTGGTTATTGTGGAAAATAAAATAACCAACACGTTTCTTTTGCTCATCCGTTGTTCGCTCATTAGGCGCAATAAGTCGATTAACATGCCAAGCATAAAGTGATTGCCCACTCCATACCATCAACCGGTGGTCATCTGGTCGATAATTTCCCGCTTTACGTGAAGAGTATAGGTTTAAGATCGGTAATTTACCTGAGTATGCAGTGCCACAATAAGGGCAAACAGGGTGCATTTTCCCAGAAAAAACATACCATTGCTGCTCACAATCATGGTTTTGACACGGTTGAATGAGATCGACAGTTTTTACTAGTGCCGTTTCCCACTCATCCGCAGTAGGCCTGAGAGAGGGTTCGTGCAGACCAGCAATAAACGCTTTTTCAAATAACGGCGTTAAATAAGGCCCCATCACGGTATAAGGGATTTTTTCAGGATCAGCCCAAGGCAAAGATGAAGGTTTAACCTGATTCAATTTAACGGCATTACTTCTATCGGTAGGGTGTTCAATAAAAAGCGCTTTTTCCCCCATTAATAAGCTTTCATCATTCATCTCATCATCTATATCATGAATTTTACCGCCACGCAGTGGATGTCGATAAAATAAATACATATAGATCAGAACTGATAACGCATGCCTATCTGTAGTAATACTCGGTAAAATACGATTTGGGTCGGATTTGGCTAAATGAGCCGTTTTGACCACTTCCGGTGCAATAAAATCTGGCGTACCGACCACATCGGGGGGATATTTTCCAGGAACCACTAACCCATCAATATCAATCACGCACGCATGCCCCTGTTCAGGGTCGATTAGCACGTTTTTATAGCTTAGATCACTGTGACACAGACCCGCAGCGTGCATTCGGCGAACGGCTCTTGCCAACAAAAGACACACTTTCAAGTAATTCAGCATATTGCCGCGTTCACGCGGATCTAAGAATTTATTTTGATTATTTGCGCTGGCAAACCACTTTCCTTCTTTTTCACGGCCTTTAATCGCTAGGAAGTCATTATTCTTAGAGCCATATTTAAAGAAAAAATGGGATTGATAAGTTGGAACAACAATACCAACCTTACCTTCATGCTTCACAATATCGGTTGGCCAACAAAACAAACCTTTCCAGTATTCACCACCAATTTGCTCAAAAATATTTTTTCTGTATTGCCCTGTGATCATATCAATACGTTCAAGCGCTTGCGCATTTTGGGGCGTTTTATAAAATGCGACGACATAGGATCTGTCTGGCGAAAAATAGACATCCTTCATGGAGCCGGAACCAATAATTTCGTCAACGTATTGAACGGTTTTCCCATCCTGAGTTGTACAGGTAATAATATTTGCCATAAAAACCACCAAATTTATATTTCAGAACGGTTACCAAGCAACAATGATGGTGCGATCATCATGATTACCTGCTGAGAAAAAATTTAACCATTCGGCAAGCTTTTTATCAGCCTCTACTGGGCTTTCTAAACAAGGCGTTATTTGCTCAAGAAGATCATCCCATCGCTGTGGATCTTTCAGGCCGTTATCGGTTTCAAAAATAGGATCAGAAACCCCATCAGTCATCAGGATCAGGTGAGTGATTTCAGGCCATTTACCAATCCCGATCCGCCGATTAAAGTCGTTATCATTGATTTCACTCTCATCGAGGAAACGGGTTTGCCCTGCATACTCCCCACTGTCGGGTACACCAAGAAGACGTACTTTACCTGCTGGACCATAAACCGCAATTGCCCCATCCCCCATCCAAAACGAAGCCGCGAATAACTCATCGCCAACACGCATTGAAGCCGTCGCCAGTAGCGTCGTTGAGAATGATTTAATCGGTTGATCAACGTGAATAGCTTCATTTTTAATATTATTGATCGTCAATTGTGCTGCGTTATGGAACAACTTAGCAAAGTAGGCACCGATATATTTGGTTGATTCCGCATCCCATGACGTCAGCGCTCCCATAAATTGTGCTCTTTCTTCATCGCTAGCACTCGATAACCGCCCGTTAAGGTACTCACCGAATGTATTGACCGCAATACGTGAGCCTTCACGTGAGTTTTTTGCACTGCCTGCGCCATCAGCAACAATCATTAAGCTCCAACCACTTTTATCATCATGGTGAATATAAAAATCATCATCACGAAATGATCCAGCGTGTTCATGAGAGCGACCACGGCGGCTTGCTGCTGCAATACGCAATGGGCCTTCTGAAATAATTTGATGGTCAATATGCTTTTTAGGGTAAGGGCTATCTGCTGGTGGCTCATTAATTTGCCATAGACTACGAGGATCAGGATTGATAATAAAAATCCCCTCTGTGGTACAAGGCTCTCGGCCTTCACTTGACCAAACTACCGACATCTTAATGTTGCCACTTTGTGTTGGTACGCCTGATAACATTGATGTTTCAGCATCAAAGGTAACGCCAATCTCATCTGAAAAATCGACACGCTCAACGGTTGCCGTTTCACCATTACTCAATAACACTTGAACTTGAGAATTAAAGGCAAGCCCAACTCGCCCATTTGCGATAACAATGCTCGCAGTAGGAGGCAGAGAAACGGGTTCTTTCGTGATATTCGCATTGCCTGCTGCGGGGATCTGCCCCGGTTTAAGCACGGGCTCTTTTTCCAAAGATACAGGCTCGGTGACCTGCTGTGACTGGCTTTGCAAATAAGGCAATAATAGAGTCAGTTGTGAATCACTGAATTGGCACTCATTCAACCTATCAGCGAACTGTGCCTGCTCTTTAATATCTGCACATTTTTCTTGGATTTGCTCAAGAATGTTAAAAATGGCTTCAGCTATCTGTTTATCTTCATAAATTGCCACCAAAGCGCTTTCAGAAATAGGCATATTACGATTTCTAATTGCGTGCTCTAGCAGCAATTTAATCAATAGTGCATTTTGATCCATTACCCTTTTCCTCTAGTCACATCAAAATCAGACTGGTCATCACTATTGTTAAAAGAGATCCCCCTTTCACACCAAGGACAGATGACAGATTCAGGGCCATTGACACAGAGTAATTTGCCACAGGCACAGACGGCGAAAGCGGTCGCATTACCACAATATGGGCAACCTGGCGTACCATTTAGCTCGCTAGTGTTCACTTGTGACATATTCGCGCTATCATCGCTCCACGCAAAATAACTTTCATCAATGGTGTAACACCCTGTAAGGTTAAAGTGACTGAGGTTCAATTTGAAGTTCAGGTTAGGTAGATGTGTTGGTGGACGTTCATATTTCATCAAATAAGGCCGTTTAGAACGGTTACAACGCCCGACAAAAGTGACGCAAGTATCATCATAACTTGCCGCAATTTCATCTTTAGCTAACCGCACCACTTGCTCTGTCTTATGCAATAGTGGTGGTGCTTCATCGCCCACACTGCGACTTTGGGAAACAACGGATGCCGTAATCCATTTGATAAATTTAGTAAAATCCCCTTCCTGAGCTTCCGTGAACAATAAAACGTTCTCCGTTAATTGCGATAATACGTTTAAGTCGGCAGAGGCGCCTAAGCCAATCGCAATTAAATTGACTTTAGAGGCATATTTTTCTTTCCAACGCTGAATTTCCGGTGCCACATTATCGGTAGGTCGCCCATCTGTCAGTAAATAGACCACAGGCTTCCAATCCCCTTTTCTTTCATAAGTGGTTTTTTGGACTTGAGTATCTATTTGATAGGATAATTCTTTCAGGGCGCTACCAAGACTGGTTCCACCCCCTATGGGCAATTGAGGTGGATAGAAGGAAACAACTTCCGTTAACGGCACAATTGTTTTAGCAATACCCGCAAAAGCGATAATGGAAATCCAAGCTGTTTCTAATGCATGAGGGTCTTTTCTGAGATCGTTGACGATCATCTGTAGACCATCATTCATTTTTTTTAGGTTTTCTCCCACCATGGATTCAGAACAGTCAAGCACGAAGAAAATAGGCAGTCTTCTCATCACTAAACCTTATTACAAGTAAATTCCTTTCAAGCTGTCCTGTTGTTCATCAAACAGTGGATAGCCCAATAAAAGCAAAGTTTCATAATGAAACTTTGCTTTATTCCTATAATACAAGTTGTATTTCAGGAGGTGGAGGAGGCAAGGTATCCTGATTACTATTAATACCTGCGCTGGAACTCCCTGAAGAGACACTCGCTGAAACCCATTTAAAGAAACCGGAAAAGGCATTCGAGTCGAGTGTTTCAAGTGCAACGACTTGAGAGGTTAGCTGTTTCAGGTGGTCATGTTTTGCTTTTGGCCCCACGGCACAAGCAATAATGGAACCAAAAGAACGCTTTTTGATTTCTTTAATGGCTTCGGTATAAGCATAGCTGTCTGACGGAGTACCATCTGTCATTAAAAAAACTAAAGGTCGCCAATCCCCTTTTTGCGTATCGTCAGTACGTCTAATATCCCTATCAACACATTGAATTAAGCATTCCAATGCAGCGCCAGTGAAGGTCCCTCCAGAGCTAGGCACGACAATATCGGTAAATTGAAAGTTTTCTAATGCGGTAAGAGGAATAAATTCACGTGCTTCGTTATCATAGGTGATGATCGCGATATGAACACTCTCTAATGCGTAAGGATCTTGCCTTAGTGCATTAAGCATAGCTTGGATCCCAACGTTTACGGCATGTATTGATTCACCTCGCATTGAGCCAGATGTATCAATCAAAAGATAAACGGGTAACCTTCTCATTTAGCAATAATCCTTCAAATAAGAGACGAATGAATCTGAGTCTGAAGGTTGACCTATCGCATTCAATTTCCAGCCAGAGTCTTCTCTGACCAACTCAGCAAAAAGCATAGAGCGCTGGTGATTAAATTCTGCACCACCAGATAAATCGAAACGCGCCATTTCAACATTTTTCGCATCGACTGCACGAATAAACGCATTTTGTACTTTGCCAAAATGTTGTTGTAACTGCTTACCGTTATAAATCTGCACAATGAAGACAATTTTGGCATATTTGTCATCGAGGGTGTTCAGTTTTACGATAATCTGTTCATCGTCACCATCACCAGCGCCTGTACGGTTGTCACCCGTCAACCAAATTTGCCCTGATTTATGTCTTAGGCTATTAAAGAAAATAATGTCGCCATCAACAAGAGATGCTTGACCGCCTTCCATTCTGCCTAAATCTGCAACCTTACCATTAGCGTCACATAAAAAAGCAATGACATCTAAGTCGTACTCTTCTTGTTTACCGAAAAGACTTCCTAGAAAACCTTTTTTTTCTTCTTTAATATCCCAACCCAGCCCAATGGTGACAGAGGAAAGATCATATTCACTTTTCTTTAAACTGACGCCTTGGCCTTTCTTTAAGCTAACTGACATAAATTAATCCTTTTTAAAGTACCACATTAACTTCTGGTGGCGGTGGTGGTAAGTCATTGAGATCAGCAATATCTTTTTTACTCAAATCCACTTTCTGACTACCTACGGAGATACTTGCAGATACCCACTTAAAGAAAGACTTAATCGTCGTTGAATCCGCGGTATCTAACTGAAGAACAACCTCGGTGATCTCTTTTAACACTTTTGTTTGTGCTGATTGCCCCGCTGCACAAGCAATGACGAGCCCCGTTCTTGCTGCTTTAAATTTGTTTAATCCGGCCTTCCAATCATCAGTTGGTGCCCCATCCGTCATAATAAATACCAACGGACGCCAATCACCTTTTGACTCTACAGTTGTTCTTTGCACTTCATTTTCGATACAGTGAGCCACAACGGAGAGAGCGTCTCCCAATGCTGTCGTGCCACTCGCTTGTAAATCAGGTAAGGAAAAATTGATAAGGTCGGTTAATGGAACAATTTGTTGTGCCGTTGAGTTGAAGGTAATAATGGATACATGGGCTGTTTCGAGTGCATAAGGATCTTGTCTTAGTGTCGATAACAGCGTTTGCACACCATTTTTCACCGCTTCAATCGGCTCTCCGTGCATAGAACCAGAGGTATCAAGTAAAAGATAAACGGGCAATCGGCGCATGAATGAGTCCTATTCAAAATTATGTTTTTTATTTATACAATATCTTAATGCATCTCAACATGAATTCAATCAATATTGCACTTAGTACTCGTAGCAAGGCAATCAGAACAATCCCGTTAATAATTGAAAATTAAGTAAAAAAAATAGCCGACTAAAATTAGTCGGCTATTATTCGGATTAATCATAATTCAGTAAATCTCAATGAATGCTAATGATACGCCTCGACTATATTTCTCGCCCACATTAGGGAAAAGCATCATTAACAATGCGATAACTTAAAGCATAACGAATAGATACACTTAATAAGTTAGCTTTTTTTATTTTCTGCGGAGATTTTTTGAATAAGCTGCTCAATAAAATTATCAACCAGTAATTCAACGGCATCACTACGAGTTGATTTATTTAAACGTGATAGTCGGTCAATCTTTCTTAACGTAAGCATTTTTAATGACAATGAAACTGACTTCTTTTTGTCTTTATCTAATCTTACCCGACTAGTAATTTCTTGATGCATTCTTTCTTCATTAGCCACTAATGCTTCGCGCATGCGACGGATCGTTTTATTATCCAATTGCCCTCTTTCGGTCATTTGATAAGCACGATTCGATTTACTGTATTTTATCTCTGCGCCATAAGCTTCACGCAGCTCTTTCAATACGCGTGTCAACGTTGGCTCTGAGCATTCTAGCGAAGAGATTATTTTTGTCGTAGCAACTGGCTTCCCCGGACTTAAAAGCGCGGCTAATGTATAAACTCTGATTTGGCGAGTACTGAGTTGCATGATTGTTGTCACTTACTTGAATAAAATCGAAAATTAAGGATACAAAATAGATTTGATACTTATATATGATAATATCTTTAAATATTAATAACATATATTATATCAAAAGAAAACTCACCTATTGGCGATAACATGCGAAAATCCATGTATGATAACCATTTTCAACCCAACTAACGATTTTACTTAAAATAATGTCGATAACACAAGCCATACTTCCTATACTATCGAATTATTTAAAACGTCAATCATCAACTTCATCATTGTGTTGCATTTAAACGCGGTGAACCTATTTTGCCTTGCTCTTGTGCGATACCGTAGATTTTTGAACGAGCTAAAATACCGATTGCCCAACGCCGATGAGTCGCAGGCTCGCACATAGCGCCCTGAGATTTAAACACCGCTTGGGTTGAGTTCAAAATACGTAAAGCGTCCGAATGTTCTGACTGAGAGACCATCAGTGCTTGTTCTATTTTACTGATCTGCTTAGGATGGATCGCCGTTTTCCCCACTAAGCCATTAGCAATATCAAGCATCAACTCTTTTTCCATGATTTGATGGTCGTCGATATGCTCGCAAACTGGAGCCGTTAAAAAGAAATTACGGGAGCCAAAAACCGCAACGAGCATTTTGATCACATACCCCATCGGTCCATCATATAACGTAAAATGGCGATTACGTCGCAATGAAATCACATTCATTAAATCATTTCCACCAATTCGTAGCGCAATAATTCGCTCATGACAAGGGTGTACTAGTAAATGATTTGCAAGTTCAGTCATTTGTATTACATCAAAGACTTCTTCTGTTTCCAGTGTCGGCATCATGCACAAATGTGTATTTTCGATGATATTCCACCAGACCGGGAGTGATTCTTGGGTAAATTTTGGCAGTACAAAACCGTCAATTGCACTGAGATCAAGATGTTGCACTATCCATTCACCCATTTCCGTCTCTCTTGGGCGAATAAACACTAACGGCCACGCCTGATTACCCGTTTGTTTTTTAACTTCAGATAATTCAAGTAGTAAAGCTTGCAGGTTATTAAGCGCCAGAGGAATATCCGATTCACTCACCGAATCTTCTAAACAGATGATTAATGAACGTAGTCCTGCTATTTTGTGATTCAAAATAACATCAGCAATATCAGTACGTGTTGCTGGCATATAAAGCGTAGCACCTAGTTTCCAAGGTGAGAGTCTCTGCTCCATTACTTTACCTTCTTAATAATCGTTACTGCACGATATTGGCCGATGTCATTGCCAACCTCAGTGATAGTAATATTTTTCTGTTGTGCTAAATAAACCAACAAAGCGACATCAGGATCACTCATTTTGCGCACTAAAACATGATCGGGAACACGACGTAATACCGCACGAGTTGCCTCTGCAATCCCTGGTTTGATACGGTTAATATTGGTAATACTGTATTGCTCTGCCAACGTGTTGATTACCTGCTCGCTACGCTGTTTGAGCGATGCGCATAATGGGGAGTTTGGAGACGGTGTGGCAATTGAAGCCATCTCTAAAGCATCTCGTTGTTTGGCAACGGTATCGACAAGCAGGCGGCTGCACTCAAATTGGCTTAAATGATCACATTTAACACAGCCATGAAAGCCTGATTCAGTCCATATTGAGCGTGAAATTAACCCTGAAACAGGTGCTCCCATGATACCAAATGGGATCAACCAATCATCATGGCTCGCAGACAACCATGCACACCCACAAGGATCTGCTAGTACGACGAGTCTAGGCTGCGCAGGATAGCCCTCACGCCCCGTTAATGAGCGCACTAATTCACCGGTTATGGCCCCTTTTCCCGTCCAGCCATCAACAAACACAATACCTTCGGTGCCATGACGCTGCTCAATCCACTCTAATGCCGTGGTATCGATTCCTCTATCGCGGATAATACTGATACCATAGTGATAAGACTCTTTCCCCATCGCACGTAGTGTTTGTTGCAACATAACACCTAACGGCACACCTGCCCTCACAAGGCTCGTCAGCACAATTGGGGTCTTATCGAACTGCTGAATTAGCGCTTTGGCTAGCATCACAACCTCGCTAGCTAAACGTGCCGCGCCTGAATCAAGGGCTTTCGCAAATAAATCAAGGTGCCACGGAGTCGGTTCAGGCTCTTGGCTTAGCATATCTGAATAGTGCTTTGCCCCTGACTGTATAAGTTGCTCTTTTAGCTCAACAGGTGTCATTTCGATGGTGACGGGCTGCAACAAAAAATGGACATCATCAGGCAAATAGCTACCAGAAAAAGGTTCAAAATCACGCATCGTCTAATCCCTCAAAAATCTTTGTATTAATTTGAGCAGCAAACTGACTCTGTTTTGGCATTCCAAACCAACTACACAGCTTCATAAAACGATGATCGCTTAAGCTATCACCTAAACCAATCACAGGAAAAACGCCTCGTTCACTTCTCAATTTATTAAGTAAATAAGTCACCGCATGCCCTTTTTCTATCGACTCAGGCAACCAAGCAATATTGTTACTGTTACGATGAATATAGAAACCTTTGGTTGAAAATAGCTGCTCAATTTCATCGCCAATGGCATACAGCTCATCTAATTTAGTGCTATCGCGGTGCTTCATAACCAAATAAATGGGCGTATTATCATATTCATAATTAATTCGTGCCCAAGCATCGATATTGCGTTCGGCCATTAACGCGGTGATCTTTTGCTGCATCTGGATCAGTTGTTCAGTGTAATTTTGCAGGCTCGCTAATATTTGTGTTCGCCACTGCCTATCTTCTTCACCCTGTGGATTTAAGATCACCGCCCCGTGTGTCGTAATGGCCCAAGAACGAAAGGGGATGGTGACACGGCGGATCTCTTCCGTTCCACGCGCGGTAACAGGGATCAGATCAGCATTTTCAATCATCCAATTCACTAGCATGGCTTGCTCTTGGGTCATAAAGCTACGTGGCTCTAGGTCTCTGTCTAAGGCGCCAACCTGAAAAGGCATTAAGTCTAGCTCATCAACCATTTTCCGCCGGGTCTGAAACAAAGTGTCATCTAAATCGGTAAAAATCACCGGCCTACTCATAACTTAATACCTCAACTATTGGGGCCACTTTATTCAGTGCTTCAAGTAGTACGGGGTCCACACTCTCTTTGGGTGTTTCGATGCACAGTATGATGCGTGAGAAATGTTGATGGGCAACGTTATAAACAAAATTAGGGATCCCCAAGCCGTAATTATCCTTAAAGGCAATAGCAGATTGAATTGCATAATTAACAGAAATTGGTGAACGCGTTGTGGAGCTATATTTTACCTCCGCACCTTGTTGCTCTAACCTCTCTGCTAACAAAAAGGGTTCCCAAACAAATTCCCCTGAGCCAAGCACCAATATTTTTTCGTCGGAAGAGGCTTGGATATGGCGACCCAAATCTCCAGCCGGTGCTGCTATCCCCAACCTTCCCCAACTTTGCTTACCTGTAATTGGGAAATGACCTGTTCCTGTAATATTCACATTTGGCATGATGGGGACAGGCGCATCTTTATTTTGCTGCCACTGCCATTGCCCCTGCACTAACGATAGAGTACGTATCGGTAAGGGGCTACGCTCTTGTAAAGCGTCACCACTCCAATCGGTTAAGGTGACGGCTATCACCTGTTTAATCTCAGTCAAACCGCCAGCGTCACGTAAAGCACAAAGTAAATTAATAAAGGTATTTCCCGTGGTTGCCTCATCATCAACAAGGACAACGGTTTGCGCATGCAATACACGGCGTCTTAATTCAGGGTCATGGGGTAAATAAAGCAGATGATCCGTCGCATGGCTGTGATTTTCCTTGAACTCACACAATAACTCACCCCCTTCAACAGGATGACGCGTCGACGTCAAATAGACAGAATCTTTATAATGTTTTCTCGCCTCATCAAACACGCCAGCCCCTAACCCCACGGCGGTTTCTGCCATGCCTATAAATAAAACAGGCCCTTCAAGTGTTGACGGAAATTGTTGGCATAATTGCTGATATGTTTTACGCATCAATTTTGGCTGGACAGGAATATGCCTGCCCAACACTTTACTCACAAATAGAAAGGCACGTTTCGGGTTACGTCTCTCTGCGATTTCAAAGAGTTCATCTAGCGTGTCCAAAGAACAAGTGGGAATAACACTCAAAGTGCCAGTCGTCAGATTGCGGCGGTAAACTACAGGCTCAGTCGTACTCTTCATTATTAGTTTTTATCCGTACTGATTAAATTGGTTGTTATTGAACTATAACTGATTGAATTTGTGATAGGCCGTATAATCGAAGGTGTGAATTTTGCTTTTTCAGCAACGACTTCCTCTTGGCTAATTAAACCAAGCTGCCGCAAAGCAAAAATACCAGGTAGGTTGATACCACTATGTTGTGTGTAACCTATTCCACCAGAAGGACGCATATTGATTTCAAGCAAAACGGCGTTCCCCTGAGCATCATTGCGTGTTTGCACATTAACAATCCCATCGGCTTGCATCACTTGCGCGCAAGCACAGCCTAACTCATAAGCTTCCCCTGAGTTTTCTAAGTGCTGCAAAGAGCCTTCTTTACGGCGAGCAACCGCAGCAATAACACGACCTTGTTCGACAACCATATCTACCGAATATTCAGGCCCCGGCAAATAAGGCATTAAGACTAAAGGTTCAAAGCCGTCTGCTTGTTCCATCGCTTGCAAATAGAGGCGAGGGTTAACTCGACGACTCTCAGGGTGAGTAAATGCCGCCATAGCAGAAACGGAATCATCAAAACGCCAAAATCCCATACCATAAATCCCTTTAATAGGTTTCACACATAATGGCACATTTTTAAAAGGGTTATTCACGATAAATGCTTTTAATTCATCAATTGAGTCAATCTGAATAGAGGGGACAACGGGCAAACCGTGCTTTTCCATTGATTGTGCAAAAGCATATTTATCATCGGCTAACTGAAGTGCACTAACGCTCATCGCCCCCGTTGTTAATTTAACGCCAAGAGACTCAATTTGCTGGCGGTGAGATTCAAACCATTCACTATTTCGGCCAGCTTGGATTGCCGATATTTTCTCTTTTTCAACCAGCCGAGTGATAAATGCCAATCGCTCAGTACTATCTTCTGGCTCTAATCGTGCATAGTCGGCCTGAGATAAAATTTCATTTCGGGCATGACGATGAGAAGCAAATATCGTTATGTTTTTCAGTTGTTGTTGAGCAAACTCACGAGCACCTTGAATAAGGTCTCGCTGCGAAGACAAGCCTTCCATAAACCATATTTTACTGTTCATCAATCCCTACATCCATCCGAAGCACCCAATAATAAGATCGGCAATAATGCGATTTAAACCGCAACATGTCAATCATATTGTGATTTATTACCGTTAATAGTTTAGAACTACATATATTTACATTTAGTTCGGAAAAATCTCATTAATCAATATACTAAAAATGAATTAATCATTTATATTCAACACGTTAAAATAAAAAGAAATAATATTGAAAAAAATAGCGTTGCCCAACTACTTCATCATGATATGATTAACTTTATATTTTGGATTTTAGTTATGTAAAAACCACTATTTCATCGTAACTTTGAAGGAATTTTATTATGGTTTCATTGAGCAAAAATCAAACCATCTCCCTGAGCAAGCAAGCACCTGCGTTGAATCATCTGATGTTTGGTTTGGGCTGGGATCCGGTTCAGGTTAAGAAAAAAGGATTTTTAAGTGGGCTTTTTGGTGGCGGTAATTCAATCGATTTGGACGCTAGCTGCATTTTACTTGATGCACAAGGAAAGCAAATTGATGTAGTCTCTTTCCGCAAATTAAAATCAAGCTGCAACTCTGTCATTCATTCAGGCGATAACCTTACCGGTGAAGGTGATGGCGATGATGAAACCATTTTTGTAGAACTCAATAAACTGCCAGCCAATACCGAATACCTCGCATTCACAGTCAATAGCTTCCGTGGTCAAACCTTCAATGAAGTCGAAAACGCATTTTGCCGCGTTGTTGATCACGCTACTAAAAAGGAGCTGGCAAACTATAAATTAACGGAACAAGGCTCACATACAGGGATCATTATTGCTTCTTTGCGTCGTAATAACGGTCAGTGGGATTTCACCGCTCACGGTTCGCCTTCTACAGGTCGCACTATTCAAGATATGCAATCTGACATCGTTAATGTGGTGGTACGCCCATGAATATGACTCCAGGTGCTAATGCTACCGTTCCTTCTCAAACCCTGACGATCCGTATTCAATCTGGCATGGCTGTTGATGCCTCGGCTTTCCGTTTATACGATACAGGTAAAGTTAAAAACGATGCGGATATGGTTTTTTATGGTCAAACAACGAATGATGATCAAACCATTAGCTTTCGTCCTGAAGGCAACAATAGCCTCTTTACCGTCGATTTAAATCGTTTACACCCTAGTGTGCAAAAAGTTGCATTTACAGCAACTTGTGACGGCAACCAAACCATTGCTGGCTTGCAGCGTCTTGCTATTCAAGTTGATGCTAATAATGAAGTTTTGTTAAACGGCACGGTGGAAACTAATGGACGCCAAGAAGCGGCATTAATTCTCGGTGAACTCTATCGCCGTAATGACAGTTGGAAGTTCCGCTTTATTGCTCAAGGGTTTAATGGTGGACTAAAACCTCTCGCTGAGCATTTTGGTGTTGATGTTGAAGATACACCGACACCCGCGCCGACACCCACTCCAGCACCAGCCTCAACACCAACACCGCCCCCTGCTCCGGCTTCCGTGAATCTGAGCAAAGTGTCTCTAACTAAAGAAAAACCTTCAATTAGCCTCGTTAAAAAAGACGATTTTGGGAAGATAAGGATCAACCTTGATTGGCACCGTGGTAGTAATACTGGGTCAACAGGCTTCTTAGGTGGCTTATTTGGTGGTGGAAATAAAGGAATTGACCTTGATTTAGGTGCATTTGTTGAGCTACAGAACCGTGAAAAAGGGGTTATCCAAGCGCTTGGAAACACTTTCGGCTTCTTTAATTCTCCACCGTTCGTCGAGTTACAAGGGGATGACCGCACTGGTGATGTTTCAGGTGGCGAATGGATATATATCAATGGTCGTGAGTGGAAAAATATCAAGCAAATACTGATTTACGCCTTTATTTACGAAGGTGTACCAAGCTGGGATAAAACGGACGGTGTGGTCACTATTCATGTACCAGATCAACCACCAATTGAAACACGTTTAACCGAAGGAAATAATGGTCGCGGCATGTGCGCTATCGCGCGACTCGTGAACGAGCAAGGCGCTATCAAAGTTGAGCGTATCAACCAGTTCTTTAAAGGTCATAAAGATATGGATAACGCCTTTGGCTGGGGGTTTCGCTGGACTGCCGGTTCTAAATAATCAAAAGGAAATTAGGGGATATACCATGAGTTTTTTCAATAAAGTTAAAGATGCGTTGAATACAGGCCGAGCAGAGTTAACCAAACAAGTCGGTCGTTTTAAAAACAAAAAATTTATGCAAGGCACAGTGGCTGTTTGTGCTCGTATTGCTATTGCCAGCGATGGCGTTAGCTCTGAAGAGAAGCAGAAAATGCTTGGCTTCTTAAAAGCCTCTGATGAGTTAAAAGTTTTTGATACCACTGAAGTGATTGAGTTTTTTAATAAGCTCATTACAAGCTTTGATTTCGACTCAGAAATTGGCAAGGGTGAAACAATGAAATACATCCTTGCACTAAAAGATCAACCTGAAGCCGCTCAGTTAGCTATCCGCGTTGGTATTGCGGTCGCCAAAAGTGATGGTGATTTTGACAATGATGAGAAAGCCGCGGTACGTGATATTGCAACTGCATTAGGCTTTTCACCAGCAGACTTTGGTCTGTAATTTTAATTAAGGACCCCGTTTAGGAATTATTATGGTATCCACTCATATTGGCTTTCCGACTGAAACCGTAATTGTGTTTGTGGTATTAGCAATCGGAGCTATTTTTATCGATTTATTTATGCACCGTGCTGATAAACCGATCACATTAAAAAATGCAATTTTCTGGTCCATATTCTGGGTTGCCATTGCTATGGCATTTGCTGGATTCCTATATATCCATCATGGCTCGGAAGTTGCCAGCCTATTCGTAACAGGTTATGCGTTGGAAAAAGTCCTCTCGGTCGACAACTTGTTTGTCATGATGGCGATTTTCTCTTGGTTTGCCGTACCGGATCGCTTTCGCCACCGGGTTCTATACTGGGGGATTATCGGTGCCATTATTTTCCGTGGGATCTTCGTCGCCATCGGTACAGGACTTCTCAGCTTAGGACCATACGTTGAAATCATCTTTGCCCTTGTGGTTGCTTGGACAGCGGTAATGATGTTACGTAGCGGCGATGACAGTGATGAAATTGAGGATTATTCTCAGCACTTAGCCTATCGTTTAGTCAAACGTTTCTTCCCAATTTGGCCTAAAATAACGGGGCACGCATTCTTATTAACACAAAAAGAAGTTGATGCAGAGCTAGCCAAACCTGAAAACAAAGATGTGACAATCGGCCGCGGTAAAAAAGCAGCACTTTACGCAACCCCACTTATGTTATGTGTGGCTGTCGTTGAGTTATCTGATGTGATGTTTGCTTTTGACTCTGTACCCGCTATTATCGCGGTAAGCCGTGAGCCACTGATTGTTTACAGCGCAATGATGTTTGCAATATTAGGTTTGCGTACGCTTTATTTCGTTCTGGAAGCATTGAAGCAATATCTTGTCTACTTAGAAAAAGCCGTCATCGTTCTTCTGTTCTTTATTGCCGTTAAACTTGGCTTGAATGCAACAGATCATATTTGGCATCATGGCTTTAGTATCTCTGCTAGCACAAGCTTGTTTGTGGTACTTGGGGTACTTGCATTAGGCATTATCGCAAGCGTACTTTTTCCAGAAAAAGATAAATCTGAGGATGAAAAGCATAGCTAACATTCTTTCACAACATATTTTTGCATAAATTTTCAAGGAGTTATAACAATGAGCGTTTCTCTATCTAAAGGCGGCAATGTTTCGTTAAGCAAAGCAGCACCAACGATGAAAAACGTCCTAGTTGGACTTGGCTGGGATGCTCGTTCAACAGACGGTCAGGACTTTGACTTAGATGCTTCTGCGTTTTTATTAGCCGCTAACGGAAAAGTACGTGGTGATGCAGACTTTATTTTCTATAACAACCTAGCATCTGCCGACGGCTCAGTAACTCATACCGGTGATAACCGTACTGGTGAAGGCGATGGTGACGATGAAGCGCTGAAAATCAAATTAGACCTGATCCCAGCAGACATCGATAAAATCATCTTCGTTGTCACTATTCATGATGCACAAGCTCGTCGCCAAAGTTTCGGCCAAGTTTCTGGTGCATTTATCCGTTTAGTCAATGATGACAACCAAATTGAAGTCGCTCGTTATGACCTGACTGAAGACGCGTCAACGGAAACGGCAATGCTATTCGGTGAATTATACCGTCATAGCAATGAGTGGAAATTCCGTGCCGTCGGTCAAGGCTATGCAGGTGGCCTAGCCTCTGTATGCGCTCAATACGGCATCAATGCATCTTGATATCAGTAAAATCAGTGATAAGTATTGGTAGCGAAAAAACGCTACCAATTTTCAACAGCAAAGGAGCTTTATATGGCAGTTTCCCTCGTTAAAGGTGGTAATGTATCCCTGACTAAAGAAGCACCGACAATGAATGTTGCTATGGTCGGTCTGGGATGGGATGCTCGTGTTACTGACGGCGCAGATTTTGATTTAGATGCTTCTGTATTTATGGTTGGAGAAGACGGTAAAGTTCTCTCTGATGCAAATTTTATCTTCTTCAACAACAAAGTAAGCCCATGTGGTTCTGTTGAACACCAAGGCGATAACCGTACTGGGGAAGGCGACGGTGATGACGAACAAGTCAAAATCGACCTGACTAAAGTTCCTGCTGAAGTGAAAAAACTGGTTTTCTCTGTCACGATTTATGATGCAGAAACACGTAAACAAAACTTTGGCATGGTAAGCAACAGCTTTATGCGTGTTTACAACAACGATACCAATGCTGAAATTGCACGTTTTGACCTATCTGAAGACGCGTCAACTGAAACAGCAATGATTTTTGGTGAGCTATATCGCCATGGTAACGAGTGGAAATTCAAAGCGGTAGGCCAAGGCTTCGCGGGTGGCTTGAGTGCATTAGCAGCTCAACACGGTGTCAATATCTAATTCACCTTAACTAAGATGAGCACTGCCCTCATCTATAAAGATTACTGGCAGTCATCAAGCTCTCATCTCTCTCTTGATGACTTTATTTTCCCAAGAGACTGATAATAAAATCAGTCTCTACTAACCACCTGTTTATGTTTATATCGGTAGTGCTTTTTATGGAAATGGCGCCAGTGTGCGTCTTGCGCAGCTTGCAATAATTCAAAATCCCCACGAGTATCACCCCAAGCGCGTAGGTGATATTGACCCAAGTCACCGTATACCTGCTCTAAACGTTTTACTTTCTGTTCACGGCGGCAGTTTTGGCCAACCAAATTCCCCGTTAATTTACCATTCACCACTTCAAGTTCAGTACTGATCAACTTGATGCCTAACCTTTTTGCAAACGGCTTAAGGACCAGAGATGGTGAGGCGGAACAAATCGTCACTTCAGCACCACTTTCAACTTCAGCGGCAACACCTAACACCCCTTCAGGGCGCATCAATTTCGTCCAATAAATCTTACAAAATTGTTCGGCTTTCTCTTTTAGCCACTTCTCGTCAACCCCCGTGAGAAAGGTCTTAATCAGCACTTCTTTTAATTCGTCACGCGTGAGCTTGCGCCTAGCACATTGCAAAGTAGGCAAAACCAATCTAATAATTTTGCGGGAAAAACGATATTTCCCGAACGCGAATTTTAAAAATGGGATAAAGCTGTCACGATATGTTAATGTGCCATCGAAATCAAAAACAGAAAGTACATTAACGGCATGGGCGGTATTGTTGGGCACGAATGAAAACTCCAAAAACGCTGCGTTGCCTCCAACCTGCCTCTATTAGGCAGATCAGAGGTATTCTATAATAAATAACTAGGCGCCTTGCCATTAGCTAATTTGCTTAACCTCAACACGTAACTCTTTAGGCACTTCAAACACAATATTTTCTTCGCGGCCTTGAAGCTCTACAACCTCATCGGCGCCAAACTCTTTCAGTTTATCGATCACTTGGCGAACTAAAATATCAGGCGCTGAGGCTCCCGCAGTCAAACCGATAATTTTTTTATCGACTAGCCACTCTGTTTTAATGTCTTCAGCACCATCGATGAGATAAGCTGGTTTTTTCATTCGGGAAGCCAATTCCGCCAAACGATTCGAGTTTGACGAATTTTTAGACCCCACAACCAACACAATATCTGCACGCTCAGCAAGTTCACGCGCTGCTTCTTGACGATTGGTCGTCGCATAGCAGATATCATCTTTACGCGGGCCAACAATGCTTGGGAAACGTTGAGTTAATGCATCAATAACGTCAGAGGTATCATCAACCGAGAGCGTTGTTTGGGTCATAAAGCACAAATTATTTTCGTCTTTTACTTGCAGCTTCCAGACATCTTCTGGGCTTTCAACAAGGTACATTCCACCTTCTGGGTTACTGTACTGCCCCATGGTACCTTCTACTTCTGGATGGCCTGCGTGACCAATCAAAATAGCTTCTTTGCCTTTTCGGCTAGCACGCGCCACTTCCATATGTACTTTGGTCACCAATGGACAAGTCGCATCAAATAACATCGTCAGATCACGTGAGCGCGCTTCTTGACGAATAGCTTGAGAGACGCCATGAGCAGAAAAAATCAGGATCGAGCCATCGGGTACTTCAGAGATCTCTTCAATAAAAATAGCACCGCGCTGACGCAGATCATCTACCACATAACGGTTGTGAACAACCTCATGGCGTACATAAATAGGTGCACCATAAAGCTCAAGTGCTCTTTCTACAATGCTGATCGCACGGTCTACCCCTGCACAAAAGCCACGAGGGTTAGCCATTAATATTTGCATTTTGACTCTCCAATTGCGGGTCAATCTCAAGTACTTCAATATCAAAAGTGATTTGTTGCTCTGCTAACGGATGATTAAAATCAATCGTCACAGATTCACCTTCTATTGATTTTACTACTCCAGGCATCTCACTGCCATTCATTGCAGTAAAAAGCATGATTGTGCCAATCTCAGGTATCCCTGTTTCCGTAAAATCACGCAGAGAAAAGTATTGAATTAAATCAGGATTATGTTTACCGAAGACCGTATCACCCGGTAATGAAAAACTTTTCTTTTCACCCACACTCAGCCCAACTAATTGCGCTTCTAATTCAGGTGAAAGTGAACCATCCCCTAAACTAAACAACGCAGGTTTACCCTGACTATGGGAAGAATCGGCTGTCGAACCATCTTCTAGTTTCAACGTAAAATGCAACAATACCGCGCTTTGTGGTTGTACCTGAGTAGACATAAATCGAACCTATTTCTATTATAAAAATCAGCCCGGCAGAACCGGGCTGAGGGTTATTATATCAGTTAATTTGCTTTCTTTTTGTCCTTGTCAGGCAAGAAGCCTTCTAAGATCACTAAAGCGGCACCAATACAAATCGTAACATCTGCAAGGTTAAATGTTGGGTAATGCCAATTGCCTATATAAAAATCAATATAATCAATGACAAAGCCATGTATTAAACGATCACTCAGATTGCCAATTGCTCCACTGATAATCAACGCATAAGCGATATTGCTTAGTCGTTTTTGCGCGCTTTGGCGATACATCATTACCATTAAAATGACAGATATCGTCACCGCGATGCCAGCAAAGAACCAACGTTGCCAGCCTCCCTCATCAGCAAGAAAACTAAATGCGGCACCAAAGTTTTGTGCATACATCAAGTTGAGGTAAGGCATGATTGGATGTGGCTCATACAGGTTCATCTCTTTCAAGACTAACTGTTTAATGCCTAAATCCAATGCAATCAGCACAACGGTTAACCACAACCAACGTAACCCAGTAGAACAAATAGGTCTCTTCATTATGCAAACTTACGTATTTCACCGTTTCCGGCTACGTTAGTGACACAGCGACCACACAATTCAGGGTGATCAGCAACGGAACCTACATCATTAGCATAGTGCCAGCAGCGAGGACATTTTTCACCAGCAGCCTTGCTAAAGCCAATTTTCAAGCCACTTAGCTCTGATTGTTGTGCATTCGCTGGTGCCTCAGCAATATCAGCAACTCGTACTTGAGAGGTCAACAACACAAAACGGAGCTCATCCGCTAAGCTATTGAGCTTCTCTGCAAGCGCTTTATCCGCATACAAGGTGACAGAGGCCTCTAATGAGCCACCGATATGTTTATCTGCACGTGCTTGCTCAAGAACTTTGTTAACTTCACCACGAACAGCAAGTAGCTCAGCCCAGAAATCATCATTCATGCTTTCTGTTTCTGCCAAACCAAATAATGCGTCATACCACTCTTCGGTTAATACAAACTTAGCACGCTCACCTGGCAGCTCGTTCCAAATTTCATCCGCAGTGAACGACAGTATTGGTGCAATCCAACGAACCAAGGCTTCCGCAATATGGAATAACGCTGTTTGGCAGCTACGACGAGCAAGGCTATCACTCTTCGCGGTATACTGGCGATCTTTAATGATATCCAGATAGAATGAGCCCATTTCGATAGAGCAGAAATGCATAAGGCGCTGAATGACTGACAAGAAGTCATATTCGTCATAAGCTTTAGTGATCTCTTTTTGAGCCTCAAGTGCACGCCCTACTGCCCATCTATCTAACACCACCATCTCTTCAGGTTTAACCATATCAGTTTCAGGGTTAAAGCCGTTCAGGTTAGCCAGTAAGAAACGTGCAGTGTTACGAATACGGCGATAAGAGTCTGCCGCACGTTTTAAGATCTCATCCGATACCGCAATTTCACCAGTGTAATCGGTAGATGCCACCCATAGACGTAAAATATCAGCACCCAGTTTGTTCATCACATCCTGTGGGCTAATTGTGTTACCTAAAGATTTAGACATCTTGCGGCCTTGACCATCGACAGTAAAGCCATGAGTCAGTACTTGACGATAAGGTGCTTTGCCTTTCATTGCCGTTGAGAGCATCAATGAAGACATAAACCAACCACGATGTTGGTCTGAACCTTCAAGGTACATATCCGCTGAATTGCCGTGATACTCAGGACGTGCATCCACAACGGCAAAATGTGTCGACCCTGAATCAAACCATACATCCAGTGTGTCTGGCACTTTACGGTAGATTTCAGCTTCATCACCTAATAGCTCAGCAGCATCCAGATCCCACCATGCTTGAATACCATCAACTTCAACACGTTTAGCGACTTCTTCCATCAACTCCAACGTGCGAGGATGTAACTCTTCGGTCTCTTTATGCACAAACAGTGACATTGGTGTTCCCCACGTACGTTGACGCGAGATACACCAGTCAGGGCGGTTTTCAACCATTGATTCGATACGTGCACGACCCCAACCTGGGATCCACTGAACGATATCAATCTCTTTTAGTGATTGCTCACGCAAGCCATTCTTATCCATGCCAATAAACCATTGTGGTGTAGCACGGAAAATGACTGGGGTTTTATGACGCCAACAGCATGGATAGCTATGTGAAATAGCTTGCTTATACAGCAATGCGCCTTTTTCTTTCAGTAACTCAACGATGACATCGTTAGCTTTGAAGATGAACACACCATCCAAGGTTGGATAGGTATTCGCAAGGAAGCAACCATCTGGACCTACTGGGTTTGCAGTTTCTAGGCCATATTTTTGACCGACTACATAGTCTTCTGGACCATGACCTGGGGCGGTATGCACTGCCCCTGTACCGGCATCTAGAGTAACGTGATCCCCTAAAATAGCAGGCACATCAAAGCCCATAAATGGATGCTCGAAGCGCAATAATTCAAGGGCACTGCCTTCACATTCGCTCAGCACTTTCCATGACTCAATGCCCACTGTTTTCATGACATCTTCAACGAGATCAGCCGCAAGGATAACGACTTCGCCATTGGCTTCAACCAACTGGTATTTAAACTCAGGGTTCAGTGAGATAGCACGGTTAGCTGGTAACGTCCAAGGCGTTGTGGTCCAAATGACTAGCGCTGGCGTTTTATCACCCACTACGCCAAATTTTTCGTACACCGCGTTGCTATCTACGGCAGGGAAACGAACGTAGATAGATGGTGACGTTTTGTCATAGTATTCAACTTCTGCTTCAGCAAGTGAAGACCCACAAGCGGTACACCAGTGAACTGGTTTTGCCCCTTTCACTAGGTGACCATTAGCGATAGTTTTCGCCAATGCTCTGATAATGTTTGCTTCTGTTTTGAAGTCCATCGTCAGATACGGCTTATCCCACTCACCCAAAACACCAAGGCGAATAAAGTCAGCTTTTTGGCCTTCAATTTGCTCTTTAGCATATTGACGGCATTGTGCACGGAATTCAGCGGCGGAAACTTTCTCCCCTGGCTTGCCTACTATTTGCTCAACTTTATGTTCAATAGGTAAACCATGGCAATCCCAACCAGGGATGTATGGGGAGTCAAAGCCCGCCAACCCTTTGGATTTAATAATAATGTCTTTGAGAATTTTGTTGACTGAGTGACCAATATGAATACTGCCGTTAGCATACGGAGGACCATCGTGCAGAATAAATGTTTTTTTGCCCGATTTTGCTTTACGGATAGCATGATACAAACCTTCTTTGTACCAGCGCTCTAACATCTGTGGTTCGCGTTTGGCGAGATCGCCACGCATTGGAAACCCTGTTTCTGGTAGATTCAGGGTATTTTTATAGTCACTCATCGATTCTCAGTTCCATTTTCCGCTAAATTATCTGACATTTATTGCCGCTAAGTAATCCCTAGCCGCAATCACATCTTTAGCGATTTGCTCCTTAAGCGCGTCTAATGAAGCAAACCGCTGTTCGTCGCGTAATTTCTTACGCAACACGACATCAATATGACGTCCGTATAAATCCATATTGGCATCAATCAGATGGACTTCTAATTGCTGCCCTTTACCAGATACTGTTGGCCTAGTACCTATATTTGCTACACCAGGCAAGGGCTTATCCCCTAAACCGTAAACTTCTACAGCATACACACCCGTCACAGGTGTGACTAATCGTTTTAATGGCAGGTTTGCCGTTGGAAAACCGATGGTACGCCCAAGTTGGTTTCCATGCACAACACGCCCACTGATACGATATGGGTGGCCTAATAACGTTTCTGCTAATGCCAGATCGTTATCTTGTATTGCTTTGCGAATCGCAGTGCTACTGATACGCAACCCCGAATCACAAAAACTTTCTGTATCCGCGACTTGAAACCCATACTGGCTACCTGCTTGCTGTAGGAAAGCAAAATCGCCCATACGATTCTTACCAAAACGAAAATCATCGCCTATGGCGAGGTATTTTACGCCCAATTTTTTTACCAGTAGTTCAGCGACAAACTCATCTGGCGTTAAAGAGGCAAAATGTTGGTTAAACTCAACACACAGTAGGTAATCAATCCCACTGTCTGCCAAGTATTTCACTTTGTCTCGCAGACGCGTCAAACGAGCAGGCGCTTTATCACCAATAAAAAACTCAAGGGGTTGTGGTTCAAAAATCATCACGACAGAGGGTAACCCCAACTGCTCACCCTTTTGCTTCAAATTTTGAAGTAAAACCTGATGCCCACGATGGACACCATCAAAATTACCAATAGTCAGCACGCAACCATGATGGCACGCCCGGATATTTTGTATACCGCGAATTAGCTCCATAACAGGCTCAATACCGAGGAAATTGCTGGATTATACCTTGTACGACGCTTAAGGTTAACCCAAGTTCGTAAAAGGTTTCATTCAATCGCTATTTTTTGATCAATACACAAGCTACAGCCCAGTTTTAGCCTGAATAAAACCCCGATTAAGCGGTTTTAACGAAAAAAATTTAGCTGTTGCTGAATATAAAGATCAAAATATAGGGATAACCAATGGATTATCAATACAACAAAATTGCGCTGAGGTCTCGAAAAATCGTAAATTTTTCTGATTTTCGTCCAGACTTATGCAAGCCATTGTTCTCAATGACCAATAAACAAACAATTATTGCGTGATAATTATACTAACTGCTATTATCTTCAACTCAAAAATTTTTTCAGTAAAAAAATTTTTTATTATGTGCCATCAAATACGCTTTTTTTTCGCGTGAAGATCTGTATTCCTCTAGCATTTGCTGGTAGAATCTTGCACCATTCACAAACGCACTTACGTCGATGTACACGACGTTTATTTGCACAAATCCATTGACAAATGAAGGGCGAAAGGGCATATTCCTCGACCTTTGAATTGTCCTCAATAGAATACATTTGGGAGTTGGACCTTGGCTAATATCAAATCAGCTAAGAAACGCGCTATACAATCTGAGAAACGTCGTCAGCACAACGCTAGCCGTCGTTCTATGGTGCGTACTTTTATCAAGAAAGTTTACCTTGCTATCGCTGCTGGCGATAAAGAAGCGGCTCAGAAAGCATTCAATGACATGCAACCTATTGTTGATCGTCACGCCACTAAAGGCCTGATCCACAAAAACAAAGCAGCGCGTCATAAAGCTAACTTAGCAGCTCAAATCAAAGCTATGTAATTTTGCTTCTTGATTAGCTAAAAAAACCGGCTTCTGCCGGTTTTTTTGTCTGTTAAACTTTTTTCTCAAGCTTATCAAATGGCGCTGAGAACAGATTGGAAAAATCTTTGTTACAGACACGCTGAACCGCAGGATGTTGGATCATGCGTTCCGCAAAAATGACAAAATACTCTTCTTTAACGCTATCTAGCCGACCGAGTTCGATAACATCCTCCCCTCCCAAAATATCCGCGGCATATAATGAGGGAGCAACAAAGATTGCATTGTGATGCATACCAAAGGCTTTCATTAAAGCAGCATCATCAAATTCACCAAGTACTTCAACTTGCAAATTCTTATTACGGATCCAAGTCAATAAGTGGCGTCCTAACATTGAACGGCGACCTGGGATCAGCAAACGACGCTCTTCTAAACATTCAGGGAATGGCTTTTTAGGTGCAGGGTCGCGGCAAAAGAAACTCACACTGCACTCGCCTAACTTCACAGAAAATAGGCCTTCTTGCTGTGATGAATCGACTGGGCAATCAGATAAAATCATATCAAGTTTGTGTTGGCTCAGTTGCTCAAGCAACATTTCATGAGTCGATTCAAAGCAGCGAAGATGGATCTGCTCATGTTCAACGACTGCCGTTTCTAAAACTCGACTTACTAACTGTTTCGATAAGGCATCAGCAACACCGACATCAAACAACAAATTTGATTCTCGGCTATAATTGACAATATCAAGCATTTCTTGGCTTAACATAAACATTTTGTCAGCGTAGCGAAAAATGAGTTGCCCAAGCTCTGAGGGAACTAAACCGCGCCCTTGGCGCTTAAATAATTTACCGCCTAGCCGCTCTTCTAATGCTTTTATTTGCCCGGTAATGGTTTGAGGGGTTAAATACAACGCTTCAGCCGCCCCAACGACAGACCCTTCTTTACAGACATGCCAAAAATAATAAAGGTGGTTAAAATTAAGGTGTGAAACCCGCATATCGATTCCTTCTGTACCGCCAATAATAATCAATACTGACCATACTATTTTTCACTGCTCCTTTTGCAGGAGTTATATAGATATACCCACAACACAAAAAAGGTGTGTTGCGGGTATATCATAGTCCATTAACTCGGAATTTCTTACTATTTATTTCTGAATTTATTGGAATTCAGACAATCACTATTTTTGTTGAGGTTTCGGTAACACTACCTTTAACAAAAAGTAACCTAAAAAGGCAGCTAATGTTGATCCAAGTAAAATTCCTAGTCTTGAATAGGTACTATAGCTATCATCCAACCCATCAAATGCCAGTCCGGTAATAAAGATAGACATAGTAAAACCGATTCCACATAAAACAGATACTGCGAATACTTGCCTCAAATTAATGGACTCAGGTAATTTTGCAAACCCAAGTTTTACCGAAACCCAACTAAAGAGAAAAATCCCTAAAGGCTTACCAAAAAGTAAACCTGCCGCAACCCCTAAAGGTAATGTACTCATCAATCCATCAAACGTGACGCCGTTTAATTGAACACCTGAGTTGGCAAAAGCAAATATCGGTAAAATCATATAAGCAACCCAAGGGTGTAGCACATGCTCAAGCTCTTCTGACGGTTTTGTATTATTTGTGCCATGCAGTGGTATCAAGAAACCGACAATGACCCCCGCGAGAGTTGCATGCACGCCTGATTTAAGAATACAAACCCAAAGGATCAGCCCGATAACTAAATAAGCTGCGGTATTTTCAACTCGCCGCCAATTCATGATAACCAGTAATGCCACACATAAAGCCGCTAAACCAAGCGCGACTAAAGATAACGAACTGGTATAGAAGAATGCGATAATCACAATGACACCAAGGTCATCAATAATCGCTAGTGCCAATAAAAAGACTTTTAACTCTGTTGGCACTCGCTTACCTAAAAGCGCCATAACCCCTAGGGCGAAGGCGATGTCTGTTGCTGCGGGTATTGCCCAACCTTGGCGTGTAATATCATCAGCGCCATTAAACAGCAAATAAATGAGTGCAGGTGCTAACATCCCACCTAGCGCTGCAACAGCAGGAAAAATAGCTTTATCTTTCCCTGCAAGCGACCCCTCAAGCAGTTCTCGTTTAACCTCAAGACCGACGACAAGAAAGAAAATCGCCATCAAAAAATCATTAATCCATAGAATTAATGGCTTATCGAGCTCTAGTGATGAGATCTTAACGGAGATAGGTATATCTAAAAACTGCTGGTATAGTCCCTGAGCTGGCGAATTCGCCATAATTAATGCGACTATGGCAGCAATAATTAGGAGTAGCCCTCCCGCTGCTTCTAACCTTAAAAATTTACGGATGATTGCTGTCATATATTTAACCCCAAAATAAACAGAGTGTTAATATTATGCTAATCATTAGTTCGTAAAAAGTCGTTTATTTATCAGTAATGATTCGACATTCTCGAGCAATATGAGAAATTACTCACTCTTTTTGTTTAATTACTGTTAAATTTAAATATAGACAAATTTATTTGAATCCATATTTTTCTTTTTTACGCAGTCGCAGTACACATCCCGTTTCTTAAGATAATATGCTTAACAGATCAACCACTAGCCACTTTTTTAGAGTAAACGCTCTTTTTCGTGCCGGCTCACAAAATAAAGCTTCACCATCCAGTGAGTGACAATCAACCTCGTAAGCCCTTCACAAAAAAGCCTCATTACGTAATACTGAATGACAACCTATTTCACCTATTCGTATTATGACAACCTATGTTTTGCTCGCTGTATTATTTGCAGCATTTTGTCACGCCAGTTGGAACGCCATCGTAAAATTCGGTAATGACCGTTTTTTCGGTTTAGTCATGATCTCATTATTTTCTGCGGTGTTAGCAATACCGGCACTGTTTGTGTTGGGGTTGCCTTCCGTTCATGCCATACCTTGGTTAGCCTTATCACTCCTTTTTCATCTTGGCTATGCCTATTTTTTAAGCCAAGCCTATACACATGGTGATTTAGGGCAGATATATCCCATTTCTCGAGGTTCTGCACCGCTTATTACTGCCTTACTCAGTTTGCTAATCTTCCATGAAATGATCTCTTTAATTGGGCTACTTGGGATCCTATTCATTATGAGTGGGGTGATTATTATTGCGTTTGCCGGAAGAAAGCTGACGCTCAATATCACAGGAAAAGCACTCTGTTACGCACTGTGCACTGCTTTTTTTACCGCCTGCTATACCTTATCCGATGGGCAAGGTTCTCGGGCTAGCGAAGATCCTATCGTGTATACGTTATGGCTATTTTTGCTTAACGGCATAGTACTTACTCTCTCGGGCGCTTTGAAATATCAAAAAACCCTGTTTCAAGGTATCAAACAGTATTGGCGCTCTGGTTTAATTGGTGGATTAATGCAGTTAGTGAGTTATGGCATTGCTATCTGGGCAATGAGCCAAGCCCCCATCGTTTTGGTTGCTGCGGTCAGAGAAACCAGCGTACTTTTCGCGATGTTTTTATCTATCGTTTTCTTAAAAGAGAGGTTCAACTTCATGCGCGTTACTGCTTGTGTGATTATTTTAGCTGGTGTGTTACTCGCGAAGCTGAGCCATTAATACAAAGAAAGAAAGGCACTAATCTCAAAAAAAAGCCCGCAACTAAGCGGGCCGTTTAATTTATTATTTGTTAGTTAGGTCATCAAAGAATTTCTTCACGCCGTCTAAAAAGCTTTTTGAGCGTGGGCTATTCTTTTCGCCACTCGTACCACCGAGTGATTCTCCAAACTCTTTGAGTAGCTCTTTTTGCTTCTCATTCAATTTAACTGGTGTTTCAACGACAATATGGCACATGAGATCACCCTGCATACCACCACGAACAGATTTCACGCCTTTGCCTTTCATGCGGAAAATTTTACCGGTTTGGGTCTCTGCTGGGATTTTCAGTTTGACGCGACCATCAAGGGTCGGGACTTCTATTTCACCACCTAATGCCGCAACCGCAAAGTTAATCGGAACTTCGCAATGTAAGTTGTTGCCATCACGTTCAAAAATACTGTGTGGTAACACACGAACTTGAACAAACAGATCCCCTGCTGGTGCCCCATTTTCCCCAGCTTCACCTTCACCGGATAAACGAACACGGTCGCCAGTATCTACCCCTGCTGGGATTTTCACTGATAGGGTCTTATAGCGTTCAACGCGGCCATGACCATGACACTTGTTGCATGGATCTTTAATAATTTTGCCTCGGCCATGACACGTTGGACAAGGTTGCTGTACAGAGAAGAAGCCCTGACGCATGTGTACCTGACCCATACCATGACATGTTGGGCAAGTATCTACGCTGGTTCCCGGTTTAGCACCATTACCATGGCAGACATCACAGGTTTCCAAAGCTGGGATACGGATCTCTTTGGTCACTCCACGGACAGCCTCTTCAAGGGTCAGCTCCATGTTGTACTGTAAATCAGAACCACGGCTTGGGCGCTGCTGTCTGCGGCCGCCTCCAAAAATATCACCGAAGACGTCACCAAAGATATCGCTAAAATCAGCACCGCCGCCAAAACCGCCGCCGCCCATGCCACCTTGCTCAAAGGCAGCATGGCCATACTGGTCGTAAGCTGCGCGCTTCTGCTCATCGGACAGGACTTCGTAAGCTTCTTTTATCTCTTTAAATTGAGCTTCTGCTTCATCTTTTTTATCCTGATTACGGTCAGGATGATACTTCATTGCTAAACGCTTATATGCGCGTTTGATGTCTTTATCTGAAGCATTTTTTTCGAGGCCTAAGACCTCATAAAAATCTCTTTTCGCCATTTATTTTACCCTTAACATGCCGACACGGGCGTGGAGTTTCCTCGACGCCCGTGTTCGGTATCAGTAACCATTAATAACCATTAGCAAGGTCACTGCGCCCGCTAAGGGCATTATTTTTTGTCTTTATCGTTAACTTCTTCGAACTCAGCATCAACAACATCGTCATCTTTCTTCGCTTCTGCGCCTGCGCCAGCATTTGCTGAGCCAGCTTGAGCTTGTTGTTGTGCAATTTCCAGAAGTTTAGCTGAAGCAGTTACTAAAGCTTGGATCTTCGCTTCGATATCTGCTTTATCTTCGCCTTTGATTGCTGCTTCTAGCTCAGATGTTGCTTTTTCGATATTCGCTTTATCTTCTGCTGGCAGTTTATCGCCTGCTTCTTCAATTTGCTTACGCGTACCGTGGATCAGTTGGTCAGCTTGGTTACGAACCTGAACTAACTCTTCAAATTTACGGTCTGCTTCAGCGTTCGCTTCCGCGTCACGTACCATTTTTTCGATTTCCTCGTCGTTCAGACCGGAAGAAGCCTTAATGGTAATGTTTTGCTCACGACCACTGTTTTTATCTTTCGCTGATACATGCAAGATACCATCAGCATCGATATCAAACGTAACTTCGATTTGTGGCATACCACGCGGTGCTGGTTGAATACCATCTAAGTTAAACTGACCCAGTGATTTGTTATCACCGGAACGCTTACGTTCACCTTGCAGAACATGGATTGTTACTGCAGCTTGGTTGTCTTCTGCTGTTGAGAACACTTGGCTATGTTTCGTTGGGATAGTGGTGTTCTTCGGAATTAACGGAGTCATCACGCCACCCATTGTTTCGATACCTAAAGACAGTGGCGTTACGTCAAGTAACAGCACGTCTTTAACATCACCCGCTAACACACCACCTTGAACTGCTGCACCTATTGCAACGGCTTCATCTGGGTTCACGTCTTTACGTGGTTCTTTCCCAAAGAAATCAGCAACTGCTTTTTGTACCAAAGGCATACGGATTTGACCACCAACCAAAATAACATCGTTGATGTCATTTACGCTTAGGCCAGCGTCTTGTAGCGCAACCTTAACAGGCTCCATGGTACGTTTAACTAAATCTTCTACCAGTGACTCTAATTTCGCACGAGTCACTTTGATGTTCATGTGTTTAGGACCTGTTGCATCTGCTGTAATGTACGGCAGGTTAACATCTGTTTGCTGTGCAGAAGAAAGTTCGATTTTCGCTTTCTCAGCCGCTTCTTTCAGACGTTGCATTGCCAGCGGGTCATTACGTAGGTCAACACCTTGGTCTTTTTTGAATTCTTCAACTAAGTAGTTGATCAAACGGTTATCGAAGTCTTCACCACCTAAGTGAGTATCACCATTGGTTGCCAGCACTTCATATGTTTTTTCACCATCAACTTCATCAATTTCGATGATTGATAGGTCAAATGTACCACCACCTAAGTCATAAACTGCGATAGTACGGTTACCCACTTCTTTATCTAAGCCATAAGCCAATGCTGCGG
The DNA here is from genome assembly GCF_028477945.1 of Providencia sp. PROV261. Classification (NCBI taxonomy): domain Bacteria; kingdom Pseudomonadati; phylum Pseudomonadota; class Gammaproteobacteria; order Enterobacterales; family Morganellaceae; genus Providencia; species Providencia sp. PROV261. The sequence goes on along the minus strand of NZ_JAMPMC010000014.1, from coordinate 71,665 downwards.
CTGTTGGTTCGTTGATGATACGCTTAACATCAAGACCAGCAATACGGCCAGCATCTTTTGTCGCTTGACGCTGAGCATCGTTAAAGTATGCAGGAACAGTAATAACAGCTTCTGTTACTGGCTCACCCAAGTAATCTTCTGCTGTTTTTTTCATTTTTTTCAGAACTTCAGCCGAAACTTGTGGTGGAGCCATTTTTTGGCCTTTTACATCTAACCAAGCATCGCCGTTATCTGCCGCAATAATTTTGTATGGCATAATAGCCACGTCGCGCTGAACTTCTTCGTCTTGGAAACGACGGCCGATCAGACGTTTGATCGCAAATAATGTATTTTCAGGGTTAGTCACTGCCTGACGTTTTGCTGGCTGACCGACCAAAATTTCACCGTCTTGTGTGTACGCAATGATGGAAGGAGTAGTACGATCACCCTCGCTGTTCTCAAGAACACGAGCAGCTGTGCCATCCATAATTGCAACGCATGAGTTAGTTGTACCCAAGTCGATACCAATAATTTTACCCATCTAAAACGCCTCCAAAGGAATTCTTTTTTGTTCAATTTCATTACCAATCTATATGAGGCTCAATATTTCATTTTCAAGGGAGTTTTTACTCCGAGGCTCAATTTTTTTGCTTTACACAATTATTCGACTGATAACGAGTGATGCTTTAAAGATGGGGTCGTAAATTCATTCATCAAGGGGATGACTTAAAAAAATTTCATATTTTTTGCAAAAAAACCTGTCTTTCGATCATTGTTTCAGCAAAAAAAACTGCGTATGATTCGCCGCCAACCTAAACAAGCTGGCAAAAAATTTTATATCTTTTTGAATTTTAATCATTTTTCACCAGAGGTTATATGCAATCCAGCTCTATTGCTAATCCGGGTCCACTTGGTTTATTGGGCTTTGGTATGACTACAATTCTGCTCAATCTCCATAATGCAGGTTTTTTCCCTCTCTCATCAGTGATTTTGAGCATGGGGATTTTTTATGGTGGTATTGCTCAGGTGATAGCCGGACTTATTGAATATAAGAAAGGAAATACGTTTGGCGCAACAGCCTTTAGCTCATACGGGATGTTTTGGTTAACGTTAGTTGGCCTATTATTTTTGCCCACGCTGGGCTTAGCAGAGCCAACCGGACCTGCATTTTTAGGGGTTTACTTACTGATTTGGGGAATCTTCACCTTCTTTATGTTCCTTGGAACATTAAAAGCCAATTTTGTTTTGCAATTTGTTTTTGGCAGCTTAACCATACTGTTTGCATTGTTAGCCATCGGTAATTTAACAGGCAATAGCACTATTTTAACGATCGCAGGCTTTGAAGGGATTGTTTGTGGCGCAAGTGCATTCTACTTAGCAATGGCTGAAGTGTTGAATGAGCAATATGGCAAAACTGTTTTACCAATAGGGCAGCGCTGTTAATCGTCGTCGTAAGCAAGTCAGGTGAGTGAACCTCACCTGACTTAATAATCATGATTTAAGAGCGGATCGCCGACTTTGGCCTAAATGCCTTCACAACACTCGGATCCGTTTCGACATAAGGCCCATCGAGCAGTTGAATACAGTAAGGCACACTAGCAAAAATCCCAGAGACGATGACATTCCCTTCCGCATCCTTTAACCCTTCCAGTGTTTCTGCAATGGCTTTAGGTTGACCCGGTAAGTTGAGGATTAATGCTTGATTGCGTATCGCCCCCACTTGGCGAGAAAGAATGGCCGTTGGCACAAATTTTAAACTAATTTGACGCATTTGTTCACCAAAACCAGGCATCTCGCGATCGGCAATCGCTAATGTTGCATCTGGCGTGACATCACGACGTGCGGGGCCTGTACCACCAGTTGTCAGTACTAAATGGCAGGCAAACTCATCCACTAGCTCACATAATGTTTGTTCTATCATGATTTGCTCATCAGGGATCAGGCGAGTTTCAATACGAAAAGGTGTTGTCAGCGCTTTCGCAAGCCATGCTTCTAAGGATGGGAGCCCTTTATCTTCATAAATACCACTTGAAGCACGGTCAGAAACTGAAACCAAACCTATGCGCAATTCATCCATACAAACCTCAATAAATAACCAATAAAAAGTGCTCATTGCGGGCAGCACCCGCAAATCACGCGCATTAATACGTAGGTTATCATATCATGGGAAATATAAGGTTTCAGTGCTAAGTATCGCGATATTGCTTAGTGAAAATACATGAAGAAATGTAGGCCGTTCAGCATTAGCCGCGTCGTCAATGATTTCATTTAGTTAAATAATATTCAGGTTGCTTATCAGGGGCTCTTTTGTATTTGGTACTTACTGCTCCAAAATGCAAAAAACCCAGTGAAGACACTGGGTTCTCATAAAAAGTGAAGGCAGAAATTACAGTAGCTCTGCGATCATTTTTTCCAGTTTTTCTTGGTCAATAGCAAATTTGCGGATACCTTCAGCCAGTTTATCTACTGCCATCGGATCTTGGTTATGCTGCCAATAGAACTGAGATTCAGTCAGTTTAGCTTCTGGCTCTTTTGTCTTACCAGAGTCAGTTAATTTACGAACAACTTCGCCTTGCGCTTCAGAGAGTTCTTTTAACAGTGCAGGTGAAATCGTTAGGCGATCACAACCCGCCAGTTCCAAAATCTCACCAACATTGCGGAAACTTGCGCCCATAACGACGGTTTTGTAACCATGGGTTTTGTAGTAGTTATAGATCTCAGTCACAGAAATAACACCTGGATCTTCTTGCGGTGCATACTCTTTTTTATCGGTATTCGCTTTGTACCAGTCAAGAATACGACCAACGAATGGTGAAATCAGATAAACACCTGCTTCCGCACATGCACGAGCTTGTGCAAAAGAGAAAAGTAGGGTTAAGTTACAGTTGATGCCTTCTTTTTCTAATTTCTCAGCTGCACGGATGCCTTGCCAAGTTGAAGCCAATTTAATCAGAATACGGTCATTGCTGATACCCGCTTCGTTGTACAGCTTAATCAGACGACGCGCTTTAGCGATACACGCTTCTTCATCATAAGACAGACGTGCGTCAACTTCCGTTGAAACACGGCCTGGAACCAGTTTTAGAATTTCCAAACCGATGTTGACTGCCAATTTGTCACAAGCATCAACAACCTGCTGTTCACGATGACTGCTTTGTTTACGGGCCCACTCGACCGCTTCGTCAATCAGTTTACGATATTCAGGAATTTGTGCTGCATTTAGAATCAAAGATGGGTTAGTTGTCGCATCTTGTGGTTTATAAAGCTTCATCGCTTCAATATCGCCAGTATCAGCAACAACGGTGGTCAGACTACGTAAGGAGGTTAATTTATCGGTCATTTCTTTAATCTCGTTGTTATAAAGGAATTGAGGCAAACGCCGCACCGTACAATGATAATATCACGCATCCAAGTTGCTGCAAGCGACTAAAACTATTCTATAGCAACTAATTGATATGCAATCGTTTTCGCAATTTAAATTAAAACTGAATCCTTTTAGCTTCGAATAAGCATAATCACAGTACGACAAAATAGAAAAATTGTTTTTACTTATCTCACCGATTAGCTATTTAATGGCAATTTTTGTTAAAGTGGTCGTCGTCATTTTATTATAGGGATCTTGCTATGCTCATCACAATCTCACCAGCCAAAACATTAGATTATGAAAGCCCGCTCGCAACACACTCTTTCACACAGCCTGAATTACTGAATGAGTCACAGCAACTGATTGAGGTTTGCCGCAAACTATCTCCAGCAGACATCTCAAGCTTAATGAAAATTAGCGATAAACTGGCTGGCCTCAATGCTGCACGTTTTGGTGAGTGGCATGCGGATTTCACGCCTGAAAATGCACGCCAAGCTATTCTTGCATTTAAAGGGGATGTGTATACAGGTATGCAAGCTGAAACATTTTCTGCACAGGACTTTGAGTTTGCCCAGCAGCATTTGCGTATCTTATCAGGGCTATATGGCTTATTACGCCCTCTCGATTTAATGCAGCCTTACCGCCTTGAAATGGGAACGCGCCTAAAAAACCCTCGAGGCAAAGATTTGTATGAATTTTGGGGCAATATCATCACCGACAAGCTCAACAAAGCGCTTGCGGATCAAGGCGATCATGTATTAGTCAACCTTGCCTCAGATGAATATTTTAAAGCCGTTAATAGCCAAAAATTAGATGGTGTCATCATAAAACCGGTCTTCCTTGACGAAAAAAATGGCAAATATAAAGTGATCAGTTTCTATGCTAAAAAAGCACGTGGTTTGATGAGCCGCTTTATTATTCAAAATAAGCTAACCAAAACAGATCAATTGGCTGATTTTAACCTTGAAGGTTACCAATTCGATGAGAGCCAATCCAAAGGAAATGAGCTGGTCTTTACCCGTCCTGAACAACATTAATCCCTTAAATAAGGTGGTCGCTAGTGTGATCACCTAACTCACGACTCGGCAATATTGTCTCTTTTTTATCCTCCATCACATATTTACTAAAAATTTGTATTTTGGTTAAAAATTAGCATTGATTCACCATAGCGAAAATGACATTTGTGTCAGTATCGTTTAGGTCTCTGCCAACTATTTGGAGGTGAAGTATGCCTTATATTGCAAATACTGATCGTTACACGGATATGGAATATCGCCTATGTGGTCGCAGCGGGTTAAGGCTCCCACTAATCTCTTTAGGTCTTTGGCACAATTTTGGTGACAACAAATCCCCGGATAACTGCCGAGCCATGTTAAGGTATGCTTTTGACCATGGGATCACCCACTTTGATCTCGCCAATAATTATGGTCCTCCGCCGGGCGCAGCAGAAAACCTATTTGGACGAATACTCCAACAAGATTTTTTACCTTACCGAGATGAAATGATCATTTCATCAAAAGCTGGCTTTACCATGTGGGATGGCCCTTATGGTGATTGGGGCAGTAAAAAATATTTAATTGCCAGCCTTAATCAAAGCCTAAAACGCATGGGTCTAGATTATGTTGATATTTTTTATCACCATCGCCCAGATCCTGATACTCCTCTTGAAGAAACAATGGGCGCCCTTGATCTGATCGTACGCCAAGGTAAAGCTCTGTATGTTGGGATCTCTAACTATCCTGCCGAGCTTGCAAAAGAAGCGATTGAGATCCTTAACCAATTAGGTACGCCTTGCCTAATCCATCAACCTAGATATTCCATGTTAGTCCGTGATCCAGAAGATGAATTACTTGATGTGCTTGAAGATGAAGGCGTCGGCTCCATAGCTTATTCGCCGCTTGCAGGTGGCATACTTACCGACCGTTACTTAAACGGTATTCCTGCCGATTCAAGGGCGGCAAGCAACCCTTCTCTTCCCCCAGAAAGGCTAACCTCCGCGGTACTCGCTCGGGTGAAAAAACTGAATGAACTTGCTTTGCAAAGAGGCCAAAAATTGAGCCAAATGTCCCTAGCCTGGGTATTACGCCATGATAGGCTCACCTCTGTGCTCATTGGTGCAAGTCGAGTTAGCCAAATTGATGACGCTCTCGGTATGATGGCAAACCGCGAATTTACACCTGAAGAGCTAAAAACCATTGAACTTATCTTAGAAGACGCCATTTAGCGCTTATCCGCTGCTCCTTTGTATTCCGAGTATGAAGTGGCAGCGCCATACCAACTTCCCCCCTCAACACAAAAACAGTGATTAACTGTCTCGTGGCTTCTTTTTTGCTGATCGCAGGTCAATAAATTAATTTAATATTATTTAAAGGAATATATTAAGTTAATTCACCGTTTAAATAAATAATCTCTTATAAATCAGGATATTTTAAATACAACACATTCTAAAAGCCTACTTTTATTGATAAATAAAAATGAACAAATAAACTGAAATAGCAGTTTGTTTAATTCATTTAACCAAGAGAATATTATATGAAAATAAAACATATCCTTATCGCTTCTCTGTTTACCCCTGCATTATCTTTCGCTTCTCTTCCTCAATATCAACTCCTTGATATGCTAATGGATCCGACCTCAGTATCGGGCCAATACTTTGGCAATGGTGGTAACGGTGGTCATGGCGGAAACGGGGGTAACGGCGGCAATGGTGGTAACGGTGGCAATGGCGGCAACGGTGGTAATGGTCGGTAATTAACTCGTAATCTTATATGATTATTCCCCCCTTCTAAATGGAGGGGGGTCGGAGGAAACTATGCAACGAAAATGGCTTCTCACTATCAGCACGCTATTTTTCTTAACTCCCGCAATATCAAGCCATTCACTCAGTTACAACAATCCACTACACAGCACAACGCCACCACATGCGATTTCGAGTGAGCACAATATCTTTTATGTGAATCATGGTGGAAATGGAGGTAATGGTGCCAACGGCGGTAATGGGGGCAATGGACTCAATAATGGTAATGGAGGAGATGGGGGCCATGCACAGCCCGGCAGTAACGGTAATGGTGGTAATGGCGGTAATGGTACAGGAAATGGTCACGGCGGAAACGGGGGGAATGGGGGTCATGGTGGCAACGGTGGTAACGGCGGTCATGGTTCAGGAAGTGGCAATGGCGGCAACGGTGGAGATGCAGGCCCAGAAGGAGGAAAAGGGGGTAAAGGAGGTCTTGGTGGACCAAATGGTGGCAGAAACGGCCTAGATGGTGCAAGTTCAAATCGCTCTACGCACTAGTCCTCTACTATACCGACTTTCGTGATCTCATCGTGTCATCAATATTTGAATCAATGAACTATTATCATTACGATAAATAGAAACGGAAGCATATCGCTTCCGTTTCATGGATCCAGAAATCGCTATTTAGGTGCACGTTCCATTAAGAAAGCCCTTAGCTTCGCAAAATCCGACGGCAAAAAGTGTGATAGCAGAGGTAGCTCAGCACGCTCAGCTAAAGCTTCTGGTAGAGGAAGTTGTTTATTCAAAATCGCCTCTACACTCTCTTTAAACTTAGCAGGATGCGCCGTTCCTAAGAACAAACCATACTCACCATCTTGTAATTGATCGCGTAAAACACGATAAGCGACAGCTGCGTGCGGCTCAGATACATACCCTTTTTTATCTAACTCACGCACCGTTTCTTTAGTCACCTCATCGGTCACCGCTCCATAACCAAGCTCTTTCAGAGACCACCCTTTACGACGGAATAGCTCCTCAATACGCGGCCAGTTATTAGGTTGGCTCACATCCATCGCATTCGATAAAGTCGCAACGGTTTGATGTGGTTTCCACTCCCCACCTTCAAGGTAACGAGGAACCGTATCATTGACGTTAGTTGCAGCAATAAAGCGTTTAATCGGTAAGCCCAGCGATTTAGCAAGTAAGCCCGCAGTTAAATCACCAAAATTACCACTTGGAACAGAAATAACGAGTTGCTCACGCTTCTCAGCAGGGATTTGAGCAACCGCTTCAAAGTAGTAACAAATTTGTGCTAACAAACGGCTAATGTTGATTGAGTTCGCTGAGTTTAAATGCAATGCTTTTTTCAGCGCCTCATCATCAAAAGATTGTTTGACCAAGGCTTGGCAGGCATCAAAGTCATCTTTGATTGCAACCGTGTGAATGTTTTCACCTAGGGTACAAAAGAGCTTTTCTTGTAGTGGGCTGATCTTACCTTCTGGATAGAGAATAACCACTTGCACATTATTTAAACGGTAAAATGCGTGTGCAACCGCCGCACCTGTATCCCCAGAAGTTGCAGTTAAAATAGTCACAGGCTGGTCACCAGCAACTTGGGCAAGTGCTTGAGCCATAAAACGGCCACCAAAGTCTTTAAAGGCGAGTGTTGGACCATGGTATAGCTCTAGTGTCGCTACATCTTGCTCAACTTGAGTAACAGGAGCAGGGAATGCAAAAGCTTCTTTGACGCGAGCCGCCAGCTCAGCTTCAGGGATCTCATCACCAATAAATGCCGTTAAAATACGGCTACTACGAGTGACAAAATCCAGTTTTAGTAGCTCATCAATTTCAGCAGCGCTAAACTCTGGCAAATCTTGCGGGAAGAATAGACCTTGTTGTTTGCCCAATCCCTGTTTTACTGCCTGTGCGAAGCTCACTTGCTCGCTATTATCTTTCAAGTTATACAGTTTCATTGTTTACCCTATTGTCCTTGCCCCTGTGAGATCCAAACGGCAGATATGCACAAAGCCTTCATCATTTTGAACATAATGTTGTTGTAGATAATCGGCCATTTTTTCAGCGATTTGTTTATCATCACAAATGGCAAATAGTGTCGGCCCAGAACCAGAAATACCACATGCAAGTGCACCAATTTCATAAGCATTCTTACGCGCCTCGGCAAACCCAGGAAGTAGCTGTGTTCGATAAGGTTCAGCTACGACATCTTGGATCATAGTCGCGGCAAGCTTTGGTTGGCCTGTATGGCAAGCATGGATAAAGCCCGATAAATAACGCCCATGATTAACAATATCATGGCGCGGATAACTATTTGGCAAAATAGCTCGCGCTTCCGCGGTAGAAACCTTGATCCCCGGATACGCCATCACCCAATACCAATTCTCGAAAGCGGGAACAGGTTGAGAAATAATTCCGTTTTGCTCAATAATCAGTTGTAAGCCACCTAGGTAACAAGGAGCCACATTATCGTAATGTACACTGCCTGAAATACGCCCTTCTAGCTCCCCCATCATACTTAATAACGTGGTCTCATCAAAAGGCTGACCGGCAAACTCATTCAGTGCCATCAGTGCCGCAACAACAGAACATGCACTGGAGCCAAGCCCTGAACCAATAGGCATGTTTTTTTCGAGAGTCATCGCAACATTAAGCGGTTTACCAAAGCGTTCGCAAAACAGTTCCCAACATTGGTAAACAATATTATGTTCATTTTTTTTCGGTAATTTTGCGACAAAGCGGCCTTTATTCGTCAAAGAAAAGCTCTCAGCCGCTTCAACAGTGACACAATCCCCTAACAGCGTTCCATCTGCTGGCGATACCGCCGCGCCTAATACATCAAACCCGACACTAACATTACCAATTGAAGCGGGCGCATAAACTTTAATCACTTATTAGACTCCCAATTTCCATGATAGAGTACGCAACATATCTGCAAATACGCCGGCTGCGGTAACATCATTACCTGCTCCATAGCCCCTGAGTACTAAAGGAATTGGCTGGTAATAGCGCGTATAGAAAGCCAATGCGTTTTCGCCATTTTTGACCTTGAAGAGCGGATCATTGCCATCAACCGCAACGATTTTCACTTGGCAGCGTCCTTCTTCTATCAATCCGACATAGCGTAACACTTTTTCTTCTGCTTCTGCTGCTTTTATACGCTCTGCAAACGGCTGATCAAGTTGCGGTAAGCGAGCCATAAATTCAGTCACATCGCCACTGCTATCAAACTCCGCAGGTAATACGGGTTCGATTTCAATATCTTCTAGCTCTAATTCATAACCGGCTTCACGCGCGAGGATCAACAGCTTACGTGCGACATCCATGCCTGACAAATCATCGCGAGGATCTGGCTCGGTAAACCCTTTCTCTTTAGCTAGAGCCGTCGCTTCAGATAAAGACATCCCTTCGTCGAGTTTGCCAAAAATAAAGGAGAGTGATCCAGAAAGAATACCGCTAAAGTGAACTAGCTCATCACCCGCATTCAGGAGATTCTGTAAGTTTTCAATCACAGGCAACCCCGCACCAACGTTAGTGTCATAAAGGAACTTACGTTTTGATACTTCACACGCGGAGCGTAATTGGCGGTAATACTCCATTGATAAGGTGTTAGCTTTTTTGTTAGGTGTCACAACGTTAAAGCCGTCTTTTAAGAAACTGACATACTGCTGGGCAATTTCTTGGTTAGAAGTACAATCGATGATCACTGGATTGAGAAAGTGATATTCACGCTCCAATCTGATCAAGCGGCTCAGGCTAAACGGCTCGGTCGCTTGCGCCAACTCTTCTTTCCAATTATCAAGAGAGATGCCTTGCATATTCGTCAACATTGCTCGTGAGTTGGCGATCCCACAAACGCGTAAATCGATATGCTTTTGTTTCAGCCATTGCTGTTGACGATGGATTTGCTCAATCAGTGCGTTTCCTACCCCACCCACACCGATAATGAAGGCTTCAATGACTTGCTCAGCATTGAATAGCATTTGATGGCATAAACGAACCGCCGTGGTTGCTGCTTCATTGGCAATGACTGCCGAAATTGAACGTTCAGACGAACCTTGGGCAATCGCCACGATATTGATATTACCGCGTGTTAATGCCGAGAAGAAACGCGCTGAAATCCCTTTTAGAGTACGCATGCCGTCGCCAACGACCGAAATAATGGCTAACTGCTCCATGACATCAAGAGGGTCTAAGACGCCATCTTTTAATTCTAAATAGAATTCTTCTTCCAAGGCAGCACGTGCACGTACTAATTCCCCTTGAGGCACACAGAAGCTAATGCTGTATTCCGATGATGACTGCGTAATAAGTACAACCGAGATCCCCTTACGTGACATCACAGAGAAGATACGTGCGGCCATACCAACCATTCCTTTCATGCCGGGGCCTGAAACGTTGATCATCGCCATGTTATTCAGGTTGGTGATCCCTTTAACAGGGGTGCTGTCATCTGTTTGTCCATCCCCGATCAATGTACCCGGAGCACTGAGGTTAGTGGTGTTTTTGATAAGGCAAGGAATTTGGAATTGTGCGATTGGTGCTATGGTACGCGGGTGCAGTACTTTTGCACCAAAGTAGGATAACTCCATCGCCTCTTGATAGGACATCCCTTTTAATAGGCGTGCATCAGGCACTAAACGTGGGTCACAAGTATATACCCCATCCACATCGGTCCAAATTTCGCAGCATTCAGCACGTAAACAAGCCGCTAATACTGCCGCGGAATAATCGGAGCCGTTACGCCCTAATACGACCAATTCGCCTTTATCATTCCCCGCAGTAAAACCCGCCATTAATACAAAGTGGTCTTTAGGGATGTTTAATTCCTTAATACGTTTAGTTGACTCATTAATATCAACAGTGGACTCAAGATAATGACCGACGGCTAATAAATTTTCGACAGGATTAATCACCGTGACTTTGTGCCCGCGTGCTGTTAGCACAGACTCCATAATGGCAATAGAGAGTTTTTCACCACGGCAAATAATTGAGGCGTTAATGCTATCAGGGCATTGGCCTAGAAGAGTAATACCATGCAGTACTTGTTTGATCTGTGCGAATTCTTGTTCAGTGAGTTTTTTCAGTCTATCGTAATCAAAACCGGGTTGTTTTTCTTTTAATCCTTTTAATAAGTTCGCAAAAATCATTTCTGCATCATTCACATGCGTGATGACATCCTGACCTGCAACCGTTTTATCAATCATTGCGACCAAATGGTTAGTGATTTTTGCTGGTGCAGATAGCACCAACGCCACTTGCCCATCGGCCAATTTACTTTCAGCGATGTCAGCAACATTCAGTACTCGTTCGTCATTTGCAACCGAAGTACCGCCAAATTTAAGCACACGCATGGTATTTCTCTCCTGATTTAACACCAAAAAAAAGCCCACATCTGATTGGATGCGGGCTTTTTCGTTTTTTATTTTTTGGATGCGTCAGCCCGCCCCGTTTCCTGTGGTTACGGTGGTGGTAATAATAATCGTAGTCAGGCTGATGTTACGCATAGATTTCTGTCTGTCTCTTGATTCGTTACTTGCTCCCTATACGGTTAAAGCAATTGCCCAAAAATGTCAAATTTATTTGCAAAAAAAGCCCGTTATTCAAAGCGTGACCTATCAAAAATTATCCTATTTTCTCAACAAAATTTAATCACAAATGAATAGGCCTCACAATTTGCTAATTTAAAAAACCAAAAAATTAACAATTGTCAGATTAAAATATCCATAAACTTTTTTTTAGCGTTAGCTTGAATAGTTGGCCATTTTTCACCCAAACGCATCGTTTGAGTAAACAAAGAATAAAAAACTTTTACTCTTTATCTGATAGTTAAACAGCCATTGAATCGGTAAGATTTTCTTCCTAACAAATTTTGTTAACGTGCTACAATTGATTTTGATATGTATCAACAAAAGTTATTTTTTTAGGTGGTAAATGCAGTATTAGCTGTTATATTGCTGTTAACAGCCCAACGTTGGGAAGGTGCCTAAATTTTGATTCAATTTAGAATCTGATGACGATAGAGGCGACAAAATAACCTTGACTCGAAAACATATTTATAACCCATAGACGCGTCGTTCCAGTAAAATAAAATCAAAACCACCTAATTTGGAAGCGGCTTATGAGTTCACAATTTTATTTTAAAACTTTAGGTAGCAAATATGCAGACCCCACACATTTTAATTGTTGAAGATGAGATTGTCACACGCAATACGCTGAAAAGTATCTTTGAGGCTGAAGGCTATGTAGTTCACGAAGCCACTGATGGCGAAGAGATGCACAATGTTCTGTCCGAGCATGACATCAACCTCGTTATCATGGATATTAACCTACCCGGTAAAAACGGCCTTCTCCTTGCGCGTGAATTACGTGAGCAAGAAAGTATTGCACTGATGTTCCTAACAGGCCGTGATAATGAGGTGGATAAGATCCTTGGCCTAGAAATTGGTGCGGATGATTATATCACCAAGCCATTTAACCCTCGCGAGCTGACTATCCGTGCACGCAACCTGCTATCTCGTACTATGAATTTAGCTGGTGGCACTGAAGAGCGCCGTTTAGTCGAAAGCTATAAATTTAATGGTTGGGAACTCGACATCAACAGTCGCTCACTGATCAGCCCTGCTGGCGAACACTACAAATTACCTCGTAGCGAATTCCGCGCTATGCTACATTTTTGTGAGAACCCGGGCAAAATTCAAACTCGCGCCGATTTGTTGAAGAAAATGACAGGCCGTGAGCTTAAGCCTCATGATAGAACGGTCGACGTCACTATCCGTCGTATTCGTAAACATTTCGAATCAACGCCTGATACCCCAGAAATCATCGCAACAATCCACGGTGAGGGTTATCGCTTTTGTGGTGATCTCGACGAATAATCCCGCCATCGTTCGATAAAGACCGATGAATAAATAACCCCCAATAATTTCATTATTGGGGGTTATTTTATGCGGGAAGAGCACCTGTAGACCCACTTAAAGACTTACCATGGCATAATAGGTACAGCGCTTAGCGCATTCTTCGGTGAGCCATCAATCATCTTGTCTGAATAAGTCAAATAAACAAGCGCATTGCGTTTGGGATCATAAAAACGTACTACCTGCAACTTTTTGAATACTAATGAAGTCCGTTTTTGGAAAACAACGTGCGGTTTTTTCGGTGAACGTTTGATCCGTTCATTCAGTTCAATCGGACCAACTTGTTGGCAAGATATCGCCGCATCAGAAGTATCTTCTGCTAAACCAAGCCCACCTTTAATCCCTCCCGTCTTCGAACGGCTTAAGTAGCAGGTCACATTTTCAACATCGGGATCATCAAAAGCTTCAACAACAATTTTATGGTCAGGGCCAAATACTTTAAAAACGGTATCTACCGAGCCAATTTCTTCCGCAAACGTCGCAAAGGGTAATGCAGACAACAGTGATGCCAATACGATCTTTTTCAACTTGCAAAAATGCATACAAATTTCCTTTTCAACCAGAAGACTTAGCCTCTTTGTTATATACTTTTTAAACAATTCGAGTGACATTTCAGCCATTATTAACCATAAGGCAGCCTGAAATATGACAAGTATAAAAGAAGTTAATCATTTTCTTTACAACTAAATGGTAAATACAACTCTTTTACTATAAACGAAAAAGGTAACTTGATATAGAATAGGCGTTCCTTGATAACCTATATCTGTTTTTTAAGTCTTATTGACTAGGGATATACATGGATCAAACAAATATTATTCGTGACCTTCTTCGCTGGATCGATGATAACCTAGATAAACCTCTATCACTCGATAATGTTGCGGCAAAAGCTGGCTACTCCAAATGGCATTTACAACGGATGTTCAAAGAGGTGACTGACCAAGCAATTGGCGCCTATATTCGTGCTCGACGGCTATCTCGCGCTGCTGTAGCTTTACGACTGACCAGCCGTCCGATTCTTGATATCGCGTTACAATATCGCTTTGACTCACAGCAAACTTTTACCCGCGCGTTTAAGAAACAATTTAACATCACCCCTGCTTACTATCGTCGTAGCGATGAGTGGTGTGCCACGGGTATTTGTCCACCTATTATTTTAGATGAACATAAACATTTAGATTATGAGTTCGTCGAGATGCAGGAGCAGCCTTTAGTGGGGCTTGAGCAAAGCTGTTCTTATGCGCTAGAAGAGTGGTCAACCGCCTGTTCACAGATGCGCCAAACTTTCTGGCACTACTATTTAGAACATACAACCTCGATTGCCTCTGAGGTCTTCGGCTTACACCACGCGATTCATAACGCCGATAAAGAAGATGAGCAGACGGTGTTCTATACCACCGCAGTAAAACCTGAAGATGCAAGTTTTAACAATGCAGAATATAGCCATCTCACTATTCCCGCTGGAGAATATGTGAAGTTTAGCTTTAGCGGTGAAGCAACGCGCGCAGCAATGCAAGAGTTCTTATATCAGATTTATGGCGTCTATCTGCCTAAGCTCAATATCACGCGCCGACCTGGCTATGATATCGAACACTATAAACTCAAAAATGTTGAGTTACGTCATATAGACCATAAAAATGATGACCCGAAATCGCATGTTGCGGCCTTTGATTACTATGTGCCGATAAAACGTTAATAATTTGGAGTTTCAATGGCTCGTTATCTTTCCAAGCTGTGGCATCATGGACTGTCCTAGCTAGCCGAGTCACATATTATTTATGTTCCCGACTATCTCCGTTAGTCTCCTAGCTGCAACTCGAATAAGTTAGAATCTATCATTGTTGGAACTCCAAATTTACACGGTCTCAACTACGCTTGCTGTTCATCTAACGCAGGCTGAGTAAGGTGGGTAACCTCACCAGTACTTTCAACGATCCAACCATTTGCGAGCCAAGGGCTGTTTTGGTAATCCACGCGTGAAATTGAGCAATTACGTAAGCGCAAGCGGCGTTCTGAATAAGCAGGAACCCCTAAAATACGGCTAACTAGCGTACTCAATGCGATCCCGTGGCTGACTAAAAGTGGTCGACTCCCTTTTGGTAGATCGAGGCAACTGTTGAGAGCGGCATACATGCGCTGATACAGCTCTTCCATCGATTCACCGTTTGGAATACGCCCGCCTTCTGTGCCATCAATAAGGCTTTTACGCCACTGCTCTTCTTGCTCTGTCAGGCTTTCTATTTCGCGCTGTTCCAGAATCCCCATATTTAATTCACGAAGACGAGGTTCTATGATAATTTCACAACGGCAAACATCCGCAATTATTTGTGCAGTTTCGCGTGTGCGTCCCATATCACTAGTGATAATATGAGTAATGCCTTCTGATTTCATCCTTTCGGCAACTTGCCTTGCTTGCAGACGTCCAGTGGCCGTGAGTGGGCTATCAGATTGGCCCTGTATACGACGTGCCACGTTCCATTCGGTTTCACCGTGGCGAACAAGATAAACCTGTAACATAGATGTGTTCCGTTATTACTTTGCGAAATATGTGTTCAAAGGAAAATAATTAATGTACCAAGTTATAGCTGCAACGACTAATCCTGCCAAAATTAAAGCGATTCATCTTGCTTTCGATGCTGTTTTTGGGCCAGGCACTTATCAAGTAGAAGATATTAACGTTGATAGCAGCGTTCCACAGCAACCTATCGGTAATAATGAAACCCGCACAGGCGCAAGGCAACGTGTAATGGCATCAAGGCAAGTTCGCCCAGAGGCCGATTTTTGGGTCGGGATTGAAGCTGGCATTGATGAAGATATGACCTTTGCATGGATTGTTATTGAACATAAACAGATCCGTGGTGAATCACGTTCAGCGAGTATCATGATCCCAGAAAAAATCCTTGCGGGTATCCGTGAAGGGCGTGAGCTTGGTGACGAAATGGCAGATTTAACTGGCATCGATAACATCAAACAACAAGGCGGTGCCATCGGCTTTTTTACTAACGGGGTACTAACACGTACCAGTGTCTACCAACAAGCACTGATACTGGCGCTGGTTCCCATTAAGCATGAAATTTATAAAGAGCTAAACCAGATAGAAGATTAATTATAACGAAAAAATAACAATAGGGGCAGTCTTTGCCCCTATTTGTCTATATTAATGACACAAATCACACAATTAACACTGACAACTCATCATCTTGAGTCAGTATGGACTGATGCTCAACTCGGCTCCCTGTCATGGAGTAACGTGTATAGAGTGCTCTGTGTTCAATGAATATGCAGTGGCTATTTTAGCAATTGCGCTTCTAACCACTCTTTTACAGGCTGAGGTGCCGATTTTAAACTATTTGAGCCGCGTGTGATGGTAGCGATACCCACCCCAAGTTCATTTTTTAATTCCCTTTGGCTCATTTCACCACGCATCAACTCTTGCACAATTCTGACTCGAGTCGCAAGCGCCGTTCGTTCATCGGGTGTCAGCAACAATTGTAATATGGGATGTTGTAAGTCTTGCTCAAACGCAAGCTGTAGCAATTTAACAAAGCGTTGCCAATCATCGTTCTCATCGGTAGTGAGTGCTGGGTCATTCAGGTGATTTGCAGTCATGTTATCCAACCATACTATTTAACTAGTACAAATGATAACACACTATATGGCAAATCACCTGTAAAACCTACTAATACTTCATTAACCACTCGTTATCGGTCAATACAGGCCCATGTTGCCCCATAAAGTAACGGTAGAATACGTCATAAGAGAGCACATTTTTCACATAGCCTCGTGTTTCTGAAAAAGGAATACTCTCGACAAAGGCAACAGCATCAAGACGACCGCTACTATTACCTAACCAACGCGTGACCCTTGATGGCCCAGCGTTATAAGCCGCACTTGATAGGATACGGTTATTAGAGAACTGCTGATAAACATCATCTAAGTAAGCCGTACCGATTTCAATATTCTTAACTGGGTTCACCAATTGGCTGGTATTGACATAACCATCAATTCCTTGCTTCTGTACCGTATGCTTCGCCGTCGCTGGCATGAGCTGCATTAGCCCCGTCGCCCCAACAGGGGATTTGGCTTGTGGGTTCCATGCACTCTCTTGACGAGCAATCGCCATGGCATAACTTTTAGAAATCGTTTTACCTTTTGTGTAGTGTTCAAACTCTTTTTCCCACGCTAATGGGAAACGTTCTTCTAAATGATTCCACAACTTCGCTTGGATAGTTGCTTGCACACTTAAATCCGCCCAATTGTTATCAAACGCATAACGGGCAAGCTGCTCTTGCTGATTTGGTGGTAGTGAAGCGACTAAACTTACCCATTCGGTACGAGCAAGATTGTCCATTTCCCAATACATTAATTCACGTACACGCTGGATTTCCGCTAACTTATCTAGCTGTTGGCTATCCGGTTTTTCAGCCGTTTTTATATACAGAGGGTATTCCGTGTTTAATTTTTGTGCTGCCACCATTGGGTAGAAGCCTCTGCCCTCGATGAGTTTGCGTAGAATAGCTTCACCTTCTGCTTTTTTGCCTTCATTCATTAAGGTGATGGCCTGCCAATATTGCCACTCATCTTTATGCCGTGCATCAGCGGGAAGCTGTTTCAGCCATTTTGCCACTCCTGCTTTATCCCCAACACCAAGTGCTAAGCGAATACGGCGCTCTTTTAGGGCTGTTGAATCAGTTTCACTGATCACCTCATCGCGCCAGTTTTCTTGCTCAGGTGTGACCGCCCCCATATATTGCCAAGCAACACTATCTTTTAATTTTTGAGTTTCGGCAAAATTCATTTTTTGCGCGTTACTGATCCCCTTTAACGCGGCTCGAGCCTGATCTGGCGATTGGCGCGCATAACGGCTAAATGCAGCTATCGTGGCTTGACGTGAAAAATCGGTCGGTGTCATCGTCTTAGCAAAAGTGGTAACCGATGCTGGATCATTTTGCAGCTTCACTAATGCATCACCAATCGTCCTATAACTTGGTGGCAGACGCTTCGCTAAATAGGTAGCCATTGAGGTATTACCTGCATCAATGGCAAGGTGGATCCGTTCAAGGATCATTTCCGGTGTTAAATGGCCGGCTTTTTCCCACTCATTAAACAATTTATCGCAAGCGGCAGGCATTGAACGCCCATTAAGCCAAGATTTCTCCGCCCCTTGCCAAGCGAGCGTTTTATTGCCTGTAGCCCAATTAGCATAGAAATAGTTACATTTCGCCTCCGCAGGCATAGGCTCTTTAGGGCTGAATGCCAGCAAAGATTGCCACTCTTGGCGACGAGCAAGTTCATTCACAAAGCGATTTTTTAACGTTTTTGCGACTGGTAATGTCGGGTGAGCGTCAATAAATGCTTGTACTTGACTCGGCGAAATAATATCGAGGTCTTGCGTTAACTCTCGATATTCTAAATAAGGGTACAATGGATACGTTTGTAATGTCGGCAATAAACGTTCAACTTCATCCATTTGCTTGGCATCCCAAGCTTGTTTGATGGCTTGATAACGCTCTCGTTGAGCCTGTAAAGAGTCTGCCCATACC
Source organism: Providencia sp. PROV261 (assembly GCF_028477945.1). Classification (NCBI taxonomy): domain Bacteria; kingdom Pseudomonadati; phylum Pseudomonadota; class Gammaproteobacteria; order Enterobacterales; family Morganellaceae; genus Providencia; species Providencia sp. PROV261. The sequence goes on along the minus strand of NZ_JAMPMC010000014.1, from coordinate 53,113 downwards.
GTCGTCGATACCAACATCATGGCAATCGGCACTGCCATCAAGAATTTTTTCATACTGACTATTTCCCTATTCCCGCGCTGCTCTAAATTTTTCGCTTCTATAACTATACTCGAAATTATTCGAGTTGCATGTAGGTGTTCAGTGAAGTTTTCCCAAAAGCCCCCATCAACTCATCGGTTTGAGTCACTAAACACAACTTGTATTGATATGGCCTGAAATATAACGCGTATCAGGTGGATACAACTTTGTTAAACGATTTTTATCAATATAAAATCTTTAGGTTGAAAGCAACAGGAGTGTTCTTGAAATTAACGCCTTGATAGAGAGCAGCCTCTTTCTATACGTCAAAACACCTAGTAAAATAGTGGTTAATCCACCGAATAGACTACGCTGAATCACGTAAAATGATGGATTTGATAATCGTCGGCTTTATGGCACATCGTTGAATAACATGATGAGTTATCTATAAAAATGGTTGTTAAATAGATAAAAATCAGTGAGCCATGTTTATTAATAGGTATGAATGCTTAAATTACTCAATATTGATGTATTATTTTCAGTAAAAATAGACAAATCTTGATCTTTACTGTTAAATAATATCAGTGGATGTAAAAACTATTTAATTTTGTCAATATGATGAAGCTCATTTGGAATAATCTAAACTCCCTTTAAAATGAGATATGATATGGATTTCAAAAATTTATTTTTTTCTATTCTTGGGTGCGGATGGGCATATCTTTTAATATACACATTAACAGATATTCACTCTTCTCTTGTATCTCTGCCTTTCCTAATCATATTCTTCATTGTTTTTTATATACTCTCTACAAGGAATAAAAGGATGTTTGCGAAAAAAAGTAAAGATAAAGATAACGTTATCGAAGCGGCAAAAACGCATGAGTTAACGCCCGAAAAAGAAACGGTTGAAATTAAAGAAGAAAAAGTGCTTTCAACACCTTCAGCACGCAAGAGCACTTCTATTTCAAGTAGTTGCAACATTTCCGGTGACCTTGTTTTAGATGAAGACATCCAAATATTCGGTCATATAAAAGGGAGTGTTCGTAGCAATGACGGTATTGTCACGATCCAAAAAGAAGGGGTTGTTGAAGGCGAGATTTATGCTCAAACCATTTCAATCAACGGCATTATGAGAGGCTTATGTGTCTCTGAAAACTTGGATATTCTAGAAAATGGTCAGCTCGATGGGATCTGCCAAACTAAAAACCTAACCATTAAGAAAGGTGGGGTATTCACCGGAACCTCTGAAAGAACAGATAAAAAAATACAGGCCAGTGATGTACAAAGAGAGCTTAAACAGAAAAAACCTGATATCGTTAAGTTAGAATCAGCGCCTATTTCTAATCAATAAAATCTATTTATTTTCAGGCTTTAATGATATTAAAAATTAATTCTATAGTGGTCATCGCTCTGCTATAGAATTAATATCATCTAAAACATATTTAGATGTCGATTTATTATGCTAATAATTTACTAATAATCTATTTTAATCGCTATGTGATTTTTAATATTAATCGCTATTTAAATATTAATATCAAATAATAAGCTCTCAGTAATCTTCAAAACATAAAAACAGGAAAACCTATTTTATTGAACAGTCGCCGTTTGCTGCATCTTGCAAATGGTTAAGCGTCTGCTTTACACGCTGGTTCTTGGGCTTTGATAGGCATCTTTAGCTTATCGTCAAAATCATCTTCACAAAATTTAGGTAACTCGGAAGAAAAAGTAATAGAGGTAAAAAGTATTAACCCTAAATAATCTTTTTTATATCAGATTTATTAATGAAATATTAAATGGCATGTCACTCTACCATGATCCAATAAATACCTTCATCAAAGCCAAACAAAAAGAAATTTCCATTAAGCCTTAAACTAAATTCACCCTAACAAGACTAATCGATATGTTTATCTATAAAACAAAACAGCCCCCGTATTAAAAAATAGCCAACACCCCCCGTTCCCCCCTGTTAATGATTATTTTTTGTTTACAATGTAAAAGGTCATTTACCCCATGATGAAACATGCGCGTTTTTACTTAATTTTGATCCCGTCTTAAGTGGGGGTTAATTCACAAGAAAGTATCGGAAACACACGCAACTATTGACTTAGAGTGAGGAACAATTAGAGTGAAGCTCAGAAAAATTTTAAGATAGAAAGTAACGTTTACAGCAGCAAAAGTCGCCTAAGGTATAATCGCGTGATAAGACGGTCATATGTCTGCTAAAAACACTATCAAATATTGAACTTTCGTTTATAAAACAATAGGTAAAAAAAATTGGCTCAATATGTTTATTCTATGCTCCGAGTCGGAAAAATTGTTCCACCGAAGCGTCATATTTTGAAAAATATCTCTCTGAGCTTCTTTCCTGGGGCGAAGATTGGTGTTTTAGGTCTTAACGGTGCGGGTAAATCAACCTTATTACGCATCATGGCGGGTATCGATACGGAAATTGAGGGGGAAGCACGCCCTCAACCCGGTATCAAAATTGGCTATCTACCACAGGAGCCTAAGCTCAACCCTGAACACACTGTTCGTGAAGCGGTTGAAGAGGCAGTCTTTGAAGTTAAAAACGCATTAACGCGTTTAGATGAAGTTTATGCCGCTTATGCCGATCCTGATGCGGATTTCGATAAGTTAGCTAAAGAGCAAGGCGAGTTAGAAGCCATTATTGCTGCACAAGATGGTCATAACTTGGATAACCAGCTAGAGCGTGCTGCCGATGCACTGCGTTTGCCACCTTGGGATGCTAAAATCGAAAACCTATCCGGTGGTGAGCGTCGCCGTGTTGCTATCTGCCGTCTTCTGTTAGAAAAACCGGACATGCTGCTCCTTGATGAGCCAACTAACCACTTGGATGCGGAATCCGTTGCTTGGTTAGAACGTTTCTTACATGACTATGAAGGCACTGTTGTGGCGATCACCCACGACCGTTACTTCCTTGATAACGTTGCAGGTTGGATCCTCGAACTTGACCGTGGTGAAGGTATTCCATGGGAAGGTAACTACTCTTCTTGGCTGGAACAAAAAGATGAGCGTTTAGCGCAAGAGGCTTCAACGGAAGCGGCAAGACGTAAATCGATTGAGAAAGAGTTAGAGTGGATCCGCCAAAATCCAAAAGGCCGTCAGGCGAAAGGTAAAGCACGTCTGGCTCGCTTTGAAGAACTTAACAGCGTTGAATACCAAAAACGTAATGAGACCAGTGAATTATTTATTCCACCGGGTCCACGTTTGGGTGATAAGGTTATTGAAGTTGAAAACCTCAGCAAATCTTACGGTGACCGTGTTCTTATCGACAACCTAAGTTTCTCCATTCCAAAAGGAGCCATTGTCGGTATCATCGGCCCTAACGGCGCGGGTAAATCAACCCTATTCCGTATGATCTCAGACCAAGAGCAGCCAGATTCAGGCACCATCACCTTAGGTGATACGGTGAAGATTGCCTCTGTAGATCAGTTCCGTGACTCCATGGACGACAGCAAAACGGTTTGGGAAGAGATCTCGAACGGACAAGATATCATGCGTATTGGTAACTTTGAGATCCCAAGCCGCGCTTATGTGGGTCGCTTTAACTTTAAAGGCGTTGACCAAGGTAAACGTGTTGGCGAGTTGTCCGGTGGTGAGCGTGGACGTCTGCATTTAGCTAAGCTGCTACAAGTTGGCGGTAACGTACTGTTACTCGACGAACCCACGAACGACCTCGATGTTGAAACATTGCGTGCCTTAGAAAACGCCTTGTTAGAGTTCCCGGGCTGTGCAATGGTTATCTCGCATGACCGCTGGTTCCTTGACCGTATTGCAACTCATATTATTGATTATCAAGATGAAGGTAATATCACCTTCTTTGAAGGTAACTTCTCTGAGTATGAAGATTACAAAAAACGGACTATGGGTGCCGAAGCTCTACAACCTCATCGCATGAAATATAAGCGCATGAGCAAATAAGCCAAGCCTCCTACAAACACAAATACCTCATGATGAGGTATTTGTGTTATTCCAATCTCTCACTTTCAATAACCCATTATATTATTCGTCTAACATCAGCAATTGCTGTACTAACGAAATACAGGTGAGAAAACGGGTATCATAGTCAGGAGAATCAACATGAACAAATTCCACGTTGTTTTTCTTTAGCATTTCAATTAACAAAGATTGAAACTCTTGCCGGTCTTTTTCACTCCCCAAGCTACGTAAACCATCGGCTACCCATGGGGTATTATTTTCTAATAAGATCACCAGATCAAAACGATACTCATCAATCAAGGCCTGTACGAAAGGATGCTCTTTGCCCTCATAGCGCTTACAAAAAGCCTGAGTGGTAATAAAATCAGTATCAATAAAAGCGACCTTATTGGCGTATTTAACCGCGAAATCAATATATTGAGCATGGCCTAATGCAATTTTATCGTAGTCAGAATATTGCAATGCCATTTCATCACCACCAAGATGAGAAAACACATAATCACGCCCAAACTCCCACGCACTGGTGGTATTAAAAATATTGGCCAGTTTGTTGACGAGTGTCGATTTTCCACTTGATTCACCACCGAGTATTGCCACTTTACGTACAAAGAAGGGCTTCACTTCTGTCGGAATATAATCCCAATATCGGAAAGGGGCCTGACGAATTTGATTACCACTGATATTCATGAAGGTCCGTTCAGGATCGATTAAGATAGTTTCTATCCCTAAGTACTTTTTATAGCGCGGTGCATCATTGGCTTCACCCGAATAGATAAAACTTGGGTGAATATTGTGCTTTTTCAAAAAGCCCTTCATTCCCTCACTCCACACTTCCCAACCGTGTGGATAAGGTTCGATACCTTGCTCATCGAATGAATGAATATGAATATTTTTTTGATATTTGAATGTTTGTAATAACCAACGTAGACGGTCACTGACTGTCGGCTGTTGTGACATGGAGCTATTCACGAATAGGTCTTTATCACGCGGCTCATCATGGCAAAGAATGACATGTAACTCATCAACTTGACTACAAGCACGCTGGATCAAGTAGATATGACCTGTATGTAAGGGATAGAATTTCCCGAAAACGACCCCAATGCTTTTTTGTTTATTTGGGTATTCCAGCCCTAAAAAGCGATGAAGTGCCGCGATCTTTTGTGCGCTCGGGCTTTTAATTTTGTTGTTGATAAGCTGGCTGAGATACCCTTTGGTCATATCAGAGGCATCAGCAACTTGCTGTAATGTATAGCCAGCTTGCTTAATTGCATTCTTAAGATAGTCAAATTCAGCCATTTAGTTCCCTTATTTGCTCTCAATAATTCGAAATGTAGCGTTATCGAACGCCACGAAAGTGCGAAATATGACGAGACGATTAATCAAATTCATCCATTACGCTTAAAGCATCTGACAACTTTTTCACACCGTACACTTTCATATCGGGAGGTGATTTTTTGGGCATGTTCGCATGGGGAACAATCGCCCGTTTAAAGCCATGTTTTGCCGCTTCTGAAATACGCTCTTGCCCACTCGGCACAGGGCGAATTTCACCAGCTAAGCCAACTTCACCAAATACCACAAGGTCTCGTGGTAAAGGACGATCCCGAAAACTGGAGACTAAAGAAAGCAATAACGCCAAGTCCGCACTCGTTTCAGTGACCTTAACGCCGCCAACCACATTCACAAAAACGTCTTGGTCTGACATTTGTAAGCCACCATGGCGATGCAAAACAGCCAATAAAATCGCAAGACGGTTTTGCTCAAGCCCTACCGCAACTCGACGAGGATTTGACATCATTGAATGGTCGACCAATGCCTGTATCTCCACCAGCAGTGGGCGTGTGCCTTCCCATACCACCATGACGGAACTACCCGATGTGATTTCATCACCACGACTTAAGAAAATAGCCGAAGGATTATTTACCTCTTTCAAACCCTGTTCCGTCATCGCAAACACACCTAGCTCATTAACCGCACCAAAACGGTTTTTATGGCTACGCAAAGTACGAAAACGGTTATCGGCATCCCCATCCAACATAATCGAACAGTCGATACAGTGCTCTAGCACCTTAGGACCAGCTAAAGAGCCATCTTTCGTCACATGACCGACCATAATGATAGCGACACCGCGCGTCTTGGCGAAACGCGTCAAGTAAGCGGCGGTTTCACGCACCTGAGCCACACTGCCGGGGGAAGATTGGATATCAGCCATATGCATGACTTGGATTGAGTCGATCACCATTAATTTAGGTTGCTCTTGCTCTGCCGTTAAACAAATTTGCTCAATGCTGGTTTCAGATAGCATATTTAGCGAATCCGTCGGCAAACCAAGGCGATGTGCACGCATAGCAACCTGTTGCAGCGACTCTTCCCCTGTGACATACAGTGTTTTCATTTCGCGTGAAAGTAAGCACATGGTCTGTAGTAGCAATGTACTTTTCCCAGCCCCTGGGTTCCCGCCAATCAAAATCGCGCTCCCCGGTACGACGCCACCACCAAGTACGCGGTCAAACTCCTTAAATCCTGTGGTAAAACGCGGCAGCTCTTCAAGGCTAATTTCTGATAGCTTTTGCACACGGCTTACGCCAGCAGCATTTCCGGCATACCCCGTTAAGCGATCATGACGTGGCGATGATTGACTTGAGGCGAGGCGCACTTCTGTAATGGTATTCCATGCATGACAGGCACTGCATTGCCCTTGCCAGCGCGGATAATCCGCACCGCACTCATTACAGACAAACGCTCTTTTTGCACCTTTCGCCACAATATTGCTCCTATTAACCCTTTTTTAACTAACTGCCTTTAATTCAAAGTATATGCTATTCAATAATCCGCATAGTTGGTGCCCGTAATACTTAAAATACCCCGTCACTTTACGGCTGCTCTGTATGATGAATATTACCGCTCTTCGTGCTTAAGCCCCCCGCTCAACACGCACATAACCCCCATTAAATCAGCATGACGGATAGCCACTTTGGCACGTGCGTAGACTTTTGGCTTCGCGTGATAAGCTATTCCTAACCCCGCCTTACGCAACATTTTCAAGTCATTTGCGCCATCGCCGATTGCCACGGTTTGTTCAATCGGTATTTCTAAACGCTCTGCTAACTTAACCAGCGTTTGTGCTTTAAATTTGGCATCGACAATTGGCCCTTTGACTTTACCGGTGAGCTTACCGTCTTTGATTTCTAGCTGATTCGCAACAGCGGCGACCAATTTTAATTGTTGACGTAAGTTATCGGCAAAGAATGTAAATCCTCCTGATGCAATCGCCACATGCCAATCCATCGCTTGTAATTTACGAACAAGGCTGGTTAAGCCAGGCATCAATGGCAGCGTATCCATGACTTGCTGCAAAATCATCACATCGGCCCCTTTAAGTAACGCCACACGCGCTCTTAAGCTTTCCGTGAAATCTAACTCACCTTGCATGGCTCGTTCAGTTACTTCCGATACTTGCTCGCCCACGCCATACAAACGTGCAATTTCATCGATACATTCAATTTGAATTGCCGTAGAGTCCATATCCATTAACAGCAGGCCCGGTGAACGTAAACGGGGAATTTGCCCTAATGGAACAACATCTAATAAACTTTCATCGGCTAATTTTTTGATGCGAGGAGTAATGCTTCCCGCAATTCTGACCACTTGATAGTCATCGATTCGCCATGATGAAACGATCACTATCGCTATCCCCAAACGCTGCTGAAAATCGCTGATCCGTGCCTTATCTAACCCTCGTCCATATAATAACCAACCACTGTCGCCAGCGCGGTAATCTAAAGGCATGACCTCTTCACCGCTCAATGACAGCGGTAACCCGGGCCACTTTTGAATTTCATCGGGTAAATAGCAATAGGTCAAACTCGTTGACATGAAAATTAGCTCCTGTAATCGACTCAACGTTTTATAATAAAAATATGCCCCAAAACTACCTTATCTGTACAAGCTCTGGCAACATGATGCCAGAGAATGGATAAAGAGCACTTAGTGATTTCTATGAAACTGACCTTTAAGCTTCACAAAACAGTGATAATTATTATCTGTGTCGCATTAATCGCCCTATTAATGCATGGCATAACCTATTTAGGTAACAGCCAAAACCAAAACAGAGTCGAACAATTTAAACAGCTAACTCGAGTTTTGGCCGAACAAGTGGCTTTCAGCTTATCCGATTATATCGTTTCCGGCAGCAAAGATTTTAATCGAGAACGCATTATCGCCAATTTAAACAATGTCACCAAAGACAAATACATTTTGGATGCCAGTATTTATTCGGCGGGAGGAACCTTAATTGCGAGTGCGGGAGAGTCAGTTCCGGTACGTGAACGCCTTGCCATTGATAGCAAACAATCAACACAACCTTTTCAATATCAACTGGTTGTACCTATTCCCGGAAAAGAAGAGCCAAAAGGTTATTTACGGCTTACCATTGATACTGAGCTACTAACCACAGAAATTCAGCAAGCTGATAACAGTACCAATGTATTACGTTTCTTTATTTTATTAGCGCTCTGTATTGGGATTGTGCTGGCAAATACCTTATTCCGCACCAAGAAAAAGAAAGGCAAAAATGTACCGCCTCAGCTCGTTGTTGATGAAGACAGCGGCAATGAAGATGATGAAAATATGGCACCAAACATTGCCAAAAAACCTCATTTTGACCGGAAAAGAAGCGAACATCGGCCTTATCGCCCTAAAAGACGTCGTGCTAAAAGCAAGCCGAATAAGCCCAAACCCCCTGAAAATTAAGCCACGAACTCACACCGCTGAGGATCTCCCCTCAGCAGTTCAATTACATGGAATAAGTGTCAAAAACAATCGGTGCAACGAATTCGACTTTGCCATCCACTAATAGCGTTTCAGGAGGGGCTGGGAATGGCGCTGCGCGGTTTATGGTCGCAATCGCCTCTTTATCTAACAGTTTGGTTCCAGATGAATTAATCAAACTGGCACTAATCACCTCACCGTGACTGTCCACCATCACTTTGACCTGAGAGACACCGGTTGAACGAAAACGTAGCGCCGCCCTTGGATAACGTTTCGCTTTTGCTAAACGCTGATGAACCTCACTGTGCCAACCTTGATGACCACTCACCGCCACCGAGGCATTACTGGAGAAGTTCGCACTGCTACTTGCTTCACTCCCCGCTGCTGGTGCCGAAGTCACTGCTGACTCTTGCGTACTGAGAGGCGCCTCTTCAACGACTTTTTTGACTTGTGTAGGTTTCTTTTTAGGTGGGTGTTTCTTTTCGCTGACCTTGGTTAAGGTTCCATTATTAACTAACGGTGTTTCGGGTAGTTTTTCTGTTTTTTCAACTAATTCAGGTAAAACTTCCTCATGTGTCGCCATCTGCTGTTTCGCAGCATGATTCACTTCAGGCTCTGAATGCTGCTCAAGCTGATAAACGCCTAGTTGTAATGATATTGCGGGTGGCAATACCCCTGTTGTCGGTATTGACGCCGTAAACCAGCCAATAAATATCACTGCGAGTGTTCCGTGGAAAAGAAGACTTAAAAATGAACCGCCCAGTGGACGGAAAATCGGGCGCTCTAACTTACCCGCGATACTGCTCATATTCTGCCTCACGACTTTATTTTTTGCAGATTATAGGCATAATACAAACAAAAATGATATTCATTATTATTAATAACATTCTAAAGTTAAAATAACTATTTGAAATAAAACAATAAAGCGATTTGAGCAAATCTTTATCACGCCTAAGCGTGTAATTTAACTTTTAACACCAGCGAAAAATGACTATTGATAAATCCCTTGCCCGTAAAATTAGCGGCGCATATCAGTCAACGTATAGCCAACTTGTCCGCTTTTTCCGCAATCGGCTAGGTAATAGTAACGATGCTGATGATTTATCTCAGGATGTGTTTACACTATGGCTTAATCGAAAAGAGCAATCTCCGATTAAAGAGAGCCGTGCTTATTTGTTCAAAATCGCCAATCATGTGTTAATTGACCATTGGCGACGTCATCAACGCCAACCCACGTCTGAAACAAACATTGATGATGCTTTACTTGAACAGCAGCTCGAAGAGACACAAGCTGATCCCAGTGAAATACTGGAGCATCAACAACGTATCCAGTGGCTTAGTGAGGCGATCGAGTCGCTCCCTCCACGGCGTCGCGAAGCTTTTTTGCTCTACCGATTTGATGGTTTGTCACAAAGTGAGATTGCTGAACGAATGGAAATTTCCATTAGTATGGTCGAAAAGCATATAGCAGCAGCTTTGGTACATTGTAAAAAACACCTTGATAATCAGAGCAATAATAATTAATGACACGTACAACACACTCTGAGCCGGATACATTAGATTCTATTGATGAGCAAGCAGCGCTGTGGTTCACCCGCAAGCACAGTCAGCAGATGAGCGCTGAACAGGCAAAGCAATTTGATATCTGGTTACACGCATCTCCTGAGCATGCGAAAGCCTATGAAGCGATTGCAGGGGTTTGGCGCGAGTTCGATTCAATGCCACGGCCAGCGTCTATTGAACTCCCCCCGAAAAAACAGCTCTTTTTCCGGTTATGGCGCCCATTGGGAAATACCTTAGCAGCGCTATTTATTGCCGCTATTTTATTCTTACCCTATAGTCAGCTACCCTCAATGTTGTTCAACAATATGACTCTCGTCGCAACTAATATGCCAAAAGAGGTCACTCTATCAGATGGCTCTGCATTATTTCTCAATCGCCAGACACGCGTGCGGGTAGCCTATGAAACAGAGGTTCGGCGGATATATCTAGATGAAGGCAACGCTTATTTCAAAGTCAAATCCAATCCTTATCGGCCTTTTGTGATTTTAGCCGATGAAAGGCGCATTCAAGTCATTGGCACTGAGTTTGAAGTCGATAGACATCAGCAACAAGTCGCTGTCCGTGTTAGCAAAGGGATAGTGAGTCTGAAAACAGGGCAAGAGCAAGCAACGACTTACCTGTTTGCTGGGGATAGCGCGACTAGCTCTGCCATCAATAGCCCTGTCAAAATGAATAAAATTGCGCCTCTTGATGTGGCAAGGTGGCGTTTTGGTGAGTTGAGCTTTACTGATAAACCATTGGCTGAGGTGCTCTCTGAACTTAACGCTTACTCACCCGTCAACATTGAATTATCACCGCCTTCTTTAGCGCAAAGTAAAATCTCTGGTCGGATCAATTTACGTCAACCTGAGTCATTTTTCCAAGCACTTCCAATGCTTTTACCTGTACAAGTCGTTTATCAAGACAAAAATAACATATTGATTATTCAAAATAAAAAAAATAAATGAAAATTATTTCGATTTACAGGTGAGGATAATTCTCATTTCTCCCTCTACTTAAGCAGTTGTTATTTATTTTGCCATTTTTAGCACACTTTTTGTGCCGCTTAAGAATAAGGGATACTCATGTCTATTCGATTCACCCACAAACGGTTTAAGCCGCTTGCACTGTTCGTTGCCGTTAGTAGCGCAATAGTTTGCCAATCTGCTGCTGCGCAAGAAGTCGCTTTCTCACTTCCAGAACAAGCACTAGCCACTTCTGTGGCACAGATAACCCAGCAAGGAAATATCCAATTACTGTATGACAAGAGCCAACTCAATGGCCTACGCGCGCCTGCATTATCAGGTCACTACACCGCACAAACCGCATTACAAAAAATACTTATCGGTAGCGGATTAGAGTTAGTCAGTGATAATGGCATCTTCGTGATCCGTTCACAGAACCTTAATCAAGGCACATTAGTCCTCCCCGAAACACAGGTTTCTGGGGTCGTACAACAAAATCACCCAGCGACAGATGTTATGTCTGCGCCACAGTATGTGACATCGGAAGAGATCAGCCAACGTAACACGGGCGATGGCAATATTACGGATCTGATGAAAACCAACCCTGCCGTTCAATTTGCTAATAATGACAGCAACTCAATGAACCAAGGGGAAATAAAGCCTTCGCGTATTTCAATTCACGGCTCCAGCAGTTATCAAAATGCTTATCGTCTTGATGGCGTTAGCTTCAACAATGACTTTGACCCCGCAGATAATGGCCTTGGTGAAACAGCAACCCGCTTAAGCAGTAGCGATCAGGGGATCTATATCGATAGTCGTCTTATCGATAGTATGGCGGTCTATGACAATAATATTCCTGTCGAATTTGGTGGCTTTACGGGGGGAACCGTTGAGGTTAATAGCCGCCGCTGGCAAGGTGAAAACAGCGCACACGCCTATTATCGGTTAACCCGCTCCGGTTGGAACAATTTATTTCATGACTCCTCGCTTGGGATCGATACGACCAAGAATGACACCGCTAACCCTGCTCGTTTCCAAAATCGCTACGATAAAGATGATTTTGGTGGTTGGTTCGAATTAGGTGTCAGTGAAAATTCAGGTATCGTATTTTCAGCATCACGCCGCAGTTCCACGATACCAATGACGGTAACTGGCGGCGATTCCGTTATCTTTGATGAAAATAATCAAGTGGAAATGGTTAATTTCGCTTCAGGTGAAAAGAAGCAGCACCGTACATCGGATAACTACTTCCTGAAATATTCGCTCGACCTATCAGATAAAAGCACATTAGATCTCTCAGCTAACTATGCCTCTTACGATAGTCGTCTATTTTCTGCTTCAGTCATGAATTCAGGTTATGATTCAACCCATGATGGACTGGGTTTTACCGCGGTTTTTAAACATCAATTTGATATTGGCCAATTCGAGTTAACCGCGAACACCCAAACACTCAAAGATGATCGTACTGATGACCAAAAATATTCACTCACAGTCCGTGCTATTGACTATTCCACCTATCAAACCACGGAAAGTAGCAGCGGCGGTTTAGGCGATCTCACCTCAAAACAGAAAAATCATGGGTTAAAGGGGGTGATGCGTTTTAATACCATGGAAGATGGCATAGGCCTCACTCATAAACCCACTTTAGGCGCAGAGCTCAATTACACCAAAGGCACTTATCGACGAGATAAAGACTACTTCCGTTATACATACACAGGTAGCATAGATGACAGTGGCATGTATAACGGTTACCTCAGTAATGTCACTCGATTCCAAGCAGGAAGCCACGCTGCGGACTACACTAATTATGCTGTATTCCTTGATGACAATATTCAATACGGCAAGTTAACCATTCGTCCGGGGATCCGTTTAGATCGCGACGACTTCGTTAATCGTACCAATATAGCACCGCGTTTATCCGGTAACTACGACGTCTTTGGCGATGGCAAAACACAGATTATTGCAGGTGCGAACCGTTATTACGGTCGTTCAATGCTCACCTATGCCTTATATGGCGCACAAAATGATGGGATGCAATTATGCAATAGTTATGATGGCTGCTCCCTAGATCCTAATAAAAACGATTGGGATAACAAAAAAGATTATGAAGGACTTGATTCACTTAAAACCCCTTATAACGATGAGCTAACCCTTGCACTGCAACAGGAGATCTTATCAACCACATGGCGCCTACAATATGTCCACCGTGAAGGTTATGATGAGGTAAGAACGCGTACCAAATACGACACTCGTGATGCAAGTAAACGTAGCATTCGCACCTTTGATAATGGCGGTCGTAGTTCACATGACACCGTGACACTTTCCGTTAATAACAGCCAACCTTGGGAGTGGGCAGAAGCTTCTCATGTGATGACCGCTTCACTGACATGGCAGCAAAGTGAAAGTAATACGCCAAAAGATGCAGGCTATAACTCGTTTGATCCTGCCAATAAAGTGAACCTCAACAAGGTATGGTATGACGGTAAAGTCATTGATGCCTCGAAACTGCCATCCACCAGTTTCAACTCGCCATTCAAATTAAACTTAGAACTGACCAGTGTTTGGGATGATTACGACCTAACTTGGTATAACCGCCTGCAATGGTGGGGCGCACGCGACCAAGCTGTTCGCTATGACAATGCCTACGCATTTGATCCCGAGTATGGGCAAGTTCGTAAATACACCAAACAGCACTTCTCCAGTAAATACACATGGGATACCCGCCTTGGCTGGAAACCTGATTTTGCCTATGGCTTTGGTTTCTCTGTTGAAGTGAACAATATCTTGAATAACAAAAATATCGCAGACCGCTTTGTGTTCGAAGATAGGGTGTTGAAATCTTACGATCCAGGTCGCCAATTCTGGCTACAGGTCAATTACGACCTTTAAATCTTGTTAGCAATGTGAGCAATCTACAACAACAATACGAAGAACGTCATGAAGACACTGAAACAATTTTTCTATTTAGTTAAACCTTTTTGGGGGCAGCGCGCTGCCCTTTTCTGCTGGCTACTGCTTGCCGCCTCACTGGGGCTAACCCTGTCATCGGTCTGGTTCAATGTCAAAATGAACATGTGGAACGGTGATTTCTATAATGCGTTACAGAAACTGGATGGTCAGGCACTCTATGGCCTCTTGCAATATTTTGTGGTGTTAGTAAGCGGATTAATTTTCGTGGTCGTTATGGGGAACTATCTCAAGCAAATGCTGATCATTCGTTGGCGTAAAGGCATGACAGAGTTAGTGCTCAATCGCTGGCTTTCTCCAAACAGTAAACACTACATGCTACGATTAACCTCACAAGAGCCAGATAACCCTGATCAACGTATTGCAGAAGATATTCGATTACTGATTGAATCGACACTGAATCTGCTGGTCACCTTCCTGCACTCAATGTTAACACTGGTCTCCTTTGCCACTATTCTTTGGACACTGTCAGGTAGCCTCTCATTCAACTTGGTGGGTACTGATTGGTCTATCCCCGGTTATATGTTTTGGGCCTGTATTATTTACACCCTTATTGGTATCGCCTTAACGCAATGGATAGGTTTCCCTCTACGTCGCTTAAATATGGATAAGCAGCGCCGTGAAGCCGATTACCGTAGCGCCTTGATCAATTGTCGTCAGCATGGCGATGCAATAGCAGGGCAACGTGGTGAGACGCAAGATAGAAAAGAGCTCATGCAGCGCTTCGGTGAAATTATTCGTAATTGGAACCGCTTAATTCGTTGCGAACGGAACCTCTCTTTTTACACCGTTGGCTACCAACAAGTGACCGCTCTCGCCCCTGTATTATTGGCGCTGCCCAAATTCCTCGCCGGCGAAATTATGTTAGGCGGTTTGATGCAGTTACGCCAAGCCTTTAGCAGTGTTGCCACTTCATTAGGCTGGTTTATTTTCGCCTATAAAGAAATAGCGGCATGGCAGGCTACCGTCTCACGTCTATATAATTTTGTGATTTTATTGGAAAATGATAAAGCGGCTGAGGTAGAAATCACCGAAGAACCACCTTTACTTGATGCCGCTGTTAAAGTGACTACCTCAGATAATCGCACTTTAATTGAGCATGTGCATGTCGTGGCTAAACAAGGGGAAGTCACTTTAATTTCTGGGCGCTCCGGCATTGGTAAATCAACCCTATTACGTACTTTAAGTGGCCATTGGCCATTCTTTGAAGGTGCGATTAAACGTACAAACCACCTAATGTGGATCCCACAACGCCTTTATCTTCCTATCAGCCGTTTAGACAGCTTACTGGCATACCCTCAAGATGCTAAGCAATTTACAGAGGCTGATTTTAAACTCGCACTTAGCAAAGTGGGTCTAGAGAAACTGCACTATCAATTAAGTTTAGAGACAGACTGGCATAACCGATTATCAGGTGGTGAGCAACAACGCATTATGTTTGCTCGACTTCTTCTGAATCGCCCTAAATTATTACTTTTGGATGAAACCACTTCAGCACTTGATGAAAATAGCGCCCTTGAGTTAATTCAACTCATTAAACATGAACTACACGATAGCGCTATTGTGTTGGTTACCCATCAACGTTTCCTATCACAAGTTGCCGAACACACTCTTCCGCTTCAAGAAGCGCAAACTCGCGCCAATATAACCACAGGATTGCCTGAATATGCTTCGTAAAATATTACTCGCCGCTTTTATTGGCCTCAGCCTCACAGGCTGCGGGGTGTCTGCTTCATCCAGTACGATGGGGCAGAATTTATTGCCTATCCGTACTGATTTGCAACATTATCAATTAGATAATGGCCTAAACGTTTACCTATTACCGCGTTCTCAACCAGGTGTTGAGCTACGCTTATTAGTGAAAAGTGGCTCGTTGCAAGAAAACGAACAACAGCTAGGATTGGCCCATTTTACTGAACATATGGCCTTTAAAGGTACAAAACATTTTCCAGGCACAACAGGCTTTAAACAGTTAGAACAGCAAGGATTGAAGCTTGGCAGTCATGTCAACGCGATCACTAGCCTCAATTCAACCTTATATAAGCTATCACTCCCGAACGCCACACCAGCACAAGTCTCAACAGCCCTACAAGTGATGGCGGATTGGGCATCCAATATCTCATTTGATCAACAAGCGTTTGAAAAAGAGCGCCCAGTGATTATTGAAGAGTGGCGTTTGCGCCAAGGAATGGGCTATCGTGTTAATGATAGCCTTGAGCATTTACGCTACCACGGTAGCCGCTATGCAGAGCGTAACCCAATAGGGGAACTCGATATTGTTCGCCAAGCACCGATTGAACTGGCAAAAGAGTATTATGCGACATGGTATCAGCCACAACGTATGACCCTGCTGGTGATTGGGGATTTCAATCAATCTACAGTACGTGACGAAATCAATACGCTTTTCGCCATACCAAAGCCAGAGACCTTGTCTCAAGACAATCCAGAATGGAAGCAGTTTGCTCACTCTAATTTGCTGTTAGTTCAACCAGTGTTTGATAAAGAGCAAGGCGCTCGTTATGTTCAATTTGCTTTGCAAAAAGACATTATCGCCCCTCTCAACACACGAGAAGGGCAATACGAAGATTTAATGGATAGCTTATGGCTCGCCATTCTAAATCAACGTTTCTCTGTCTTAGTGGATAATGGCGTATTACCCGCCATTAGTATTAATGAGCAAGGCTCGATGTTAGATAACCAGCGCTTACAACAATTAATGATTATCCACCCTAAAGGAGATGATTATATTGGCGCCACTCAGGTTTTATTTACTGAGCTACAGCGATTAGCGACTGAGCCGGTAACACAAGAAGAGCTTGATAGCGCTCGTCAAAATCTATTGAAAAAACTCAGCCAGCAGGCCGCCGCTGAACAGCGCTATGGCAATGATTATTTGGCAGGTCAATTAACCACCGCGCTTGAATATGAGATGCCAATGTGGAATAAACGCCAACAATTGGATAAGAGCTACCAACTGATTGGAAAAGTTAAACCGCACGATTTACAACAGCACGTTGCTAACTTTTTAAATGAAGCTTCACCACGCTTAGCCCTAATTGGTCCTGATACTGACGCAAATAAAGTCAATCATGCAGACTTTAGTGAGCAGTGGCAAAATACCCGCCTAAGTTCACCGGGGCCATTCACCTTACGCTCTCAAGCGATCACTCTGCAATTGCCTAAAGTGGCTAAAGGCACAATCACTGAGCAGACTGCACTTCCTGTCGCAAAAACCGAACGTTGGCTACTTAGCAATGGTATTCAGGTCATCGTCAAAGCTGATAAAAATCTTAAAGAAGATATTCAGTTTAATTTACAGCTACCCGGCGGCCGTTCACTTGAAACCATGCAAACTGCGGGGCTAACAGATTGGGCATTAAAGCTACCAGAAAGTAGCGGTTATGGTGAATATAGCGCACGTGATTTGGCATTATTAGCGAAACAAAATCAGATTTCGCTTCGCCCTTATAGTGAATTGCTCACTCATGGTTTCCGCGGTAAGGCCCCTGTTGATAACCTCGAAACCGCCCTGCAATTACTGCACTTAAAATTGACAGTTCCGCAATTTAGCGGTGAAAAATTAGAGCAGCAGAAACAGTCATTTGCGTTGAACCTTGCCAAAACACCTGTTGAGCGCACCTTCCTTGATAATATTAATAAGGAAAGCTACCAGCACGGTGAACTGTTAGTCATTAACCCACAAGGTGGCTGGAAAAATTTCACCGCGGGCCAATTACAGCAAGCTAACCGCCAGTTACTCACTTCAACGGCGAATATGACACTGGTAATTAGCGGAGCAGTGAATACCCGTGACTTAAAACCATTATTAGAACAGTGGGTTGCTTCTATCCCTGCCAGTCATCATCAGCTGGCATGGCGTGATCAGGGGATCATGCCTAAAATGGCGAGCTTCAATAAAAATTACCCGATCAGCAGTAGTGATAAAAGTATGGTCAGCATCCAATTTGCTGCCCCTGCACAATGGACACAGCAAGATCAGTTAGCAATGCAACTGCTAGATACCATTGTGAGCCAACGTCTACGCGGCGAACTACGCGAAAAAGCCAGCGGTATCTATGCACTTGGTTTTTCACAAATGCTGGCGAAAAAACCGCAGCCTTACTATTTTGCACGCCTCAACTTTACCACCTCACCAGAACGTACTGAGGAGATGTCACAGATCGCCCAAAAGACAATTAATCAACTACGTCACTCAGGGGTAAATAGTAAAGAATTAACTGAAGCAAAAAATATTTGGCTTACGGAAAATGCACAAATAACCGACAGTTCAGGTTATTGGACCGAGGCGTTAGCTCAGGTCGCTGCCGATGACCAACAATATCAGCGTCTAAACCAAGAGCGTGCCATTATCCAGCAACTTACGGTCAATGATCTCAACCGTATCGCCAATCAATATCTGGGGCAAAACCCGAAAGTATTTACGATGACACCATAACCGTAGCTATTGAAGGGGGTTAATCCCCCCTTTTTATTCGCTTAAAATACGGTCTGATAAAACGCTGCCTCACGAAAATACGATCATTTAATTATTTGACGTTCACTAGGCTTATATGATTAATGATCGTGTTTTCAAATAAAAAAGAGAAATAGCATGATGAACGACATCGTTATCCGTAGAGCAACCTTAGACGATATTCCCGCCGTCACTCAAATGCATATTGATTATTCGGCATACGCTAATACATTACAGCTACCCTACCCATCGACAGAAACTTGGGAGGCGCGTCTAGCTACCAATGATCCTCTCGTCACGCATTTTGTTGCTACTCTTGATAATACTGTCGTTGGGATCCTCACTCTCCATCAACCAAGTCAACAACGGCGTAAACATGCCGCGAGTTTTGGCATTACGGTCAGTCAAATGCACCAAGGAAAAGGTATTGGTTCGAAGCTTATGCAAGTGATGGTCGACTACTGTGATAACTGGTTAAACATCCGCCGTATTGAATTAGAAGTGTATGCCACTAATGACAATGGCTTGGGGCTCTATAAAAAGTTTGGTTTTGAACAAGAAGGTGTGATGCGTGATTACGCTTTCCGCGATGGCCAATATGTCGATGCGATTATGATGAGTAGGATTAATAAAAATCGAGGGTAATCAAACCCACTTGGGTCCATGAGCTTCATTTTTTCCCAATAAAAATGCCACGTGATGTACGTGGCATTACTCAATTAAAAATCATTTAATGATTATTTATCGCCTAATAGCACTGAATCCAATGCGATTTCAATCATTTCGTTGAACGTTGTTTGGCGCTCCGCTGAGGTTGTTTGCTCACCTGTTTTAATATGGTCAGAAACAGTACAAATGGTCAGCGCACGAGCACCGAACTCCGCAGCCACACCATAAATACCCGCAGCTTCCATCTCAACACCCAGAATGCCGTATTTTTCCATGACTTTGAACATGTCTGGATCAGGAGAATAGAACAGGTCAGCAGAGAATAAGTTACCGACACGAACATTAACATTTTTTGCCTTCGCAGCTTCTACCGCATTATGAACAAGTTCATAGTCAGCAATTGCCGCGAAATCGTGATCTTTAAAACGTTGACGGTTTACTTTCGAATCAGTACATGCCCCCATGCCGATCACAACATCGCGCAGTTTCACATCATCCATTACCGCACCGCATGAACCCACACGAATAATCACTTTTACACCAAAATCAGTGATCAACTCTTTTGCATAGATAGAGCAAGAAGGGATACCCATACCGTGACCCATCACGGAGATCTTACGACCTTTATAAGTACCAGTGAAACCTAGCATACCGCGAACATTATTCACCTGACGCACGTCTTCGAGGAAAGTTTCAGCGATATATTTTGCACGCAGCGGGTCACCTGGCATCAATACGACGTCAGCAAAATCACCCATTTCTGCATTAATATGAGGAGTTGCCATTATTATTATTCCTTATAAATCATTAAATTAAAGGGTTTAACATCATTACCTGATAATAGTAGCGACTGATAATACTCGCTGTCTACGGCAAATGACCCAATACTATCAACAATAAATAAGGCAGTTTCCTGCCTTATTTAGTTTTTATGTTAACCAATTACAGCATTGGCTTGCCGTATTCCATCGGTGATAGATCGAAATATTTAGCGACTGTCTGACCGATATCCGCGAATGTTTCGCGATGACCTAAAAAGCCTGGTTTGACTTTCGGACCATAAATCAGAACAGGAATGTGCTCACGGGTATGGTCAGTACCATGCCAAGTTGGGTCACAACCATGGTCTGCGGTTAAGATCAAAATATCATCTTCTTTGACCAGTTCCATCAGTTCTGGTAAACGGCGGTCAAAGAGTTCTAACGCTGCTGCATAGCCCGGTACGTCACGGCGGTGACCATAAGCGGAGTCGAAATCAACAAAGTTAGTAAATACAATAGTCTTATCACCAGCCAGTTTCATTTCTTTCACGGTTGCGTCGAACAGCGCATCAATCCCTGTTGCTTTGACTTTCTTAGTGATACCTACATGTGCGTAGATATCCGCAATTTTACCGATAGAAACCACTTCACCTTGTTTTTCTTCAACTAATTTTTGCAGCATCGTTGGTGATGGTGGCTCAACGGCTAAGTCATGACGGTTACCGGTACGCTCAAAGCTACCAGCTTTATCGCCAATAAATGGACGTGCGATAACACGACCAATGTTATAGCCGCCGTTTGTCAACTCTTCACGAGCGATTTCACATAGCTCATACAGTTTGTCTAAGCCATAAGTCTCTTCATGGCAGGCGATTTGGAATACGGAGTCAGCGGAGGTGTAGAAAATCGGTTTACCCGTTTTCATGTGTTCTTCACCCAGTTTATCCAAAATAACCGTACCTGAAGAGTGGCAGTTACCTAAGTAACCCGGCAAATTAGCACGTTTAACAATGATATCTAACAGCTCTTGTGGGAAGCTATTTTCTTCATCCGCGAAATATCCCCAATCAAAGAGCACAGGCACACCCGCAATTTCCCAGTGGCCTGATGGTGTATCTTTACCAGACGAAATTTCGCTCGCGTAAGCATAAGCACCGATAATTTCTGAATTGGGATCAAGGCCAGCAGGGAATTTACCGCAAGATGCTTCAGCCGCTTTACCTAAACCCAATTTGGTTAAGTTAGGTAAATGCAGTGGACCTTGACGACCTTTGTCTGCATCACCACGTGCACAGGCCTCTGCAATATGACCTAATGTGTTTGAACCTTCATCATTAAATTTGTGCGCATCACCGGCTGCACCAATCCCAAAAGAATCCAACACCATAATAAATGTACGTTTCATAACTTCTCTCCTGCGTCATCTTTCCTAATTAGGAAGTGCCACTGATAAAACTGTTTGTCAATTATTCACTAATTTGGCGATAAACCATTGGCGTCGTTTCTGGTTTTTGATCACCAATAACCATGGCTGCACGCACCTCTTTTGCCGCTTCTTCCCACGATTTCTCGCTATTAGCATGAATAATTGCTAGTGGAGTTTGATTATCAACCGAAGTACCTAACGCGGCGATATCGCTCAAACCAACACTATAATCAATCGGATCCGTTGCCTTACGACGACCACCACCTAATGTCACAACAGACATGCCGAGCGCACGTGTATCCATCGCGGTAATTATACCCGCTTTCTCTGCATACACCGCTTTGCTCAGTACAGCAGTAGGCAAATATTTGTTGTAGTTTTCAACAAAGTCACTTGGGCCTTTTTGAGCCGCAACCATACGACCAAAGACTTCCGCTGCCTTACCGTTATCTAAGACTGCTTGTAATTTTTGGCGAGCTTCTTCTCTATTTGCCGCCAATGAACCAGACACCAGCATTTCAACACACAGCGCCATCGTCACTTCATACAAACGAGGGTTACGGTATTCGCCCGTTAAGAACTGAACGGCTTCGCGTACTTCAACCGCATTACCGGCACTAGAAGCGAGTACTTCATTCATGTCGGTTAACAGTGCGGTTGTTTTACACCCCGCACCATTAGCGACTTTAACAATGGACTCGGCCAGTTGCTCTGATTTTTCGTAGGTTGGCATAAATGCACCTGAACCCACCTTAACATCCATGACTAGAGCATCAAGGCCCTCTGCCAATTTTTTACCTAAAATAGAGGCGGTAATCAGTGGAATAGAGTCAACCGTTGCAGTGATATCACGTGTTGCGTAAAAGCGTTTATCCGCAGGTGCGAGTGAACTCGTCTGCCCAATAATTGCAACACCAACGTCACGAATAATGTCACGAAAACGCTCATCATTAGGGAAAATATCGAAATTAGGGATCGCTTCAAGCTTATCCAGTGTGCCACCGGTATGGCCTAAACCACGCCCCGAAATCATCGGAACATAGCCGCCACATGCCGCTACCATTGGACCTAACATCAATGAGGTGACATCACCAACGCCACCCGTAGAGTGTTTATCGACGAGTGGGCCATTTAAGTTTAATGATTTCCAATTTAAAACAGTGCCTGAATCACGCATTGCTAACGTCAGGGCAACACGCTCAGCCATGGTCATATCATTAAAATAGATGGTCATTGCCAAAGCGGCTATTTGACCTTCAGAAACTGAATTATCGCGTACACCATTAATGAAGAAACGAATTTCTTCTTCGCTCAGTGGTTTGCCATCACGTTTTTTACGGATAATTTCTTGTGCCAGAAACACGGTATGCTCCTTAATTCAAACAGAATCTAGGTAATCGCTTAAGCGCGGTCTAATTAATAACTACTGCTTGATTTTTTAGTTTCAAAACCAAGCGTATTCAGCAAATTAGCTAACAGGCTTGATGCACCAAAACGGAAATGGCGAGCATCAACCCAATCTTTACCTAAAATTCTATCTGCTAATGCTAAGTATTGAGCAGCTTCTTCAGCGGTACGCACACCACCAGCCGGTTTAAAACCCACTGTTTTTGCTACGCCCATATCATGGATCACTTGCATCATGATCTCAGCACTTTCAAGGGTGGCGTTAACAGGTACTTTACCTGTTGATGTTTTAATGAAATCTGCTCCTGCTTTAATTGAAATTTCAGAAGCCTTACGGATCAGAGCCGGATCTTTTAGCTCACCCGTTTCAATAATGACTTTCAAAAGTACATTTGCAGCAGCGCAAGCCTCTTTACAGGCTTTCACTAAATCAAAACCAATTTTTTCGTTCCCAGCCATTAATGCACGATACGGGAAAACCACGTCAACCTCATCTGCACCATAAGCGATAGCCGCACGCGTTTCAGCCAGTGCAATATCAATATCGTCATTACCGTGAGGGAAGTTAGTCACTGTTGCAATACGCACTTCTGGCGTACCTTGCTCACGTAGTGCTTTACGGGCAACAGGGATGAAACGAGGGTAGATACAGATGGCAGCCGTTTGCCCCGCAGGACTTTTCGCTTGATGACACAGTGCAATCACTTTCTCATCAGTATCGTCATCATTCAGGGTGGTTAAATCCATTAGATTTAGTGCGCGTTGCGCAGCTACAGTTAAATCAGTCATAAAAACTCTCCAACTTTGTGAATTCTGTCAGAACAACACGTTCTTTGTTGGCGAGCGGGCTTGGTTCCTTAAAGATGCTACTCGAAAACCCGAATGTAGCAGCTGAATTCCTTCTCACCGCACAATGCCCTAGAGTGTATGCACTCTGAGAACTAGCAGTCCATAGCAGCTAATTTATACCTATTTGACCATGGAACTCGGCTATTTTATGTGCCACAAATCACATTAATTACCTGAAAGTTACATTGTTAAATACATATTTGTGAACAATGTCTCAATTATACGCTAATTAGTCTCAATTTTATTCTCTCAAATGGCTTTTTATGACTTTTTTTGTCACTTCACGCCATAAATACACTTGATTAAGCGTAGTTCAAAAATAGAAGGATGAAATAAAAAGTAAGAAAGAATATAGCTGAAAATAATGAAATAATAATGAAAGAGAAAGGGCATTTGCCCTTTCTCAAAGATTTGAGGTTATATAATTGCGAGTGTTAGGAAGAAACCAGCAATTGTTGCACTCATTAAGTTAGAGAGTGTACCCGCGAGAACCGCTTTCATACCTAAGCGTGCCACATCACCACGACGGTTTGGCGCCATGCCCCCAAGCCCCCCAAGTAAGATAGCCACAGAAGATAGGTTAGCGAACCCACACAGTGCAAATGAAATAATGGCTTTAGTGTGATCAGACAGAACTTGCTTACCGGCTGCAAGTACATCCGCATCGGCTTTCATGTATTCACCAAAGTTCATAAAGGCCACGAATTCGTTGACAACAATTTTCTGTCCAATAAATGAACCTGCAATTGTTGCTTCACTCCATGGCACACCGATCAAATAAGCAATCGGAGCAAACAACCAACCTAGAATTAATTCAAGAGACAGTTCAGGGTAATCGAACCAGCCACCAATACCACCTAAGATACCGTTAATTAGGGCGATTAAAGCGATAAATGCCAGTAACATCGCACCTACGTTCAAGGCCAATTGCATACCGGAAGCAGCACCTGAAGCGGCTGCATCGATAATATTTGCAGGGCGCTCATCTTCAGCAATCAGCTCTGTCGCATTGACATTATCATACGCTTTTTCCGTTTCTGGCACTAAGAGTTTAGCAAACAGTAACCCACCTGGCGCCGCCATGAATGATGCTGCAATCAAGTATTCCATTGGAACACCCATTTGAGCATAGCCTGCCAGTACAGACCCAGCAACAGAGGCCAAACCACCACACATTACTGCGAATAACTCAGAGTTGGTCATGGTAGAGATATAAGGACGTACAACTAATGGTGCTTCCGTTTGCCCAACAAAGATATTCGCTGTTGCAGATAGAGACTCCGTCCTTGATGTGCCAAGTACTTTTTGCAGACCACCACCAAGAATCTTGATAACCAGCTGCATAATGCCAAGGTAGTAAAGAACGGCAATTAAAGAAGAGAAGAAGACAATAATTGGCAGTACACGTAGTGCGAAAATAAACCCGCCGCCGCCGAATAGTTCAAACATTTTGTCAGAAACAAGGCCGCCAAAAATAAAGTTCATCCCATCTTGGCCATAACTGATGACTTTAGAAACGCCATCAGACATCCCTTGTAATACGCTACGACCTGCTGGTACATAAAGCACGAATGCACCGATAACGATTTGGATAAGGAAAGCCCCGCCAACGGTACGGAGTTTAATCGCTCGACGATTGCTGGAAAATAGTACGGCAATACCAATCAGTACTGCCATCCCAACCAGACTCATAATGAGTTGCATGGAAGTATCCCTGTTCACTTAATGCTAGATTGATGTAGAAAGAGAACCCATAAGTTCCCTTGACTCTTTGTGCGATGATTATACCTAGTCCCTTCCAAGAACCCGCAACCTACGTCACAAATACGCAGTGTAAAAAGTAACAAAAATTCAGTTCTTGTGACCAAAATCACATTTAATTATCAGTTTAGTCTGGAAAGCATCGTAGAACACAAAAAATAGGTGAAAAATCGAACGAGATATGCCGATGGAGGAATATAAACCAACTGTTCACTTAAGTGAATTTTGATGGCCTTTATTTGAGCAGATTAAATAATGATAGGCTATTTATGTAAAGTTGCTGCGCAATTTCATCTGGACTTTCGTGGCGTAGTTCACATAACGACTGAAAAATCCATTGAATGCACTCAGGGCGATTGGGTTCGCCTTGAAAACCAGAGACAGGCATATCTGGTGCATCCGTTTCAAACACCAGTGAAGTAAGAGGTAACTGAGCTATCGCTTGGCGAGTTTTATTAGCTCGTTCGTAGGTGATGGTGCCCCCTACTCCAATCGAATAACCCAATTTAATAAAGGCTTGAGCCTGAGATAAGCTCCCCGCAAACCCGTGAATAACCCCACATGCAGGAACAGGATAACGGCGCAATATTGCCGCTAATTGGTCATGGCTTTTTCGCGAATGTAAAATAACAGGTCGATCATATTGCTTCGCCAATTTTAGCTGTGCAATCAAGACACGTTGTTGTAAATCAAACAAGGGCTCTTGCATATAGAGATCAAGACCGATTTCCCCTACTGCAACACATTTTGGGCTATGTTGATGGAGATATTCAGCCAATGTTTCCAAGTGGTGTTCTTGAAAAACATTTAAATACAAAGGGTGCAAGCCGATAGCGGCATGCAGTTGTTGATGATCATGTGCTAACCCCCAAACACGCTCAAAATTATCGGCACTGACAGCAGGAATAATAATATCAGTGACCCCTGCCGCTTGAGCAGCCTCTAGGCTTTTATTGATATCACCAATAAAAGGTGGGAAATCAAAATGGCAATGTGTATCAATAAATCGGTTAGTCATTTTTCTCGTTGATCTGTTGCGCCGGCTCCTCATTGGCTGCCACAATTGCGCCCGTCATAATGGCTTGTGCTGTATCGGTCGCTTTTTTCGCTTTACGTTGAGCGACTAATTCACCATCATGCTGCGCATCAGATATCGCCTCTTCATAATCTTGGAGGATCTGCATCTCTTCATGGGCTGCACTTTCAAAACTAAAGCGATTGACGGCATCATTATTCATTGTAAAGCAGTGACCCAATGCGGCAATAAAATAGCGCCCACAACGACGACCGACATGATAATCCTGATTAAGTGCTGATAAGCGGCTTCCTAATGCACTACTTTTTAACGGTGTCGGTGGATAAATTTCAAAAATCTGTAAATCACCCGGTGGATTTTCAATAAACTCTTGAGTACGACGATAACTTTTCAGATGAACTTTTAGCATGGTTGCCATTCGTTGTAGACCATACTTTTCACCTTCTAGCCAGCGAGTCATTCTCTTGACCCATTCAGGGGTAAAGTACATTTGTGAAGGCACCGTACGGATGACGACAATCGTGTCAGCGCCCTGACGATATGCCTCTTCAACCGGTATCGCCGCACTGATCCCACCATCGTGATACAAAGTCCCTTCAAACTCAACCCCCATGCGATAAAAACCGGGGATCGCACTGGATGCCCGAATGATATCGAGCCATGTATCCGCATTAGGCTTTAAAAATTCGGCTTCAAAATCATCGCTACGGCTTGCCCCCATATAAAACTCACGCCCCGCCTCCATTAACTCAATGCCAGAGGAGATTTGCAGAGGAAACTCTTTCGAGGTGCTTTCCACTAACCAATCTAAATCGATTAAATGCCCCCCTCGAATAAAACGCAGTGGGTTGAAAAAGAGTGGGCTTGTCGTATAACGCGTGATCACTCGCCTAGCATAGCCATATTGACCACAGATATAAGCAGAGAGATTTTGTGCTCCCGCCGATGTGCCAATCATGATATCAAAGGGGTTAAAGCCTGTTTTTAAAAACTCATCCAAAACACCGGCCGTAAAAATACCGCGTTGCCCTCCACCTTCACAGATAAGCGCTGTTTTTCCTTTATTTAGCTCATCATAAAAAGCCAAAGGCTCAATACTGCCAAGTGTTACTGATACATGTTTTCCCATCTTCGTCCCCTGACAACCTTCTACACATAGCGATAGGATGCCTATGTATAAACACAGCCCCATAAAGTAAATTGTCACGAATCAACAATGTAAAAACTGAACCTCTCAGTGAGGTTCAGTTTTTAACTTTGAGCAAATTATTTTAGTCGCTCAACTCACCCAATATGTGCTGACTTGAGCTATTGTGCTGGCCGTTATCGATTAATTCGCCACAACTAAACCATTTTGTACTGATTTTACACCTTCAACCATCGAGACAACCTGAACAATTTTATCGACTTGGTTATTCGATTTCACAAACCCAGAGAGGTAAACAACGCCGTTGACTGTCTTCACCGAAATCGAATTACTGTCGATACCACTGGTTGTTAGCAGCTTACTTTTGACCTTAGCAGTGATGGAGGAATCATCCATATAGTTATCGACACTTTTCGCGCCACTGGATATCGCTTCGCTGGTATCTTTCCCTGCAATATCTGCTGTTTTAACTGCGCTATCCCAAGTTTCAGCAGCTTGCTCTTTCAATGGGGAGTTTGCCGATGAGCTACACGCAAATAAGGTCCCACTTAACCCAATAACAATTAAAGAACGTAAAAGTGCTGAATGTTTCATCGGTACCTTCCTTATCAACTACTGTTTTAAGTATTGAAATACCCATTGTATCGCCATAATCGACGTCATACGCCATATGCCTAAGCGCTGTCGCTATTTCAATTGATAACTATAGACTATGGGAAAAGCCCCTTGAAATAAAGTATTCAAACGCAAAAGACAGAGTAATCTGCAATATTTAGATAAAAAAACAGGAGAGTATTCGAAAATGGATGGTTAATTTGGGAAAACCCACTACAAAAAAGGCCTTTCTGTAGTGGGCTTAGCCTGAAAATAAAATTAGTGTTCGCGGGTTTTACGGAATTTGACTTCCGGATAACGCTCACTGGTCAAGTTTAGGTTAACCATGGTTGGAGCGATATAAGAAAGATTATCGCCGCCATCAAGTGCTAGGTTCTGCTCGTTCTTACGCTTAAATTCTTCGAATTTCTTCGCGTCATCACACTCAACCCAACGTGCCGTTGATACGTTAACCGCTTCATAAATGGCTTCAACGTTATATTCACTCTTCAAACGAGATACAACGACATCAAACTGCAACACCCCCACAGCACCAACAATCAAATCATTATTGGTCAGTGGACGGAAAACCTGTACAGCCCCTTCTTCTGACAACTGAACCAACCCTTTAAGCAATTGTTTTTGCTTTAATGGGTCGCGCAAGCGAATACGACGGAACAGCTCAGGTGCAAAGTTAGGGATCCCCGTAAATTTCAGATCTTCCCCTTGTGTGAAGGTATCACCAATTTGGATCGTACCGTGGTTATGTAAACCAATAATGTCACCCGCATACGCATTTTCGACATGAGAGCGATCACCTGCCATAAAGGTCAGCGCATCAGAGATGACGACATCTTTTTTCGTACGCACCTGACGCAGCTTCATACCTTTTTCATAAGTTCCTGAAACAATACGCATGAAAGCAACACGGTCACGGTGTTTTGGATCCATATTCGCCTGAATTTTGAAGACGAAACCGGTAAATTTCTCTTCTGTAGCTTCAACTTCACGCACATCAGTTTGACGAGGCTGAGGCGATGGCGCCCACTGGACTAAACCATCTAACATATGATCCACACCAAAGTTACCAAGTGCAGTACCAAAGAAAACCGGAGTCAATTCGCCTTCAAGGAAAGCATCATGATCGAACTCATGAGAGGCCCCTTTTACCAACTCCAACTCATCACGTAGCTGAGCCGCTAATTCGTCACCGACTTCTTTATCTAAATCAGGGTTATCTAACCCTTTAATAATACGGACTTCTTGGATTGTATGACCTTGGCCTGTTTGATAAAGGATCGTTTCATCACGTAATAAGTGATAAACCCCTTTGAACAACTTACCGCAACCAATGGGCCACGTAATTGGGCAACATGCGATATTCAGCTCATTTTCAACTTCGTCCATTAACTCCATTGGGTCACGAATATCACGGTCAAGTTTATTCATAAAAGTCAAAATCGGCGTATCACGCAAGCGAGTGACTTCCATCAATTTGCGAGTTCTATCCTCAACCCCTTTACCGGAGTCGATGACCATCAAGCAGCAGTCAACCGCCGTTAAAGTACGATAAGTATCTTCAGAGAAGTCTTCGTGCCCCGGGGTATCCAACAAATTAACTAAACAATCATGATAAGGGAATTGCATCACCGATGTGGTAATTGAGATACCACGTTGCTTTTCCATCTCCATCCAGTCTGATTTTGCGTGTTGATTTGAACCGCGGCCTTTTACCGTTCCCGCACGCTGAATCGCTTGCCCAAATAGCAATACTTTTTCAGTAATGGTGGTTTTACCTGCGTCAGGGTGAGAGATGATAGCAAAGGTCCTTCGCTTATTGATTTCATTAAGAAAATCTTGGTTTGCCATGTATAAATTCTTTTAGTTTGTACACGGATTTGTACACACTTTTGGAAGTACTCTCTTTTCAGTTCTTCGCTTGTCAAATCCGTCGTGTTAATCGTAATTGGCCGCTATTTTCGCTGATCTTGACTTTATAAACAATCAATGGTTATCTAATCGGTTACCATTTACTCTCAGCGTGCACCAATGCTCAGTTGTAGCTGTTTGCAATCGTTGCTTCTTCAGCTAATGAACAACTGTGGCTAAACCACAAATTCCTTCGCTACCAGAAATCGATGATAGCTTGTCGTACTACACCGATGATGGTGCAGTTGCCGTTGATCGGTATTGCAGGGTATTGCGGGTTCAAAGGTTTTAGATACTTCTGTTCACCATCAATAACCAACTGCTTAAAGGTTGCTTCTTTCGAATCATCCAAACGCGCAACAACCAATGAACCTGAAGAGTAAGGTAACTCAGGATCAACAACGATCACTGCCCCCTCAGGTATGGATTTTTTTCCGCTTGGATTTTCCATACTGTCGCCTTTTACGCGAAGTGCGAAACAACCCTCATGTGCTTTCCCAGTGACTTCACGCCACTCCTCAGCATCTTCATGGGCAAATCCCTCCGCTATTTCAGTCCAATCACCGGCCTGAACCCAGTTAATGAGAGGAATTCTTCCCTTAATATCAGGCCCGACTTCTACATTACCGACCCCCAAGCCAATCTCGCCATCACCTGTGGCGAGCCAATGAGCATTCACGCGAAGCGCCTCCGCGATCTGCATGGTGTAACGAGACCTAGCCGATTTACCAGAGCAAATCTGGCTGATCGACTGCTGTTTGATACCAATGCGACGAGCCAACTCAGACTGAGTTACCCCAGTAAGCTGCAAGGCATGGTTTAGTCGTTCGGATAAAGTTTTCATAAGCCCGCATTCTACAAATAAAACTGTAGTCTTTCAACAATTTTAACTGTTGACTTATCTACAGTTTAAACTGTAACATTCAATCTTGTAACAGTTATTATTGTAATAGGAGACGGTATGGAAGTGTTCAAAACGACACAAAAACATCTCCGCCGTGCCATTGACTTGGTCGGCGGGCAATCAGCATTAGCAAGAGCCATCAACTCAAAACAGCAAAACGTCTGGTTTTGGTTGAATAAATCAGGGCGTGTTCCCGCTGAATTCGTTTTACCCATCGAACAAGCTACGCAAGGACAGGTAACCCGATCTCAGTTAAGACCGGACATCTATCCCGAATGCCCAAGCGAGCTGAAAGCCAGTAACCAGTAGGATTAAGGGCAAGTAATGGTCAGCATTTTACGTAAACACAGAAGCGAGTACCTCCATGCGTGATTATGGCAAGGTCTATACCCGCTTTTGGCTAAAGCAAAACGTTTTGTCCTGGAGTGACTCTGCGAAGTTGCTAGGACTGTATTTGCTTACATGCCCACATTGTAATTTGCTTGGCTGCTTTCGACTGCCGATTGGTTACGTTGCTTCTGACTTGAACTGGGATGAGCAACAGGTTGCCAAGGCGTTAAGTGAGTTAGAACAAGATCAGTTCCTGATTCGTTGCGAGGGATCTGGTTGGACTTTGATTCGAAGCTTTCTGAAGCACAACCCAATCGAAAACCCAAACCAAGGTAAGGCAGCCTTTCGGTTGCTTAAAGATGTACCTGCCGACTTCGTTGGTATGGCATCGCTTTTGAAATCTCTTGCCGCTTTTCAAGCTCGGCTTCCAGAAGAATTTTCATCATTGTTTATGCCTGATGGCAACCCGGTAAGGGACTCTCAACGGTCGGATGACTCTGAGAGAAGCAATAAACCAACAGTTAAAACTGTTGACCAGATACAGTTTGAAGACTTCTGGGATGTACAAATACGCAAAGAAAAAAAAGCGAAAGCCAAAGAAGAATGGCTACGCATGGGCCTCAATGAAGACCATGAACTCGCCTTGGAAGTGCTAACACGCTGGAAAGAGCAACGAGACAACCGATTGCAGTATCAAGATCGGACTAAGACCCCTATGCCACATAACTGGCTTTTAAACCGGCAATGGGAAGACGAGTACGTTCGCATTGATGAAGTACAGCAATCATCGACGAGCCTAAAGGGCAGCAATCACCAATTGAATATTGAAGAAAGCAATCGCCGCATTGCTGAAAGCTGGGCCGGACCAGGTATTCGGGAGGTTCGTTCAAGTGCAGGAGGTTGATAAACGCGAGTTTGCTGAAATTTGGGGAGCAGCTTGGGCCATGTATGGCAAAAGCGTATCACCGCAATTGCTATCCATCGCATTTGAAGCCCTTCGTGCTTATAGCATTGAAGAAGTGCGAATCGGTCTGACTCGGCATATTCAATCACCGGATACTGGGCAATTTTTTCCAAAGCCCGCTGACGTCATCAAGCATATCGACGGCAACTCAGGTTCAAGAGCCATGGTTGCTTGGAACAAAGTTGACAAGGCTGTTCGTCAGGTTGGCGCTTGGACATCCGTGATGTTTGACGATGCGCTTATCCACCGCGTGATTTCAGACATGGGTGGATGGGTTGAACTCTGCAAGGTTGATGACAGGGAATACCCCTTTAAGCAAAAAGAGTTTTTAACACGCTACCAGGCTTACTTGCTGCGGGACGAAGTGGGTGAATACCCAAGGCTATTACAGGGTATTGCAGACCATCAGAACCAGCAAAAAGGATTTGATATGCAAGCGCCGGTTGCCGTAGGCGACTGGTCAAAAGCGGCACAAGTTTATACGAGAGGCATCGCCGACTTTAGCGCAGTGCCATTAAAAAGAATAAGCCCGAAAGCCATTCAGGCGCTTCTCGGAAATCAATTAGAGGACAAAAATGAAAACGATTAAAGCAAAAACCATTGCCCTAGTGATAGCCATGTCCGCAAGCACTTCAGTCTATGCGTTTCCGGGCTATCAGTGGGAAAAAGCAGCACATAGCGTTGGTATTGATCCAGTCATGCTCTACGCCGTTGCCTTGGCTGAGTCGGCCTCACATCGTGGTCTCAACATGACCAGTCCATGGCCATACGCAATTCGCAATGGTTCAAACGCAACCTACGCCAAATCTAAGACAGAAGCAGAGCAACTGTTAAACCAGGCACTGCAAGAGACTGAAAAATATCAGCTCGATATTGGCCTTATGCAAATCAATTTGCATTGGCATGGGCATCGGGTGAGCTCAGCAGCGGAACTGCTAGACCCCATCACCAACCTTACGGTCGGCTCAAGTATTTTGGCCGAAGCAATCAAGTCTTCACCAAATGATTTAGAGCTTGGCATAGGCCGCTATCACAGTTGGAACGAAGAGCGTGCACGCTGGTATGGGCAAAGAGTGCTTTCTATCTATCGCAATATTTTACATGAACTGGAGGTCCGTCAATGACAACCAATCAACAAGACTTCTATCAATTAAATTTGGCGTACCTACACGCAGCACGAGAATTGGCGCGAATTGATCCGCAAGAGGCCGTCTTGCGCTTTGGACTTACACGCGACGTGGTTGATGCTCTGATTAATGCTGGTGTTGACGACCTGCAACGAGTGGCGACCTCATCATTCATGCTGTTTCAACCAAGGGGTAACCAAAGCCAACTGATTGAGATGGTGAAGAGCAAAGGCACAGGTATCCCAAGAATCGCTTATTTATTATCAACCCTAAACAACAAGGGGGATGCATGATTGATAACCTGTCCAAAAGTGAGCTATTTACCCGAGCCTCGCTGCTTATTAAATACGGATTTCGAACAACCATTATCGCGCTCGATACAGGTTTGCCAATCCACATTATCAGAAGGCTCCACAAAGAAGTGACTGGCAAGTCACCTTGTCCTGGTCAATTGCCAGAATCTGATGCCATCGTCAAAAGCAGAAGAGCATTAGTTGAAGGCTCCCTGCTTATGGCGCTTTATGTCAATATTGGTGGTGATAATGTCTACAAGCAATTAAATATCGATGCTTTGATGAAGGCTTACGATGCGTATTTGGTTGCAAGAAAAGAAGCAGATCTTCCAGCTGAGATCCCCTGGAAAAAACTGACCATCAATGAAGGTTGGGTTCTAGCTCGTGATTTAAGATCACAGCTTGCATCCTTACACCGGTGTCGATGCGGCAGTCTGTATTTGACGGTATCACAACAGCGCATTCAGCTTAAATGTCCTGTGTGTGAGATTATGGCCGAGCAAACCACTAGAGCACTTTTTGAGAACTAACATGCAGATGCATGATTTGATTGTGCACCTCCCGTGCACTTTGAGAGTACTAAGAAGATGACAAACTTACTTAAATCTTTACCAGCACGCTGCTGGTTTATATCACTGGGGCTTTTTCTGGCGACTTTGGCTGCGGCTCATTTCTTTCCTTCAGAAATATTAACGGCATCTGCCAAGTTAGCGGCTTTGCCATTTCTGTTCTGCACCGTCGTTTTTTTCAGCTACTTGGGTTTCAAAGCGACCTGTAATCCCATCGGACTTATAGCCATAATCACTATGCTTGTAGCAATCGCATATTGGCAAGCGAGTTGGACAATTGTTGGTTTGGGACTCTCTTTCTTAGCTATTTGTACTGGAATTAGATTCTTGAGTAGCCAAGTTAAAGATTCGGGTAGAACTTTGAGCATTGAAGAAAAATGGTATTGGTATAAGCTCCATTCGTTTTTTGATGGCTTTTATCCAAGGTATCCCAAAAAGCCAAAAAAATAGCCAGCCAACCACAAGCTGGCTACCTTCTATTTTCAGTTCCTTCCTGATGCCTGGTTATAAGCCCTAATATCGATCAAGTTGTTCTGAGCATAATCTCCCGCAAGCGATGCATTTGAGATCACCGCTATCTGCTTATCCACAAATGCTTTATCTTCTTCAGACACACTGTCAGGGATGTAAGCGCCACTCTCATCCTTTTGACGATACTCATTTAGCATTTGCTCCCTTAGACCTAGCATTTCAGGCGACCAACTCGATGAGTCTTCAGAGTTGAATACGCGTCCCGCCAAACCTTCATTGAAAGCTTGAGCGAACACTTGACTTTGAATCGGGGTCAATCCCATTCTCTGCCCTTCGCTGTATGCTTCCTGTTTGAAATCATCGGCATACTGTTCTAAGAACTCACCATATCGATTGTTAACTGCCGCACCAAATGCCCCCGCCAACATGGCTTCAGACTTAGTGCCCCAGTTTACTTCGGAGGCATACTGCGAACTCGATCCACTGTATGCATCATTAAACGCCGTCAATGGATTTTCCAAAGAGGTTCCGGCATCAACGGCGGCTTTTAACCCATCCCAGGTTGATTTGCTGGCCACCGTTGCGTTGTGCAAGAAACCTCGTGAGCCAGGATCTTCAAGCGCTTGTTCTTTGTAACTCTCATAGTCTTCGCCAAAGTGATTCAAGGTATGCAGAGCTGCATCAGTATGCTTGCCACTGAAATCACCAATAGCACTGGCGCTGTTGAAGAACATTTCAGCACCAGAAACTCCGCTATCATCAGCCATAATGCGTGATCGCCACTGAGATCCAGCTTCACTGTTTAGTCCAGATTGATAGGTACTTGTGTCAGTAGCTACGGCCTGCTGAGCTTGCTGCTGATGCGCATTCAACTGTCCATCTATACCAGACAGATTGGTTTGGTAAGCCGATTGAGCTGCGTTGAACTGAGTTTGAACTGTTGCTGCATCCTCGTAGCCGCCCAATACACCCGATTCAACTTGGCTTTGAGTACCACCAAAAGTAGGTGCAGTTGATGACAAGCCTTCATTTGAGCGCGGCTGAATTGATCGTAAATCGGCTCCGGTAGCCATGGCCATAACCGTCATTGCAGCTTGATAATCATTGTCGCGTTCAGCGGGCGTTGAAGAGTTGCTATAGGTTAAAGACTCCATAGCTGCCGCTACATACGCCTGATTATCATCAGGTAGCAAGCGCTGATACATTGGAAGGTTTTCACGTAAACGGTTACCTGCTTCAACATGCTGGTTCATATAGCGACCTAAATAATCCATGACTTCAGGATTGTCCGCCGCTAATCGGGTTAACGTCGCACCATCAGTATTTCTTTGTCCTGATAGACTGTAGCTGGCCTGATCAAGCTCACTAAAGCGATTTGATGCCGTGACAACGTCTTGTGCTGAACTCTGAAGTGACTGATAGTCTTGGTTAGACAACGACATTTCAACGCCAGAACGTCTTGAATCTGAAAGGTCCTTAACCATCGCATCGCGATACTCAGCACGTCGTGAATCACTTAATGCCAAGCTTTGCATCTCCCCAGTGAGCGTATTTGCGGTCGTAGATCGAGAACTGCCTTCTGACGACTCAACTTGGCCACTAAAGTTACCACCTAAATCCAGCCCTGCTCGTACCCTTGATAGTTTTGGTACACGAGATGAGTCTGGCTTATCGACTCCTGGCAAGTTGCCCTGTGGAGAATCATTGCCGCCAGTACCAAGAAGCCTTCCAAGAAAGCCCTTATCAGCAACTTCTTTCTCACCGGGATTAGTAATGGTTCCATCGCCACCGACCCTTAGGCCTCCCGATAGCACGCCCGATACCAAGCCACGTACAGCATCTTTTTTATCGTCTCCAAAACCATACCGAGTTTGCAGGTCATCAGTAACCTGATTAACAACGGCGCTAGATGCGGAGTTAGAAGAACCAATCTGACGTCCAACCGAAGAAAGGTTGTCGTAACTTAGCTTTTCACCAAAGGTTCGACTCATGGTATTGCCAACCTGACGGCTAAAGGCTTGAGTTGCCTGAGTCATGGATTCTTTTGCAGAGCCGACCATTGAACCCACTGCGTTTCCGACAGAGAAACTGCTTAGTAGGTTTGACGCGCCGGTCATAGCAGAACCAGTGAGGGCTGAATTTTGGAACATTGACTGTGATTGCATTACCGGGGCATTTTTCGCGACATCTGGACTTGCCAGCTTTTCATCAATGGCATCACCGTTTTGTAGACGCCCAGCCAAGTGGGTAGCGGTTATTGCTGAGCCATAAACGAGCATGAGCGAAATCGCCGGAACACTCGACGCCAACATGCCGCCAGTAGCTATCCAGGTTTGCAGCACTGAATCCATCTGCATCATCCCAGCAAAAGATGGCACTTCTGTACCTGCAAAGGCATCAAGAGCAGACATTTTCCCTGCAACGGTTAAATGAATATACAGGTTAATGATGGCCATGACAGGCATCCAAAGTTGAATCCAAAGCAGGATTAACAAGTACTTCCCAGCCATTCGCATCCCGATTTGGCCAAGGGCTATCACAAAGGCCATCAATGGGGTGATGGCGTAAATGAACCCCTCAAAAAACGTCATCATCGGACGAACGATACTCTGGAACAGGGTCTGCTCCGCCGCCCATTGCGTATTACGCTGCTCAATCGCTTGGTTAACCATAACGGCTGCGGTGAAAGCTTGATCATCCATATACTTGCCCGTCACGCTTTGCTCATAAATAGGCAAAAGCACTGACGCGGTCATATACTCTTGGGTGTTAACCGAAGCCAAACCAAGGTTATTCAGTGCATTTCGGATCACGTCATCAGTGTCCGTTGCTGACGAAGTCCCCAATGAGGCTGACAGAACCTGTTTAAGCCTTGGAATGAAGGTTGATTCTGTCATGAGTTTCAGTTGGCTATAGGCATCGGTGCAGTCCAGATCGCTACTGCTACCACTGAGCATGATTCGAGTGCCATAAATGCGCGAATCAAACCTAATCGCTGTCATCGGGTTAGGATCACTCAGCACCTGATCGAGGTTCTTTTGGCCGATGTCGATACCAATCAAGGTGCACTCTTTGATGTAGTTAAACCACGATTGCTCGATGTCCGAGCCGCCGACACGATTTGCATCACCCAACCCAGAGCGATCCATCACCTGTTTTCTCACTTTAATCAGTGACTGTAAACTGGATGCAAAGCCGTATTCCGTCATCGCGGGAGTTGAGAAGGCGGTTTCAAACAATCGCGTGATTTGAAAGCCAACAGTCGAAATCGTACTACCTGCGGCAGCAACACCGATGGGCACATTATCAACCACTCGAACTTGTCCGGTGTACGCATCCTCAATGCTCACTCGGGTACTGGGTCCAAACATGGTTGCAAAGACTAGCCATGAGACTAAAACGTGTTGAAAGTTAATCCCACGACCGCCTTGCATTAAGGCCTGGACAGAGACCATCAATACCCCAATGAGCAAGCCAATGCGAACCATTGAAGTAAAATCGCCTGTACCAGTGATCATCGCGACAGCGTTCAGGACCTGCTCTAAAAAAGCCGAATCCCCGATGGAATAGATTTCCCACATGACCTATTCCCCCAGCGCCGTAGATTTAACGGTGTAATAACGCTGTTTGCGAATGGTCTGTATCACCTGGTTAAAATGTGCCAGCAACTCTTGCTCTGAGCCGTATCTTCGCTGCAACGCGGCGTACTCCTCATTGATTTGGCGACGTGCACGTTCAAGGTCTTCCGTTAATAACTTCGCATAGGCATGATCTTCCACACCGGAGGTACTTCTAGCTGCATTGAGCATGTCTTCAACTAATGCTCGGGCCATCTCAACAGCAATAAATGGTGCCGCTCGTGAAGCAAACGACCTAGCGGCCCCTTCATTTAATGCAGAAAGAGTTCGAATCATGCCCCCAATGCTGGCAGGAGCCGAGGTCATAAAAGCCTTTTCGGTGGCGCTAGCAGCCCCTGTATTTCGAGCAAACTTAAAAATAATGCCGTTACTAGAACCTGTACCAAGAAGTAAATTTTCTACCTGAGTTGATAACCCGGTAAGAGTCACGTTAGTGATTATTGGGTTCAGACAACCGTCTTGCGTCACTGTGTCACATCGGTACATAGCGACGTTACCGCCATGAATTAGATGTTCAATAGTCACTTTATTGCCATTCAGTCTGGTCAGTTTCGGGGCTTTACCTTGACCATCAGCCGCATTCGCTAAATCACCAACGATGATCGAGCCCGTCACGGACATAACCGCTTCAAGAAAACGGTCATCCCCCGATGCAAACCAGCTTGATGCCGAATGACGTTTCAGTGCTCGCCAAACCAAATTACCTTTAATCGTTCTGTTTACATCAGATGCCGCGACACTCGAAGCGTTCTCATATGGGTTCTTACCATTGGACTCACTCCAACTGGTAAAAATGTCCCCAGCCCCTTTAAGTGAGCTCAACATGCTGGCTTCTGTTTGCCCCTTTTTACCAAAAGCAGCCAGGGTATCGTTCACGACTCCCTGAGCCATTTGACAGGAATTACCAAAATACTCGTTCAACTGCTGGATTTTCTTTTGCAGTGTCTCCATGTGCTGAGAGCATTTCTCACACATAGCACTGAGCGCCAATTGGAATGCATACCCCTTGGCGTTTGCAGCAACAGAGCGAAGTAATTGAACAAACTGATCCGCGTTAACAAATGACAAACTTCCCGCGAACATATCAATGCCGCCACAACCGGCTTGGAATGACGGTGGCACCATAGAGACGAGGTTCTCGTTCATGATCCTGTTACGAACAACAACGCTTCCTCCAGATATAACGCCACGCCGCTGACTCTCGAATACACCAGGCGCAGTGGTGTTGGTCATTGAACCAAACAACTGGTTCATCTCCTGTTGCAAGCTTGCTTGGCTCATAGATGAAAAACCAATCGCACAGGCGATTAGCGATACTCGGATTACTTTTTTCATTGTTATAACCCTCCTTGTGCACGCAGATAGCGAACAAGGAACTCAGGGTCCTGTAATATCTTTTCGTTAAGCTCTTGGGCTGACATCGCGAGTGACACGCCGGGTTGAACAGGTCTGGTGGCATAGTAAGTTTGATCGTCAATCCAACCGGCTTGATGGGCTGCGAGAATGATTCGATTATTGAGCTCATCAAGGCTCATTGCGCCTTGTCCAATCGGAGTAATAACGTTAGGCGGGTCAACTAAGAACACGGCAGGGACAGTCGTAACGGACAAGGATTGGGCTTGTCCTGAATCGACTTTGTAATTGGGAAACTCTCCACCGGGTAAAGGCAAGCCATCGACAGCAATAGCAAACACCTCGAACCCATAGTTCAAGGCCATAGATTCGATGATAGGCGCTTGAGCATGGCAATAAGGGCAATCCGAACGATAGAAAAAGAACAAACCAGCCCGCTTCGCTACTTCACCTAAAGCTACATCACGTTGAGTGCCAGCTTCTCGATCCATCCGATTGGCAGCATAGGTCGCCAAGGGTCTGCGACTGATTTCATCCAAAACAGGATCGCCCATGACCACCTGCTGACTAACATCAGCAAACTGTGAGCCCTTATCCATCATGACGCGCTGGAGATACAGATAGGCTCTGACGTTCTCATTCGTCGGCTCATCAATTGCCTTGTCCATGAACGACTGCATGTGCTCACGAAACCAGGCAGCACTGAAAGGCTTTAGCCCGTCCTTAGTGGGCTCCACAACACCAGATTTCGGCTTCATTAGGTCTTCAGACTCGGCTGGCTCGGGAATGACCTGATACCAAAACCAACCTTCCTGACCACGCTGATAGAATTGCCCATCACTAGCATAGGCGGGCAAGATGAATAGAAAGAAAATAATGATTGGGATGGTCACCCATAGGATGAACCAAGGTAACAAAGGCGTTCTCATTGTCAGCTCCAGAAATTTCACAGAGCTAACATGCTAAAGATCCCCGTAAGAGCGATTGGCCAGATAGATGAAGGAATCGTGTGTGTTTCTGACTATCTATTAAACACTGTTACTAACGTAAGTGCTTTGGCTGATGGCACCATCACAAAGTGCATACCAGAGCTCCCATGACACCAAAACTCTGCCTGTACGAAATATTTTTTTGCTTTCTTTGAAGCTATACATTCTGGCAATAAAGATTTTGCCAATTCTGTGCTACACAATTTAGCGCACAAAGCCTTCCAAGGATGCTTAGGTACACCGCCTGAAAGCCGTTCCACAAACCTTTCCAGTGCATGACGAGTCACCACGACAGGCCCAATGTTCGGAACGTTGATGACCTCATCGATTTCTCTCACGGTAGCATTATCGACGCTGTATTCTTCGAAGGAATATGAGAGCCAATCTTCCCGTTTCTCTACCGATATCTGTGCTTCCTGGTATCGAGTGAGCAAAAACCTAGTCAGGCTGTAAAGTGAATGCTGAGTTGAGCGTTGTTTCTGTAACTTTTTGATAGCTCCTTTACTGACCCGGATTTGAAGCCCATTACCGCTTCGGTTACTCCCCATCACCTCTTTCACTGACAGTAGGTGATGAATCGCATAGAGCTCAGCTGCAATTGGCTTTTGCTGCTCAGTTAGCTTGTCGTATTGCTCACCTAAATCGACCTTTAGTTCACCACCTCTTCGAAGGCCGGTCTTCCAGTAAACCGTAAACTCACCATCAATCTGCTTTGTTAACAGGGTTAATACCATCATGTTTGTTTCTCCTATTGGTTATCTATTTTTCATTCTCCATGATTTTTCAAATATGCAAGGCGCAAAAAAAGGGGCCGAAGCCCCTTAGATCAGATATGAACTTTCGGAAAGCCCATGGCTCCGTAAACATTCAGCACATCATTCCAATCCCAACTTTTCACGCCAAGTGACGTTGGTATCGGAGGGATCAGAACTTGTGTCAGAATGCCTTTTTGCCAGGCTTTTTTCTTGAGTTCATTCGCTGCATTCAGGCCGGTCTCAGAGAGATCGTGATCTGCCCAGATGTACAGCATTTTCACATTACTTGGTGGTTCAAACCTAGCCAGTAGCGTTGCATTCACAACCGACCAACATGTCTGTCCCGTAGCTCTGGTAACCGCTAAAGCTGTTTCGATGCCTTCAGAAACACCTAATACCTCACCAGGCTCACCTATCGGAATGGCACCACCAGTGATTGTTCTGTCACTTGGTATCGGCATCATCTTTTTAGGCTTTTCAACCGGCGCTTTGAATCCATCTTCACTTAGGTAGATCCGATGAAACGTGGCCGAACGCCCTTGCTGAGTAACGATTTTACCTAGCAGCGCTGGGTAGCTATCGATAAACAAGCCATCTTCATCATGGTAAGGCAAGTTTGGATGATACCTCAGCACCGAATCCCATTCAGGACGAAGCCGGGTAACAATGCCACGACGATGCATGTAGTTCCAAACTGGTTGCGC
This sequence comes from Providencia sp. PROV261, assembly GCF_028477945.1. NCBI lineage: Bacteria > Pseudomonadati > Pseudomonadota > Gammaproteobacteria > Enterobacterales > Morganellaceae > Providencia > Providencia sp. PROV261. The sequence goes on along the minus strand of NZ_JAMPMC010000014.1, from coordinate 10,741 downwards.
ACGAGTATCTGCAAGAGAAAACGTTTCTCCCCAGGTTTGATTCAAGCGATGGATAATCGCTTTGTCCTCGTCCTGCTTTCTAGCCTTCCAATCAACTGCGTTACTCGGTATTGGCCGAATAGGCGCTTGTATTTGTCCGGGTTGAATACCAAGAACCTGGCCGATTGCTTCAATAGACTGAGCAAAGTTCCATCCATTAATCCAAGACAACAGTTCAAAACCATCATGAAAGATACCGCAGGTGTTACAAACGCCACCTCCGGTATATTCAGCATCTTTGAATAGCCTAAAGCCATCACGACCGCCATGAACAGGACAAGCCACATGACGGCCCTTTCGAGCAATGGCGGCATCAAGTTCTGGCACCAATACCGCTAATACTTGAAGCCATTGGCCATTAAGATATGGCCTTACTGTTTCAATTTGTAAAGGTAACGCCATATAACCTCCTTAAGTAAAAAGCCGACTCCTACCACTGGTGGTAAAAGTCAGCTTGGGTCCTGCATTGAGCCGTTTGGTTAATGCAGGAACGTTAGTCAAGCTGGATACCATGTCGTCTTAATAGCCACATGATGGAATCACGAAGCACATCAGGATCGACAACCGCAGCCATCGCGCAAACACGAAAGCAAAATGGCGTTAATTCGTCATTTTGAATCCACGACAACACATCCCTTCGCAATCGAGTACTGACACGACCGTCCAGCAATACACGGATCGCATCCAATAGAATGCCTTCGCGTAACTGCCAGATTTCCGTGTCAGACCAAGTGACTGGGGCATCATCAAACTCAAATAGAAATTCGAGCTGTGATGACGTGTGTTGATAGGACTGCTTTTGTGATGAAGGAGAATGGGCAATGCGCCCATTCATTAAAGATAACCGCGTTCGGCAAGCGAAACGCAGCCCTCGGATGCGACCACGACATGGTCAAGCGTTCGAATATCAACAAGTGACAAGGCGTCACGGAGTCGATGAGTGATGCGTTTATCAGCTTCACTGGGTTCAGGATCACCCGATGGATGGTTATGAACCAGTATCACTGCTGCCGCATTAAGTTCTAGCGCTCGTTTTGTTACTTCCCTTGGATAAACGCTCGCTGCATCTAAAGTGCCTTTGAACAGCTCTTCAAATCGAATAACGCGATGCTTTGTATCAAGAAACAGTACGCCAAAGACTTCGTGCTCATACTCGTGCATCAGTGTTTGCAGGTATGAGAACGCCGACGATGGCTGTTCAATTTTTCGACCTTTACTCAATCGACCACGGGCAAGCTTGAGCGCCATATCTAAGATATCCGCTTCAGTCACTTGCTCAGGAACGATGTAAGTACCGGCTTCTTCGCCAGCTAAGAACTTTCTGTTTTTCATAGGAGTCTCCAAAAAAAACGGAGACGAACCCATGCCCAGGCGGGGACGGAATCGTCCCCGCAGGGTGGTAAAATGGATGTGGTTACTGAATTATCAGTTGTTGTGTTACTTCGAATAACTCACGCTTCAGATCTTTGACGTCGTTAATCACGATGCTTCGAGGAAAGAATTTCTCAACACTGCGTGTTTGAATCCCGATCCCCAGCAGCTCAAAGCCACTGCGTCTGCACCGGTCAACAATGTCATGCGTGGCAGCCCAATCATCTGGGTCACCATCCGTTAGCACTATCATTAGCTTTCGCTTCTGTTTTTGTGCCAACAAACTGTTTGCCGCAAACCACATAGCTTGTGCCATAGGCGTACAACCTCTTGGTTTTTGGTCAAAACAGGCGGCCCGATGTCGAACCGATTGCTTGGGCAATAACGCGATAGAAACTTCCTGATGAATACCAGGAAAATAACTGACCGCAGGTACAACACCCGGTATACCTTCCAATGCCATGGCTAAAGCCAAAGCGGCTTCATTGGCAACATGAAAATACTTGCGATTACCTTCGCCAATGGGCTTACCCATTGAGCCCGATATATCGACAAGCAAGTGCACAGCAGCATTAGGCGCAATGCGGGGCTGCCTTTGAATAAACAATCTCGACTCACCTGCTTGTGAAGCGGCAAGACGATGAGTTGCCACTCGAAGACCGTACCGTTTGGCATGATTCCGATTGTCCTGACTGGACTGAACCATGCCCCTAAGTCGGGCTCGAATTTGAGCCGACTCAGACGCCGATAAGGTCAAGATAGCCTCATCACCCAACATAGCTTGCTCTGCTTGGGGCAAACTGAGTGGAGTGACGCCCTGATGTCCTTCTGCTTGTTCCGACAACACTTCTGCCACTTGTGCAAAGGTATCGGGTTCAAAGTGAGCGGCACTGGCCTCTAAGGCTTGTCGCAAATTATCAGCTTGATCAGAGTTATCTGAATCACTCGTTTCAGCAGCATCCCCTGTTGCAGACGAACTTGTTTCCGGGGTTTGACTGTCACTACTGCTATTGCTGTCATTACTCGCATCTTGTCCAATGTCATCACCGCCATCAGCATCAGACTCATCCTGTGGTGGACGAGATTCTTCTTCCAACATGGCAACGATGGCATCGACAAGTTTCAGCACTTCACCTGTAGATGCCAGGCTAGGCACTGCTGTCAGCATGGCGCTTAACCGGCTCATCGCTGCGGCAGGAAAGAGTTGTCTCACTCTTTCATCAACAGCTTGATACAAAGGCGTCAGCGCTTTCTGGCCCAGAAAATGGCATCTCAAGCGAAACAACAACCAGGCTTGCAAGTTAGATGCAGGCTCAGGCTGTTCAGGTACACACATTTGCTGTGTGTCCACCATGTACTCAATCACTTGCGAAATACTGCGCCGGGTTCCGGGGTAATCCTTTGCCAATTCGTTTTCAATGCGCACATCCTCAATAATATTGAGAAGTGCCTTACGGATCGGCTTAGACGACGCCTTCTTCACCATGTCAAAATTGGTATGCCGAATATGCGCCGCTTCATGAGCCAGATAACCCCAAGCTATTTGTTGATAGTGTGGGTCGTCTGGGTTTGCTGTTGGGATCACAATCCGCTCACCATCGGTAAACGCATCTTGTCCTTGAATAAGCACCTTCACACCAAACTTTTCGCCATAAGCGGCGGCAACGATTGGCAGTGCATTTTTTAATGGATGATTCATGGGAGTCTCCTAATCATTAGGGGGAATACTCCCTCAGCGGGAGCGTTTCCCCGCTGGGAATGTAAGTGTTTAAACCTGTGCTTTTAGCTTAACCAGGTCGTATTTTTGACCTAACCAAGCCACCAATTGAGCGGTACTCTCGTGCTGCTCAAATGACGTTTTAAGCTGGTCTAAACTCAGGATGTCATCCAATGTCAGACCATACTGGTCTTGTAACTGAGTAGACACCTCGTGTTGATATTGCAGCCAGGCCCGCTCATGAGCGGTTTGCTGCAATGCCATGTTTGGAACAAACACCATGGCCGTTACCCAAACACCTTGCCCGTCCGCATCTGCGATCAATACAGGGTTCTTGGGGATCACGACACTATGTGTTGAGTACGATCGTTGTACTAACGTTCGACAACACGCCACTTCTGGTATCGATTCACTTTCAACCGCATCAGTCACACCACGAAAATGCGGTTCAAACTGGTTCAGTTGGCTGGGGTTATGGATGGTTGATTGCATAATTTCCTCTTACATAGTTCAGAGGACATGCGCCCTTAAGGGCAACATGCCCTCAAGGACGTTAGAAATAAAATGAGTTTGGTACAGTCGAACCAAGGTTTGGTCTGACGGTTGGTTGTGGTATTGCACGTAAGTTATCTGCCTGAGCAGATACTGGCTGTGCGGGTTTAGGTTCAGGTTTGGGCATCAGTTGTCTGATATCCAATTGACCTTCACCGTGCATTCTCATCTTGTCTGGATCAGACAAAATTAAAATGGTCGCCATCAGTTCGTGATAGAGATTGTCTGTCACAGGGCCGGTCTTCGGCAGACGAACAAATAAATTGTCCATCGCTTCAACCATCGGCTGAACTCGATGATCCAGGAATGACAAACCATCCAACTTGTCTCTTAATCGCTTGAGAGGATTAAGGGCACGCTGACTGATTTGATTCTTTCCTGCAACGGAACGCTCAAACAGTTCATTAGCATCACGAGCCACCTCCCTAAATAGGGTGTGTCCCATGCCATTGACCTTGTCATCTAAGCCACCAGCTTGTTCAGCCGGTTGCATTCGATAGATGGCATAATCGAACTGAAGCCGTTGTTCCACGTCTTCGATGGGTGACAGCGCACGCCGAATTGCATCTGCAAATTCCGGGTGTTTCGCAACCCAGTCAAACGTCACCTGATCATAGTTGTCCAAGAACAACTGCTTGCACTGCGCAAACTCCTGACCGATCCTGTCAAGCTCTGGAACAATCTGATCAATTCGGTCTTCAGGGACGGCATAGCCACCTAAAAACCGCACACCGACTTGCTCACACAAGCGCTGCGCTTCTTTCTTAAGCCTTTCAAAGTTCGCCAATGCCTCTGGGTCGCAAATTTTTTTACTCCCTAAGCTGGCAACATCCTTCGGTGGAAGTTGGCTGCCATTGGCTAATCTGAAATCTTCAGGCCTTAGCTTTTTTCTACCGCTCCAGATGGAACAGTCGATGTGACAAATCAACAGTTTGTCGAGGGTTTGAATACTCATAGTGCATCCTCATGCGAGATGGGGACGCACCACTCCCAACAGGAGCAATGGCCCCCGTTTGGGTGGTAGTAGTTGACGCGCTAATGGCAATACCACTATCAGAAATAGTAATTTTGCGAATCAGGCGACGATTGGTTGAGATCGATTTTCACAGGCATTAAGTCCAGTGCTTCAGCTATCGGGCGAACCCGCTCTAAATCACTGCCTAGCAACCGCAATACATCTTTTTCCAACTTCAGTTGGTCGGATACTTCTATCCCTTCAGGACTCGCTACTGTGAGCGAACACAGTGGTGGTAATTGACGCTTAAAAGCCAGTAACAGCAACAATGGCCACGGGCCATCATCAGTGTTAACAATGCCAGCGCCTTCACCTGACACCATGCTGATTTGATTGGTACTAGGTAATCCGCTTTTGCAAAACCCTAATGACCATTCTCCAATCCTGACTTGGTTATCATCAATAACAGCCAAGCCATAGGCTTCAAGCAGCTTTGCCATATCGAACAACGCTTTTTTCGCCAGCGATATTTGGCCATTGACGTCCTTGCGAGTACGAAACTCCCAACTGACGTTATTGACGCACGCGACACTATCTAGCGCATTTGAGAGTTCAAATGGCCGCCCTTGATGATCAATGCCGACTTGTCCAACCAATCGATAACCCTTGTTGATTTTCTCATTGATTCGTCGGTCTGCTTCAGCGTTAGGATCAGTCGAATCAATCAATCGCTGCTGCGACAATTGACCGGCTTTTCCAAACCGAACTTCAATCTCCTGGGTATCCGATCCAACGTAAATGGCCCATTCTTTGGCTGTCCCATCAGAATGACGGTAACGGTAAAGAGCAAAGCACTTATCCATCATCAATCCTCCCAATGGTCACCGAAGACATCAGCGGCAATACGGTGAATGGCTTCTCGTTGCTCCAACTCAGCACGAGCCGTCAAAGACCGAACCAGTGCATACTCCACTGCGTTAGGAGCGCCTTTAAAAGCAAGTGTTAACTTTGCCCAGCGCACCAAGGTCCGAGTGGACATAGTGATACTAAGCTCAGCACCACCATCCGCGCCCCCAATAAAGAGACGACGAATGTCACCAGCCACTTTCACCATTTTTTGGCGAAAGACTTCTGGCAAGCCCGGCGCAACGTTCTCCAGAATGGCTTCCTCTACAGAAGGCTCTGCATAGGTCGCTTCGATGATTCTAAAGCGATCAAGAAAAGCCAAATTCTGTTGGAGCACACCTTGATACAAGCCCGTTTGGTCACCGCTGCCCGCACTGTTGCCGGTAGCGATAAAACGAAACTTGGTATGTGGCATGATGATCTCACCGCCATTTTGTGCGATGACCAACGGGGCACCTTCCAAAATGTCATTGAGCCCAGCCAGTTCAGCAGGCTCAGCAAGATCCATTTCATTAATGATCAGCAAATGGCCATGCTTGACAGCCAGTGCCAGCGGCCCATACACAAAGGTCATGTTGCCATTAACCAGTGTGTGGTGACCGATAAGATCGGACAACTCCAATCGACCGTGCGCAGTAATTTGCTGAACAGGCCAATTCAATCGAGAAGCAACTTGGCAAATTAGCGAGGTCTTACCGCATCCAGTGGGGCCTGTAATATACAAACCGTCACCGTCTGGGTGAGACAAGAACGCCAATACGTCACGTAAGTCTTCTTTTCTAAAAACATACTCGTCCTTGCGAACGGGAATGTTTGGATGGGTAGTGTCGGCACTAAATCCTTCCAGAACGAAAGCATCAGGAGCCGGGACATTAAACGCTTGATTCACTTGAACCAAAAATGGGGATTGTTCTGTCATGGTAAACCTCATTAGTTTTAACGAGGCCCCATGCCCCAACAGGGAATGAAGTCCCCGTCGGGTGGTGTGTTGATTGTGGTATGGCTGTGTATGTAAGAGTTCAGCTCGCTCTATCATTCGTACCCAGCATTGGCTACGAGTGAAACTGCTTTCTGATGCACTCGATGTAAGCGCATGAGAAAGGAGCCGAAATCGGCTCCAAGTGAACGTTAAAAGTAAAATGAGCTCGGCGAGTCACCTGGCAGAACCAAGTTATCTTGCTCAAGACTGATTTTGATTGGTGTTTCAACGGGCTGCTCTGGCTTATTGGTGCTAATGCGCAACCGCTCTTGTGGCGCTTTTCGGTAAGCGGCTAAAACCTGTTCATCCAGCTCGCCTAACTTATCGGTGGCCAATTGCTTATAGTCCACCGTGCCCGCCATCATGTAGCGGCTGAGTTTGACCCCAGCATAGTCGGCATGAGCGTAGTTACCCATCATGGCGACCAATTTTGACTGGGCGTCTCGCATTTCCTCTTTCAAAGATTTAATGTGATTTTCCAGTCGGACCACTTCGGCATGTGCTGAGCAATACTGTCGAGACAGCGATGTCCAACGGTATTGGGCTTCACCCTTGGGAACAAAACAATCTTGCTCAGGGCATTTTGACGGCTCTTTTTTGGTCTGTACTAACTCCCAAAACTGAAGCGCTGTTTCTTGCAACTCAGTTAAGAACGCCGCGTCTCGCTGTATTTCAAACTCAATCAGTTGATCCTCAAAATAGAAAACCAACCAACCTCGCGTGCTATTGGCGACCAGTATTTGATGCTGTACTTGCACCCAATACAACTGGTACGCCTCGCTTTGTTCTCGGTGAGCTTGCACATCCTCAAAAACTGACTGGCAAGGACATTTCAGTTCAACGGGTTCGCCCGCATCGTTGATGCCATCAAAGCTGGCTCGAAAGATTGCGTTATGATCGGCTTCTGCACATGACGGCAGAAGAAAGTCATTATGCGCATTCTCAAATGCTCGCCTTGCTTGAGGCTCCAACCTTATACCACGAAGCACATTTGGATTATTCGACAGGTCTTCCGGTAATACGAATCCGGTTTTTTCTGCCCATAATCGCCAAGGTGTTTTGTAGGGTGAACGCCCCATAATAATTGGGGCTTCAGATGCCGTAACCCCTGCAATGCGCCACTGGTGCCATGCAGGAGTACGTTGTGATAGGTCGATAACCTTCATATTGCCTCCTTTGAAGGGAGACTCCCCTGAAGGAGAGAACTCCCCTTCAGGGTTAAGTGGTTACTTTGCAGCTTGTGCTAACGCTGTTTGGTGCTGAACAACACTTGCTTGAACCGAATCAATTGCCGCTTTACCGGCTTGAATCGAACCTAAGACAAGGGCAACAACCAATACCAAGCGAAAAAGTGAGGCTGATTTAGTCATGGAAGATCTCCAAAAAAAAGACGAGACCTTCCCCCTGACGGGAGAATAATCCCGCCAGGGTTAGTAAAATGAATGCGTGGCGCTAAGAAGCTAAAGGCTGTGTGAGCGCTTTGGCTGCTTGTTGCTGAGCATTAAAGATTTCTTGCTTCGCAAACGTCAGCTCAACACCTTGAAAATGTTCATTGGCATATTCCAATGCACTATTCCAAGCGTTTGAAGCTTCCGCCCGCTCGATAAGCTTGTAAACAAGCCCTCGGGTTCGATCATCAACTTGCTCGGGTGGAATCACAGATGGCTCAACAACGTGTGTTGCTTGGCCTTCGATAATTCGCTCCGCTTCGTCTTGATCGAAAATTCCCACAAAGCCAAACGCAATGCGGGAACACTGGATCATGGATTTATGTCTTAGCATTCGCTTAGTGTGCGTCTGCCATGGACCATCTACACGGTAAGGGCCATTTTTGCCATTACCTTCAAAAGGCGGTCGATAGACTTCATCCAGATACTCAGTGATTTTGACTGGGTGCGAACGGTCGCGCCGATAGATGATGCATTCCATCCATTCAGGGCATTCTTTCGCGCCATCCAGTGAGACTTTGTTTTCTGAAGTCTTGAACTCCATGCCATCAAACTGGTCGTGTTGATTGATGATGCGAGACCATCCATCGACACCTACCACTGGGATAATCCCAGCTTGTTTATCAGGGAACGCAAAAATCTCTTTGGTGAAAGGGTTCAAACCGTACTGATCTGCAACCACCAAGAGCGCCATCATCTGCTCATTGGTCGGTGCACTACCGTCACGTTGCTTGAATGCTGTTGCTTTTAGGGTATCGAACAACTTGTTTGGATCGACACTAAAGCGCTCAGCAAAGCGTTGGATTAGCTTTGGTTTTTCCATTATGGACTCCGACAATCAAAGTGGGAGTCTGCCCCTGACGGGAAAGTACTCCCGGCTGGGTTAAAGCGTTATCGCTCGGTTAAAAATCTGGTTCAGGATAAGTTTGTGCCCAATTAGCTTGGGAGCTCGCATCATCCGCCGGTGATGGCTCAGATGCTTTGTTCACACTATCAAGAAGCAGAAACTCATCCGCGTCCACTTCGGTCAATCGATGCTTAATGCCATCTTTCTCCCATGAGCGCGTGCGCTGAGGCCCTTGAACAAAAAGCTTCGCTCCTTTTTGGATCAAATCTTTTGCTCTTAGCCCTAACTTAAATCCACCACGATCTCGAAAAACGACCCGATGCCATTCCGTATGCTCTTTGAGCTCATTGGATTGACGGTCGCGCCATTTCTCAGAAGTGGCCAGTGAAATGCTGGTCACTAAATCACCTGATGGATAGGCTCGCGTCTCTGGCTCAGAGCCAACGTAGCCTATGAGTGTTACTTGGTTTTTCATGATGTTCTCCTCGTCTTAGTTGAACTCTGTGCACACAGTTGCTTCTACCCGACTGGGCAAAGAAGACTGACGACGCAGATAGGTTGGTATTTCGAGTAAAGCCATGTCGTACTGATGTGGCTCTTTGTAAAACGCAGATGTCAAACGGGGCATACCAGGAGCTTTAGGCACTGCCATTGGACGACGTTTTGATGTTGGTGTGAGCAATCGCTTGATTTGAGTAAGTACAAATCGAAACGGGCGCACGGTTTGACGAGCAAGTAATCGCAAAAGCGACCAGCTCAGTTTTGCAAGCAACATAATGCCTGCGATTTGGATAATAAATCCGAAGATATATTCCATTGGTGACTCCTTAATTTGGTTGTGAAGGAGTCACCCCAACTGGGGAAAACTCCCCCAGTTGGGTGGTGAAAAGGCGAACCGTAAGGAACGCATGGTTGCGCATGTAAAAACATGCAGGCTATTTGTTTAAGGAGGCTAGCTACCTCTTAGTACCACTGAGAAAACTCAGCGGCGGGCTTCCTTTGAGCTCATGCTCTCAGGCGCAGATATCACTGAAACAGATCAGCAATATTTGATAGTCAGTGTAACCGTCTTATCCAGACAGGATAGTTAGAAAGATGCTCAATTCTTCCACCTAGCTGAAAGGCCATTACCGCACAGAGGATTAGGCTAGGGACTGATTATTGTCATATCAGGAGCAAACTTATGGCCCAAGCAAGACCCAATTACTCAAAACCCATCTTTGAACAATCATTCACAATTAATAGCTTACAGGCGCAACGTGTCGTTGACCGTGTTTTTAGACGGACGGTCAGTGCGCTTTACGGAATCGATGTCATCCTGCGCATCATCGGCGATGAGAACGAAATTGATGAAGTGGAACAGATCATTAGCCAGTTGATCGAGGATTGCGCTAAGGCGGTAGACAACGAACAAGCTCGTTTAGACAAATTGATGGAGTCCAACGGTATCGATGAAGTACCTGACTACACCGACCCGATTACCTTCAACGCCAAAATAAGCTCGCCTCAGGTTGGCCAGTTTGTCGGCTTAGTGCGCAAACTCGATGCGTTAATGATCTCAATGGACACTCTCTGGTTGTCTAGCGTGCTTAGCAACAAGCAACGCGTTGATGGCAACTACGCATGGCAACAGCGCATTATCAAACTTGCACGACGCATTATTGATATCGAAATTCGAGCACGAAAATCAGCCCAAGCTAAGGGTAAAGAAGCAGAAGTTGAGCAAGCGGTGCCTTCAACCGATGACGATATCACTGAAGAGGAAACAGATAACCCCGCCAACTAGCCAACTAGGCTCCCATCAACCAGCCCCTCTCGAAGGGGCTCTTCATCTTGCTGTATTTTCTATCAAAATCATTAAAATGAATTTAACTGTCATTTTTGGCCAAGCTACATGAATAGAACTAATTTTTTCGTTACTTTCTTT